>NZ_JBTSWJ010000001.1:75267-596865 GCF_054612375.1 Alsobacter sp. R-9 | reverse complement strand
CGTGCTCGCTTCATCTGTCCGCCCTTCGAAGGGCCGGACTCTAACTCCGGGTGGAGGAAAAACTCAGTGGCAGGTCAAAGCCCAGCTAAGTCCGTCGCCGACGCTTGAGCCACTCTGCGGGCACGTGCTGGGCGAAGTCGATCGGAGGGGGCTTCCTCATGGGTTGGTTTTTAATCGCCATCAGGTGCATGAGCAGCATGTTGACGCCCTGCCGCTCGCTCTCCGACAGCCACCATTGGCTTCGCTGAGCCATCATGTCGTGGACATAGGCCACGCAGTCTCGTGCCTTCTCGCCGAAGTGCTTATTGCCATCGAGCTCCTTGGCATACTGGAACATCGTCTTGAGCAAGTGGGTGTCCAACATTGTCATCAGCGCGCGCTCGATCGGCCAGTGCATCTCCTGAGGCGAATGTATGGACCGGCGGACTGCCGCCAAGGTCCGGGTGCAGACGAGGTTACCTTCGCGGGTAACTGCGCCATGGAGGACGGTAGGCAGACCGTCCTCCATCGGCGAGCGCTCAGGGTCGGTTCAATGTTGAGCGAAGGTCGGGCTTCCAGCAGTAGCGGGCCCTGTAGGCTTTGGGGGTGAGCCCATTGCGGACACTCCGGCGATAGGCCTTCGCGTGAGGCGAGAGGGGCATGGACTTCTTCGGTCGGCCCGGTGGCCGCGCTGTGCCGTCGCGCTCCTTCTGCTCTTTTCTGCGCTGACGTTGCCTTGCCTTGGCGGCTCGGTTTGATGCCCGCCGCTTGCGCTCCATCTCCGCCTTGCTCTTCGCGTCGGGTGTCTTCTTCTTAGGGCCTCTGAGCGGACGCTCGACGTCCATGATCCCGGCCTCGTGCACGGGCACCAACTCGACCTCCGCGATGCCTTCCTTCGTCACCCAGTCGGCAAAGCGAGCGGCCTGTTCGCGGTCGTAGAGATACGCCGTGAAGACGCCAACGAAGGTGGGGTCTCGCAGGGCACCGCGCAGCATGAACTGGCGGATGTCTTCATCCTCCCGAGCGAGACGAACGTCCTCATCCGTCAGCCCAAGATACTCTTTCAGGGCCTTGTCAGAGGGCGTGGCCTTGGCCGAGTAGATGAGGGCGCAGGACGTGTGTGACGACAAGGAGTTCGAGCCCTCCTGACGTGGCGACACGCGCACTCCCGGCAGACCCTGAAGGAACTTGAACGCATCCTTGTTGGCCGACCAGTAGCCGTCGTGACCCACGCGGATTAGGTGGTCACGAACTGCGAGCAGACAGCCGCTTCCCTCGTCCATCCAATAGGTCGTCGAGCCGCGGTGGGTGGTGAAGTAGCAGATGCGGACCTTGGGCAAAGCGGCGACCGGACGTTCGATCCTCTCTTCGACGAAGGTGAACTCTCCGGCGCGGCAAGCCGCCTTGTAGCCGAGGCTTTGGAGATAGCCCGCTCCGACGATGGTCACTTTGGCGAACGCCGAGAGATGAATGGGGGTCCACACCCACAGCCAGTTCAACTCGCGATCGCTTCCGATGACGTCGTCCCAGTCCTTCACGTCGACGTAGAGCCCTTGGGGAGAGCACGCCCGCTTGCGGAGCGGCGCAAGCTTTCTGAGCGTGGGGTCGCGGATGAGTTCACCCAACCTGACGTCTTTCTTCGCTCTCACGCGGGATAGCTCAAGGCGCTCGTCCCACTCCAGTTCGAAGTCCTGCTTCAAGTAGACAGCCAAGGCCGGAGCCGTGAAGCGATCCGACCAGACGGCGGACGGGCTCTCGTCGATGTAGACCTCCCAACCGGCAAACCCGGACAGGTCAGCTCCCATCAACCCTTCATGGGTGATGAGCAGGATGACGTGAGAGTCCGCATGGTAGGTCAGCCACGCATCCGCGATCTGCTCTAGAACCGGGCGACCGCCCGATGACTGCCCATGGATGCAAACGATCTTGGGCTTGGTGGAGAGCCGCTTCGCGTCAGCCAGAAGCTCCACATGGCGCTCATTGGTGAGGTCGATGCGAGGGGAGGCAAGAACGTACTTCCCGCGCCTGCTGACCATTTCCTGCCGGATTGTGTGCGTCTTCCCGCATCCGGGAGGTCCTGTAATAACTCTAATAATCATGGAATAACTCCTTTTCAATATATAGTAGATAATAGCATCATCAGCCTGATTATTCTATATAATTATTGATGACCCAATTATTTTCTTGAAGGCTGAGTTGGCTGACACGGCGACGGCACGGCGCAAGCCGGGGCGATGGCCGTTCTGCCAACTCAGCAAGAGGCCCCCGGACGACGGGGGCCTCGGGCTCTTGAGGATCAATCAGGTGCTGTCCGCGTCGCGCTCTCGCTTCGACGCGGCCATCACGCTCGTCTCCCGGATGCTCGACGAGCTCACTCGTCTCCCATCCGGGGCCTCGCAGGGTCTAAGCCCACATCCACCTGATGACCGGAGCTCCGCCGTCTCCAGTACCTCCGGAAGTGGCGCGGGCACCGCGCCCCTCCCAGTCACGCCAATGACGTCGTTTCAAGCTCATGACAGGGCGAACTTCAGGAGGACCAGATCGACCTCCCGACGGAGCTCGATCGCGACCTCAACTGCGCCGTCTGACCGGCAAAGCCACGTGTGCCCCACGACATCGATGCCGAGCCCGGTCGCTGTCGCGACTGCTTGATCAGCGAGGTAATGGGAAGCCTGCGGGCTGAAGTCGAGCCCTGCTGGATCGAACCCGCCTCGAACGAGCGCCGCCTCAATCTCCCGGACACACAGATCGACGGCAGCAGGCGAAATGACGTGGGTGAAAGTGCGGGATGAGCAAAACATCGAGGGAAATCACGTTCAAAATCAACGCGATGAACCTATCACGCAGAGCCAATAAAAGTCGAAATTCAAATCGTCGCCTCAGCGCCGACACGTCATCCAGAGGACAACGGAACCCGCAAAACAAAGCTCGGCAAATCGAGCGCCTTCACCCGGCCAAACCCTGCCTCCGCTACCAACGTTCCCCCCGACAAACCGGAGCCCTTCGGCTTCCGGCATAGGGGTCGCAGACGGGCCGTAATCTCCACCTCGATCCGGCCTTCATCCCTCCTCGGGACGAGAACTACTGACTTCACAAGGGCTCGCAGCGAAACCGCTTCGGGACTATCCGCCGCAACGGTGCCTCGCTTCGCCCTTGTGCGAAACTCGGTGACCGTCCTCAGATAGTCAGTGACGGTAGCGGGTTCGGGCACCAGATCGTCTGCGGCATCGTCGAGGGCGGACAGTTCTGCGCGGAGCGTTTCCTCCTCGATCCGACCCTGCTGACAGCGCATCGAGCATGCTATGAGAAGTGTGGGCACAAACCGTGACGATTCATGGCCGACGAACAGCTATTCCGTCTTTCCGATCTCGCAATCGTGGCCGCAACGTTGGCTGGACCCGTTGTGGCCGTTCAGGTTCAGAAATGGCTTGAGCGGAGTCGTGAGAAGAGAAACCGGCAGCTTGCCGTGTTTGAGGCTCTGATGGCGACAAGGGCGTCACGCCTGTCACCCCGGCACGTCGATGCGCTAAATGCGATTCCTATCGTATTCTATGGCAATCAAAAAGCCCTACAAGTAATACGTCAGGAGTGGAATGATTATCTCCATCACCTCGCTGACAATAAAAAGCGTGAAGCCAATAGGGATGCATGGGCTGGCGAGCAAATACCGAAACTGGTGAACTTGATTTGGGAGATGTCGAAGTATCTTGGATTCTCATTCACGAAGCAGGAAATCGAGAATGGGATTTATTCACCCGAAGGTCAGGCGCTTCTCGAAGATGACCAGCGTCGTGTAATTTGGGGGTTCGCTAGGATTTTCGAGGGAAAGTTCGCACTACCAATTTGGGTGAACAATCTTCACCTCCCGGCTGATGCGACAACGCCCGGTGTAGCCTCTGATCAGAAGCCCATTATCGAGCAGAAGCCTGAGACGAAGTAGCGGGTCTATATGCGTCGAGGAGTGATTTACGGTCGTTATTCAACTGACTTGCAGAATGAGAAGTCCGTCGAGGATCAATTCTCACTTTGCAGAGTATTTGCTTCTCGTGAACGCTTGCAGATTGTTGCGACTTACGAGGACAGAGCGGTATCAGGCGCGTCCATAGCAGGACGACCGGGCGTGTTGGCCCTGCTGGCAGATGCCAGCAAGGGTAGGTTCGAGGTGCTGCTGGTCGAGGCGCTAGATCGCCTATCTCGTGACATCGCCGACCTCGGACACATCCACAAGACGTTCAGCTTTCTAGGGATCGACATAATCGGTGTGAGCGACGGCGGGCGGCCCGCCGACACGATCCTAATCGGCCTTCGCGGTCTCGTTGGCCAACTCTTCCGTGAGGACGGAGCCAAGAAGGTGAAGCGCGGGATGGTCGGGCTTGTGAACCGAGGCAAGCACGCTGGCGGGCGGGCGTTTGGCTACCGTCCCGCCCTCGGCCAGCGCGGCGAGCCACAGATCGTCCCTGAGCAGGCCGACATCGTGAGGCGCATCTTTTCGGCCTACATCGGGGGTCTCACGCCAAGGCAGATCGCCTACACGCTCAACAGCGAGGGCGTTCCACCCCCCCGTGGACGCTCGTGGAACGCGAGTACGATCAACGGTTCGCCACAGCGCGGCAATGGCATCATCCAGAACGAACTCTACGCCGGGGTGGTCGTCTGGAACAAAATCAGGATGATCAAGAATCCGGTGAATGGGCGGCGCGTCTCGCGACCGAATCCGCCCGAGGCGTGGATTCGATGTGAGCGTCCTGACCTCGCTATCGTGGATCGGGAGACCTTCGAGCAGGCAAACTCTCTCAAGCGCCTGAGGGGCACCGCCCGCCCCGAATACTCTCGCCGCAACGTCCGCCTCTTCTCTGGTCTCCTGCAATGCGGCTGCTGCGGCAGCGGGTTTGCGACTGCTGGCGTCGATAGGAGCCAGCGCGTCCGCATTCGGTGTTCTCGCCACGCAGAGAGCGGAACCTGTCCTGATCCCCGCTCCTACTATCTGTCGTGGGTCGAGGGCACGGTTCTGAGGGCTCTGAAGAGCGAACTGCGTGACCGCCGCGCAATCTATGAGGCAGCCTCTCGATACCGTCACGAGCGAGCCGCCCATCTCGAAGCGAACCGACTCCGCAGAATCGAGGTGGATGCGCGGCTGTCCGCCCTGACCGAGGAGATGGATCGGCTCACTGACTTCCTCGCCCGTGGCGTCGGCGACCCGATCAGGATTGACCAACGCTGTCAGCAGGGTCGGATCGAGGAGGAAACGCTCCGCGCAGAACTGTCCGCCCTCGACGATGCCGCAGACGATCTGGTGCCCGAACCCGCTACCGTCACTGACTATCTGAGGACGGTCACCGAGTTTCGCACAAGGGCGAAGCGAGGCACCGTTGCGGCGGATAGTCCCGAAGCGGTTTCGCTGCGAGCCCTTGTGAAGTCAGTAGTTCTCGTCCCGAGGAGGGATGAAGGCCGGATCGAGGTGGAGATTACGGCCCGTCTGCGACCCCTATGCCGGAAGCCGAAGGGCTCCGGTTTGTCGGGGGGAACGTTGGTAGCGGAGGAGGGACTCGAACCCCCGACACAAGGATTATGATTCCTCTGCTCTAACCAGCTGAGCTACTCCGCCCCGGGTCATCCTCTGCCGCACGTCGGAGACGGGCGACTGCCGGATGGAGCGGGGTTCGGTCGGTGCACCCCCGCAAGGCAGCGGGGGTATAGGATGCCCGCGCGAGCGGTGTCAAGGATCAGGCGGCGCCGCTGCACAGGTGCGGGACGGCGGCGCGGCGCAGCGTTGGCCCTGCGGTCTTCCGCCATCGTGCCCGAGGCCCCGCGTCACCCTCGGCCAGCGCGTCCTCGGCCGTCTCCATCCGCCCCGAGCCCATGGCAGCGCACCTGCTGCCCGAAAGGCCCCTCATCCGGCGCTGCGCGCCACCTTCTCCCCACGTCGTGAAGAGAAGGGAAGAGGGCCATCGCCCCCCGAAAGCCGGATCAAGGGCGTACGGAGCCGCATGGACGTCCGCAGCCGCCGACAGAGGGCTGACGCGCGCGGGCCAGCCGGCGACCCGGAGAGCCGGATCACGACCGCACGAAGCCGCAGGGGCGCCGCTTGCCTTCTTCCCGCCGGGAGGCCCGCCCTGCCCTCACCCGGCCTTGCGGATGCGCACCAGGGTGAAGAGCGATAGGGGCGGCAGCTCGCGGCGCTCCTCCAGCGTCATGTCGGGGCGCGAGGCGATCCAGTCGCCGATGACGGCGAAGGGGAATTCCGGGCGCCAGCCGAGCCTGGCCCCGTGCCGGCCGAGCCAGCGCTCGACGGCGGCGCGGGGGCCGGCGTCGGCGGCGACGTGGTTGACGAGCACGATGCCCCCGCCGGGGCGCACCACGCGGGCGAGCTCCTCCAGCGTGGCGTGCGGGTCGGGCACCACCGTCATCACGTAGGGCGCCACCACGGCGTCGAAGGATCCGTCCGGGAAGCCGAGGCGCGTCGCATCCATCACCGAGAGGCCTGCCACCGCCGCGAGCCGCTCGCCCAGCACGCGGGCGCGTGCGCGCTTCAGCATGGCCTCCGACAGGTCGACGCCGGTGACGCTGGAGGACGGCGAGAACATGGGCAGCTCAAGCCCGGTGCCGACGCCTACGTCGAGGATGCGCGGGCCGTAGGCCTCCGCCGCGGCCACACCGGCACGCCGGCCGGGCGCCATCGCGGCGGTGAAGACGAGGTCGTAGACAGGCGCCCAGCGGGCGTATGCCGCCTCGACGGCGCTGTTGTCGAGGGCGGGAGCGGCCCCGGCCATGCCGGGCTCAGCGGGTCGCGACGGCCGCGGCCGCCTCGCCGGCGGCGCCGGCGGCGAGCGGACGCGCGGCGCGGATGATGCCGCCGCCGAGCACGCGGGCCCGCGTCCCGGCGTCCTCGTAGACCACGCAGGCCTGCCCGGGGGAGACGCCGTACTCGCCGTCGAGCAGCTCGACCTCGGCCTCGTCGCCGCTCAGGCGCAGCAGCGCCGGCTGCGGCGGGCGCGTCGAGCGCACCCGCACGGCAACCTCCATCGCCTGCCCGCCGAGGGCGGCGAGCGGACGGTCGCCGAGCCAGTTGAAGTCCTTCAGCACCACGCGGCGGGTCGCCAGCGCCTCGCGCGGGCCGACCACGACCTGCGAGCGCGCCGCGTCGATGCGCACCACGTAGAGCGGCTCGCCTGCGGCGAGACCGAGCCCGCGCCGCTGGCCCACCGTGTAGCGGATGATGCCGGCATGGCGGCCGAGCACGCGTCCGTCGACATGGACGATGTCGCCGGCCTGCGACGCCTCGGGCTTCAGCCGCTCGATGACGTCGGTGTAGCGCCCCGAGGGCACGAAGCAGATGTCCTGGCTGTCGGCCTTGTCGGCGACGGCCAGCCCGAACTCGCGGGCGAGGTCGCGCACCTGCGCCTTCGGCATCTCGCCGAGCGGAAAGCGCAGCATGGCGAGCTGCGCCGGCGTGGTGGCGTAGAGGAAGTAGCTCTGGTCGCGGTCCGGGTCGGCGGCGCGGTGCAGGGCGCGGCCGCCATCGGGCCGGGCGCGACTCGCCACGTAGTGGCCGGTCGCCAGCGCCGCCGCGCCGAGGTCGCGGGCCGTGGCGAGCAGGTCGCGGAACTTGATCTGCCGGTTGCACTCGACGCAGGGCACCGGCGTCTCGCCGGCGAGGTAGCTGTCGACGAAGCGGTCGATCACCTCCTCGCGGAAGCGGCTCTCGTAGTCGAGCACATAGTGAGGGATGCCCAGCGCCGACGCCACGCGGCGGGCGTCGTGGATGTCCTGCCCGGCGCAGCACGAGCCGGCGCGGTGCACGGCCTCGCCATGGTCGTAGAGCTGCAGCGTCACGCCGACGACGTCGTAGCCCTCGCGCTTCAGCAGCCCGGCGACGACCGACGAGTCGACGCCGCCGGACATGGCGACGACGACGCGGGTCTCTTCCGGCCGGCCGGGAAGGTCGAGGCTGTTCAGCATGGCTCGCGGGTTGGCTGCGGCAGGGCCGCGGAACGACGCCTTCATATAGGGTTTTCCGCGGCCCGCTCCAAGGTGCTCGCGGGGCACCCCGCCCCGCCTGCGCCCGGCAAATCCTGCCGGGTCGGCGCTTCCTGCCGGCGCGGTACCCTCTGTTTACTCTCCAAGTCGTTGGATTCACACGCAAGCGCGGCTGGCCCGGCGATTGCTCCTGATGGCATGACCGGCTGGCCGTGGGGCCCGCCGCAGGACCGATGCCATGACCACGACCGCCATTGCCGCCCCGATGCCCGAGACCCGCCCGGCGCCCCGCCGGGCCGAGCAGGCGTCACCCGGTGGCGACGGCTTCGCTCGCGAGCTCGCCGCGGTGCCGGCCGAGCGCGACACCGCGCCGAAGGCCGCGCCGCGCGACACGAAGCGTGCCGACCGGGACGCGCCATCCGCGTCGCGCCGCGATGCGGACGAGGCACCCGACGCCCGCCGGACCGACAAGCGGACGCAGGACGCCGGGCAGGCGACGCCCGCCGACGAGACGCGCGGCGCCGGCAAGCCGCAGAAGGACGCCAAGGCAAAGGACGGTGACGCGGCCGCTGACGAAAAGGCGGCAGAGGCCGCGGATCTCGACGACGCGGCCGAGGCGAAGGCGGCAGAGGCCGCCGAGGCGCGGCTCGCGCCACAGCCCCCTGCCCCCGTTGCCGACCCCGCCGCGGTCCTGGCCGCGGCAGCCGCCCCCGCCCCGGCTGCGGCGCAGGCCGCGCCCGGCGTGCCGGCGGAGCAGGCGAGCGACGTCGCCAAGGCCGTCACCGCCGTGTCGCAGCCGGCAGGCGGCGCCGCGGCCCGGGCCGCCGAGGCGGCGCGCGTCCTTCTGGCCGGCGCGGCCACGCAGGCGCTGGCCCAGGCCGAAGGCGATGCCGAGGCCTCCGGCGACGGCACCGCGACGAAGACGGAGGACTCGGGAGAAGCCATCGCCACGGCCGACGCGGGCGAGACGCCGCCGGCAGCGACGAAGGCCGGCCCGAACGCGACGAAGCCGGTGCCCGAGCTTCCCGCCGCGGCTGCCGCGGCTCCGCCGCTGAAGCAGGATCCGGCCGTTGCGACGCGCGGCGAGGCCACGGACGGCCGCGTCGGCGCCACGAAGGACGAGGGCCGAAAGGTGGGACTCGAGCCGGTCGAGGGCGGGAAGGCCGCCGAGGCCGCCGCCCGGACCGAGACGGCGCCGCCGCAGGACGGCGTGAAGCTCAACGTCACCATGCTGCCGCCCCTGCCGCCGGGCGCCGCCGCGCCACAGGCGCTCGACGGCACCGCCGCGCAGGCCGCCGCCCCGGCGGCCCCGCAGGCGCAGACGCCGCCGACGCCGGTGTCGATGCTGCCGATCGAGATCGGGCTGCGGGCCATGGAGGGCCAGCAGCGTTTCGAGATCCGGCTGTCGCCGGAGAACCTCGGGCGCGTCGACGTGCGCCTCGACATCGCCGACGACGGCGGGGTCAAGGCGCACATCGTGGTCGACCGTGTCGACACCCTGAACCTCCTGCAGCGGGACGCCCGCACGCTGGAGCGGGCGTTCGAGCAGGCAGGCCTGCGTACCGGAGACGGCGCGCTGCAGTTCTCGCTCGGCAACCAGGGACAGGGCGCGCAGTCGCAGGACGGCGAGCGCCGCCCGACCTTCGCCGGCCCAGACCGCACGGTGACGGCAGACGCCGACGCCGCCACCCGCGAGATCGCCGCGTCGCTCAGGGCCTACGGGCTCTCCGCCGGCGGGCTCGACATCAGGATCTGAGGAGGACGCCATGGCCACGACATCGGTCGGCAGCAGCACCGGCACCACCACGGGTACGGGCGCCTCGACGACGAACTCGTCGAAGATGCTTGCCGGCAACTTCGACAAGTTCCTGCTGCTGCTCACCACGCAGCTCAAGAACCAGAGCCCGCTCGAGCCGCTCGACACCAACGAGTTCACGCAGCAGCTCGTGCAGTTCGCCTCGGTCGAGCAGCAGATCAAGTCGAACGACATGCTGACCGCCCTGCTCACCGCCACCAAGGCCTCCACGGCGACGAACGCGCTCAACTTCGTCGGCATGGAGGTGACGGCGGACGGCGCGACGACGAAGCTGGAGAACGGCCAGGCGACGTGGAACCTCTCGTCGCCCCGCGCGGCCTCAGGGACGGTGACGGTGCGGGACAAGACCGGCGCCACGGTGTTCTCGGAGAAGACGACGCTCACCGCCGGCAACCAGACCTACCGCTGGAGCGGCAAGACCAACGCCGGAGGCTCGGCGCCTGCGGGCGACTACACCATCTCGGTAGTGGCGACCGACCTCAGCGGCAAGTCCGTCAACGTGGGCACCGAGATCGTCGGCACGGTCGATTCGGTCGACCTCACCGGAACGAGCCCGATGCTGAACGTCGGCTCGGCCTCCGTTCCGGTCGAAAAGGTGAAGTCGATGCGCAAGCCGGCAGCCTGATGCGCGCGGACGTGCCCGCAGGAGTGGCAAACGCCCGAAAACCCCTCTCGCGCTTAGGTAATTCTTAAGCGGGCAGGCTCTATCGTCCGACATGACAATGGTCAGTCGAGTTGTGTGAGCGTAAAATGACCGAACCCTACCGGCCGAGGGTGAAATACGTGATTGGGCCCGATGGCAGCCCGCTGACGATCGCGGATCTCCCGCCGGCCAATACCCGGCGCTGGGTGATCAGGCGCAAGGCCGAGGTGGTCGCCGCCGTGCGCGGCGGGCTTCTCAGCCTGGAAGAAGCCTGCTCCCGCTACACGCTGACCGTCGAGGAGTTCCTGTCCTGGCAGGCCTCGATCGACCAGCACGGGCTCGCCGGGCTGCGCACGACGCGGATCCAGCAGTACCGCCATTGAGTGGTGCGCTTAACGTCATACCTACCCAGAATTGCGAAAGGCGCCGGAAACCCCCGGCGCCTTTCGCCTTTTCGGGTCTGGCGCGGCCGATCTTAACCCTTCGCTAACCCTGCACCGGGCAATTTTTGCCTAACCGCGAGCCCGGTCGGCTCGCGGTCGAGCGCCATGGAGCTGGGGCTTGCAGGGCCTGACGGATTTCCTGACGAGGCTGGGACCCGCCCGCATCGCATCGATGGCGGCGGTGACGCTCGCGCTTGTCGGCTTCTTCGCCTTCGTCATGATGCGCATGTCGCAGCCGACGATGACGGTGCTCTACACGGACCTGCAGTCGTCCGACAGCGCCGGAATCGTGCGCGAGCTCGAGGCCCGCAACATCCGCTACGAGCTGCGCGAGGACGGCCGCACGATCCTCGCGCCGAAGGACGCCATCACCCGCCTGCGCATGGACCTCGCCGGCAAGGGCCTGCCGACCGGCGGCAGCGTCGGTTACGAGATCTTCGACAAGGGCGACGCCTTCTCCGCCACCAGCTTCGTGCAGGGCGTCAACGCATTGCGGGCGCTGGAGGGCGAACTCGCCCGCACCATCCGCTCCCTGTCCCGCGTGCAGTCGGCCCGCGTCCATCTCGCCCTGCCGGAGAAGCGGCTGTTCGAGCGCGACCGCGAGCAGCCTCGCGCCGCCGTCGTGCTGAAGGTCTCCGGCGAACTGGAGCCGGGCCAGGTGCGCGCCATCCGCCACCTCGTCGCGTCGGCGGTCGAGGGGCTGAAGCCGGACCGCATCTCCATCGTCGACGAGCGCGGCCGTCTCCTCGCCGACGGCACGCAGGGCGATGCCGCCGCCGCGGTCGCGGCCGACGAGAAGCAGGTCGCCTTCGAGCGGCGCCTGCGCAACCAGGTCGAGGAGATCGTCGCCAGCGTCGTCGGCCAGGGCCGTACCCGTGTCCAGGTGTCGGCCGACATCGACGTCAACCGCGTGCAGCAGACGTCGGAGAGCTTCGATCCGGAGAGCCGGGTCGTCCGCTCCACCCAGACCCGCAACGAGCAGCAGCTGACGAACGACGCCAACGGGCAGGTGACGGTCGGCAACGAGCTGCCCGCGACGGGCAACAACGCCCCCCCGAGTTCGCAGCGCGAGCAGTCGCAGAAGTCCGAGGAGGTCATCAACTACGAGATCTCCAAGACCACCCGCACCGAGGTGGTGGAGAGCGGCCGCGTGAAGCGCGTGTCGGTGGCGGTGCTGGTCGACGGCATCTACGCGCGCACCGCCGCAGGCGAGGTGAGCTACCAGCCGCGTCCCCAGGAGGAGCTCGACAGGATCGCCGCCCTCGTGCGCTCCTCGATCGGCTTCGACGGCAAGCGCGGCGACCAGGTGGAGGTCGTCAACCTGCGCTTCGCCGATTCGCCCGTGAACCCCGAGGCGACGGCACCGGTGGGCCTCGTCGCCCAGTTCATGCCGACGAAGTACGACCTGATGCAGCTCATCGAGCTGGCCGTGCTCGGCGTGCTCACCCTGATCGTCCTGCTGGTGGTGGTGCGGCCGATGGTGCGCACCATCCTCGCGGGAGGTGTGATGCCACGCCTGAAGGAGACGGTGATGGTGACCGGGCCGGACGGCACGGCCACCGCCGTCGCCGGCCCCGCCGGCGGCGTGCCGCCCGCCATCTCCCAGGCGGCCATGGTGGAGACCGAGGCCGGCCGCATGATGGAGATCGCGCGCGTCAACGGCCAGGTGCAGGCCCGCTCGATCGAGCGCATCGGCGAGATCGTCAAGGAGAACCCGGGCGCCACCGCCACCATCATCCGCCAGTGGATCCATGAGGCCGGATGATGAGCCGGGGAACGAGACAGCGCAGCGAGATGTCAGGCGTCGACCGCGCGGCGGCGATGCTGCTGATGCTGGGCGAGGAGTACGGCACGGAGGTGTGGGCCTTCCTCGACGAGGACGAGATCCGCCAGGTGTCCGGTGCCATGGCCCAGCTCGGCAACGTGGAGCCGGGCGTGATGGACGAGATCCTCACCGAGTTCGCCGAGCGCCTGCCCCAGGTCTCGGTGATGGGCGACTACGAGCGCACCGAGCAGCTGCTCATGAAGCTCCTGCCGGCCGAGAAGGCCGAGCAGATCATGGAGGAGCTGCGCGGGCCGGCCGGCCGCAACATGTGGCAGAAGATGTCCAACGTGCAGGCCGCGATGCTCGCCACCTACCTGAAGAACGAGCACCCGCAGACGATCGCGCTGGTGCTCTCGCGGGTCAATCCGAAGCAGACCGCGCAGGTGCTGCCGCTGCTGCCGGAGGCGCTGGCGGTCGAGGTCATCGACCGGATGATCCACATCGAGACCGTGCCGAAGACGACGCTGCAGAGCATCGAGGCGACGCTGCGCCAGGAGTTCATCGCCACGCTGTCGCGCAGCACCGGCCGGAACGTCTACGAGCAGATGGCGGAGGTGTTCAACCGCGTCGACAAGGACACGGAGAACCGTCTCCTCGGCGCGCTGGCGCAGACGCGGCCCGCCGTCGCCGAGGGCATCCGGGCCATGATGTTCGTGTTCGAGGATCTCGCCGACCTCGACCCGCCGGCGATCCAGACGGTGATCCGTCAGGCCGATCCCACGACGCTCGCGAAGGCGCTGAAGGGCACCAGCGGCCGCGTGCGGCAGGCCTTCATGATGAACATGTCGCGGCGGGCCGGAAAGCGGCTCTCCGACGAGATCGACGCCCTCGGGCCGCTGCGCCTCAAGCAGGTCGAGGAGGCCCAGCTGGAGGTCATGAACCTCACGCGGACCCTCGAGCGCAACGGCGAGATCACGGTCGCCGGCCGTGACGAGGCCGACCAGCTGGTGATGTGATGACGGCGCGCCCGCAGAAGTTCGTCTTCGACGAGGAATTCGACCGCCGCTCCGGCGCGTCGCGCCGGCAGGGCGACCAGCAGCGGCTGGAGGAGGCCCAGCGGGAAGGCTACGAGCGCGGCCTCCTCGACGGACGCCGGGAGGCCGAGCAGGAGGCCGCGATGCGCCTCGCCCAGGCCGCCGAGGCCCTCGCCGGGCAGGCGGCCGCGGTCATCGCGGGGCTCGACGCGGAGCGCGCCCGGCTCGAGCACGAGGCGGCGCGTCTGGCGCTCGCCTTCGCCCGCAAGATCGCCGGCGATCTCGTCGACGCCGCGCCGCTGGGCCCGCTGCAGCAGGCGGCCTCCGACGTCTTCCGCAACATCGTCGGCGCCCCCCACGCCGTGGTCACGGTCCCGCAGGACCAGATCGACCGCGCCAAGGCGCTGCTCGACCGGCTCGCGCTGGAGCGCGGCTTCGCCGGGCGCCTCGTCGTGCTGGGCGAGCCGGAGATGCTCGCCGGCGACTTCCGCATCGAATGGGCCGACGGCGGCGTGTCCCGCGACGGCGCCACCCTGCAATCCCTCATCGCCTCGGCGATCGCCCGCCATCTCGGCGCGACCCCCGACGGCGGCATCGACCGATAGGAGCCCACCGCCATGGCCGGCCCCGACGACATCCCCCTCCCCAACCTCAAGGGCGGCGCCCCCGGCCTCGACCTCGACTTCGCCGCCGGCGGCCAGCCGGGCGGCATCGGCGAGGGCAGCGAGGGCGGCGTCAGCAAGGTCGCGGAGGACCTCGAGCACGTCTTCGACGTGCCGGTGAACGTGTCGGCCGTGCTCGGCCGCACGCGCCTCGAGATCGGCGACCTCCTGAAGCTGGGGCCGGGCACCGTGCTGGAACTCGACCGCAAGGTGGGCGAGGCCATCGACATCTTCGTCAACGACCGCCTCGTCGCCCGCGGCGAGGTCGTGCTCGTGGACGAACGGCTCGGCGTGACCATGACCGAGATCATCAAGGCCGAACGCTGAGAACGGGGGACTGAACCATGCGGCTTCTCATCGTCGGAACGCTGAAGGGCCAGCTCTCGCTGGCGACCCGCATCGCCATGGACCGCGGCGCGGCGGTGACGAACGCCGAGACCATCGACCAGGCGATGGCGGTCATGCGCGCCAAGGGCGCCGACCTCGTGATGGTCGACGTGTCGCTGTCCATCCGCGACATCGTCACGGGCTTCGAGGCCGAGCGCATCCGCACGCCCGTCGTCGCCTGCGGCACGGGCACCGACACGCGGGCCGCCGTTTCGGCGATCCAGTCCGGTGCGCGCGAATACATCCCGCTGCCGCCCGACCCGGAGATGATCGCCGCGGTGCTGGAGGCGGTGTCGCGCGACACCCGCGCCTTCGTCTTCCGCGACGAGGCCATGGGCCGCGTCGTGCGCCTCGCCGAGCAGATCGCCCGTTCGGACGCCTCGATCCTCGTCACCGGGGAGAGCGGCACCGGCAAGGAGGTCATCGCCCGCTTCGTGCACTCCAAGTCGAACCGGCGCGACAAGCCCTTCGTCTCGGTGAACTGCGCGGCCATCCCGGACAACCTGCTGGAGAGCGAGCTCTTCGGCCACGAGAAGGGCGCCTTCACGGGCGCGGTGGCGCGGCGCATCGGCAAGTTCGAGGAGGCCTCCGGCGGCACGCTGCTGCTCGACGAGATCTCCGAGATGGACGTGCGCCTGCAGGCCAAGCTGCTACGCGCCCTGCAGGAGCGCGTCATCGACCGCGTCGGCGGCGGCAAGCCCGTGCCGGTCGACATTCGCGTCATCGCCACCTCGAACCGGCTCCTCGCCGACGAGGTGCGCAAGGGGACCTTCCGCGAGGACCTGTTCTACCGCCTCAACGTCGTCCACCTGAAGATCCCGCCGCTGCGCGAGCGCACGCAGGACATCCTGGAACTCGCCCACCACTTCGCCCGCAAGTACGCGGAGGCGAACGGCGTGCCGCAGCGCCCGCTGTCCCCGGACGCGCGGCGGATGCTGCTGGCCAATCCCTGGCGCGGCAACGTGCGCGAGCTGGAGAACACCATCCACCGCGCCGTGCTGCTGGCGATGGGCGCCGAGATCGGCCCCGATGCGCTGATGACGCCGGAGGGCGAGACCCTCGGAGCCGGCCCGCGCGACAGCGTTGCCCGCGCCGCCGAGACGGCGGAGGCCACCGCCCGCGCGCTCGTGGGGCGCACGGTGGCTGAGGTCGAGCGGGAGCTAATCCTCGACACGCTCGACCACTGCCTCGGCAACCGCACCCACGCCGCCAAGATCCTCGGCATCTCCATCCGCACGCTGCGCAACAAGCTCAACGAGTACACGTCCGAGGGCATCCCGGTGCCCGCTCCCGGCGAGGCACGGGTGAGCGGGCTGTAGTCCGCGGCACGCTCCAGCGCGCCTGGCCAGGCCTCCCCCCGGGGGCGCGGCCATCCGCCTGATCGGGCCACCGCTGTCGCCCATCCCTCGCCACGGCGCCCTCCACCGTCGCCCCTCCTTCGCCACGGCGCCCTCCATCGTCATCCCCGGCCGGAGCGCCGAAGGCGCGGAGGGGAAGGGGATCCAGACTTTTCGTGCTGACCCTGCCGTCCATGGATCCCCTTCCCGGTCCGCTGCGCGGACCGCCGGGGATGACGGCGGAGGGTTGGCTGGTGACGGCCCGGTGGCCTGCGTGCACCCCTGTGTGCTGCAAGAGGCGGGCTGCACATGCGCCTTCGGCCCCGGCGCGGGAGCGGCGGGGCTGGTTTGTCGGTGCTCGGGCTTTTCTGGGTGGGCAGACCGCGGGGTGGCGCGGATCGGCGGGAGGTTGGCGTCCCCGGCGGTGCCGGGTTGAAGGGTGTATTCAATCCGGCGACGTCTCGCTCGCCGCCGATCCGCGCAGTCGTGGCGTGCGGAGCCGGTGTGTCATCCGTCGTCCACCAGCCCTTGCCCCCGCATCCCCCGGCCTGACAAGGACCGGAGCCCCACGGTGAGGCGCCCGACGTGCCAGTTCGGACGCATCCCCGTCGATGCGAGGCACGGGCAGCCTTGGCTGCGCGGGATGCGATGTCAAGGATTATCATCCTTATCGACACGGATTCAACCGGTAGTGGAACGGCAGGACGTCCGCCATCCGTGGCCGGACGCGAACTGATGGGCGCACCCTCGCGCCGCCCTCTCACGTCATCCCCCGCAGCGCGGCCGACCGGGAAGGGCACGCCAAGGCGCCGACCACGGTCACCGTCGCGCCGTTAACCCGGCGCTAACCATGCTCCCGGCAGAAATTGCCGGGTGGGGGATGCCGTGCGGCGCCCCCCGGCAGCTTGCGTG
This sequence comes from Alsobacter sp. R-9, assembly GCF_054612375.1. Classification (NCBI taxonomy): domain Bacteria; kingdom Pseudomonadati; phylum Pseudomonadota; class Alphaproteobacteria; order Hyphomicrobiales; family Alsobacteraceae; genus Alsobacter; species Alsobacter sp. R-9. The sequence goes on along the minus strand of NZ_JBTSWJ010000001.1, from coordinate 579,910 downwards.
GGAGCGGGCATGACGGACGTGTCGGCGAGAGGCGGGACGGGGCGGGCGCGGGCGCCGACGCTCGCCATGCCGACTCGCGACGGCCTGGCCAAGCTCGCTAGGCGCTCCGACATCGGCCTTGCCTTCGGCGTGATGGGCATCCTCGTGGTGCTCATCTTCCCGCTGCCGGCCTTCATCCTCGACCTCCTGCTGGCCGTCTCGATCATCCTGTCCGTGCTGATCCTGATGACCGCGCTCTTCATCGAGGAGCCGCTGCAGTTCTCGTCCTTCCCGACGGTGCTGCTCATCGCGACGATGTTCCGCCTGGCGCTGAACCTCGCCTCGACCCGGCTCATCCTCGCCAACGGGCACACCGGGACGGACGCCGCCGGGCACGTCATCGAGGCGTTCGGCCACTTCGTGATGAGCGGCAACTTCGTGATCGGCGTGGTGGTCTTCACCATCCTGCTGATCGTGAACTTCGTCGTCATCACCAAGGGCTCTGGCCGCATCGCGGAGGTGGCGGCGCGCTTCACCCTCGACGCCATGCCGGGCAAGCAGATGGCGATCGACGCCGACCTGTCCGCTGGCCTCATCGACGAGCAGACCGCCAAGGCCCGCCGCAAGGAGCTCGAGGACGAGAGCTCCTTCTTCGGCGCCATGGACGGCGCCTCCAAGTTCGTGCGCGGCGACGCCATCGCCGGGCTGCTGATCACCTTCATCAACGTCATCGGCGGGATCATCATCGGCGTCGCCCAGCAGGGCATGACGTTCTCGGCCGCCGGCCACACCTACACGCTGCTCACGGTCGGTGACGGCCTCGTCACCCAGATCCCCGCGCTCATCGTCTCGACCGCCGCCGGCCTGCTGGTGTCGAAAGCCGGCGTCAGCGGCTCCACCGACAAGGCCATCGCCCGCCAGCTCGCCAGCATGCCGAAGGCGCTCGGCATGTCGTCGATGGTCATGGCCGCCATCGCCTTCCTGCCCGGCATCCCCATGGTGCCCTTCCTCGGCCTCGCCGCCGGCGCCGCCTACATGGCACGCCGCCTGTGGCTGACGCAGAAGGACGTCATCGACGAGAAGGAGAGCGTCGCCCAGACCGCCGCGGCCGCCGCCGCGCCGAAGGAGGAGCCGATCTCGGACGTCCTCAAGATCGACGACCTCAAGATCGAGATCGGCTACGCGCTGCTGCCTCTGGTCAACAGCCCGGACGGCACCGACCGCCTCACCGAGCAGATCAAGGCGCTGCGCCGCACGCTGGCCGCCGAGATGGGCTTCGTCATGCCCTCGGTCCGCATCCTCGACAACGTGCAGCTCGACGCCAACACCTACGTCATCAAGGTCAAGGAGGTCGACGCGGGCACTGGCATGGTCTACCCGGGCCAGTTCATGGCCATCGACCCGATGGGCGGCATGATCCAGCTGCCCGGCCAGCACACCATCGAGCCCACCTTCGGCCTGCCGGCGACCTGGATCGACGGCTCGCTGCGCGAGGACGCGCAGCTGCGCGGCTACACGGTGGTCGACGCCGCAACCGTGATCTCGACTCACCTCACCGAGATCCTCAAGGCCAACGTCGGCGAGCTGCTCTCCTACGTCGAGCTGCAGAAGCTGATGAAGGACCTGCCGAAGGAGCACGGCGACCTCGTGAAGGACCTCGTGCCCGCGCAGATCCCGATGACCGGCATCCAGCGCGTGCTGCAGAACCTGCTCGCCGAGCGCGTCTCGATCCGCGACCTCGGGACGATCCTCGAGGGCATCGCCGACGCGGTGAACGGCACCAAGAACGCCCGCGACATCACCGAGATCGTGCGCCAGCGCCTCGCCCGCCAGATCTGCGCCCAGTACGCCGGCCCGCAGGGGCAGCTGCCGATAATCACGCTCTCGCCCCACTGGGAGACCGTGTTCGCGGAGTCCATCGTGGGCCAGGGCGACGAGCGTCACCTCGCCATGCAGCCCTCCAAGCTGCAGGAGTTCGTTACCACCGTGCGCGACCGCTTCGAGGACGCCGCCCGCATGGGCGAGATGCCGGTGCTCGTGACCTCCGCCTACGTCCGCCCCTTCGCCCGCTCGATCATCGAGCGCTTCCGGCGCGAGACGCCGGTGGTGTCGCAGGCCGAGATCCACCCGCGGGCGCGGCTTAAGACGGTGGGGAGCGTGTAGCGGAGGGATGACCGAGGGTCGAGGCTGACCTTCCGGCCCCCTCCGGCGTCATCCCCAGCCCGAGCGCGGCCCCCGCACTTCCGCCGTCATCCCCGGCGCGCCGCAGGCGCGGGAAGGGGATCCAGGCGATGGCCGTCGGAAAGCCTGGATCCCCTTCCCGACCGCTTCGCGGTCGCCGGGGATGACGCAGAGATACCGGGACAAGGAGACTGCTGCCGCGGGCGGCCGCCTTCACCGCTTCCGCAGCCAGAGGCTCGTCTCCAGCACGTCCTTCTTCAACGGCAGGCGGCCGAGCACGCCGGCGGCGACGAGGTCGGCCATGCGAGTGGCGACGAAGTGGCTGCCGAAGACGAGGTCGAAGGCCCCGCCCTGCAGGAGCGCGCCGATGACCGTCTGCTCGTTGTAGCCGCGCCAGGCCCACACCTCGGGATAGCCGTCCGGAAGCAGCACGTCGTGGACGTGCACGAGCACGCCGGGCTGCAGCCGCGGCAGCACGTCGAGCACCAGCCGGTCCACGTCGCTGCCCGGCATGGCGATGTGGCTCGAGTCGATGAACAGGATGTCGCCCGGCCCGAGCGCGGTGGCGAGCGGGGTGTCGGCGTCGCCGAAGACGCGCTTGACGTGGTTGACCTTGAGCTGCCCGAGCGGCGCCCGCGGGGCCGGGTCGATGCAGACGATCTCGGTGGACAGCCCCCCGTCGGCGACGGCCCGGGCGAGGAAGCGGGTCGAGTGGCCGGACCCGATCTCCACGATGCGCCGCGGGCGCTCGCGCCGGACGATGGCGTAGGCGGCGGCCGCGTCGAGGCGCGGGAACCAGTCCTGGCTCCATTTCGGCGAGCCGGGGGCCGCTGTCGTCTTGCCGAACTTCGCCAGCGTCTCGGCGTGGGTCTCGATGTCGGCGAGCATGGCGGCGAAGCGCGGGCGCGCCGTGTCGAACAGCGGCTCGATGGCCGGGTACGAGCCCGGCCGCACCGTACCGGCGTAGCGGTAGGGGATGAAGAAGCCGCGCTCGGCGATGCCGGACAGGGTGGCGAAGCCGAAGAGCAGTCGGCGCAGTTCAGACATGGGAAGGCGTCCTCACGTCGCGGGCGGCGGGTCCTGCGCCTTGCGGGCCAGTTGCGAACGCTCGAACAGCAGCACGACCGGCAGGGAGAAGACGAGCGGCAGGATGAGGTAGAAGAGGCGCCACACGAGCAGCGCGGCGAACACCGCCGGCGCCGGCATGGTCGGCATGATGGCGAGGAACACCGCTTCCATGACGCCGACGCCGCCCGGCACCTGCGACAGGAGGCCCGCCGAGAAGGACAGCAGGAACGCGCCCATCACGACGAAGAAGCCAGGGTTCCCCTCGGTGGGCAGCGCGAAATAGATGATGCCGGCCGCGCCGATGAGCTCCAGCGGCGCCGCGACATACTGGCGCGCCACCACGTTGAGGCGCGGATAGACGAGCTCGAACGAGCCGATCTTGAGCGGCCGGAACCGGAGCCACGCGCCGACCGTGTACAGCGCGCAGAACGCGAGCAGCCCGAAGCCGATGAGCCGCGCCATGGACTCGCTGATGGCGAACCACGAGGCGAGCGAGCTGAGCGGCTTGAGGATGTGCGGCTCGCCGACCAGCACGAGGCCCAGCAGCAGGATGGTGCCGAAGCTGAACGTGAACGAGCACAGCGCCACGAGCACGGCCACCTCCGTCGCCGAGAGGCCCTTCGCCGTGTACGCGCGGTAGCGGACCATGCCGCCGGAGAACACCGACGCCCCGATGTTGTGCGACAGGGCATAGGTCACGAACGAGCAGACCGCGATGTAGAGCCAGGAAATGCCCTTCTCGCGGTTGAGGTGGATGAGGGCGATGCGGTCGTACCAGGCGAGCGCCCAGTAGGCGACCAGGGTGGAGAGCCCGGCCAGCAGGTATCCCGACGGCGGGATGGCGGCGATCTTCTGCCCGATGACGCTCGCGATGGTGCCGATGTTCGCCCACAGCGAGCCGACGTCCAGCGCCGCCTTCACGGCCGGGTCCACGGCGGCTTCGGCCTTGAGCTTCTTGTAGAGCAGGTCGACCGACCAGACGACGGCGACGAGTCCGAGGAGAGGCCAGAAGAAGTCGAGGACCCGTTTCATGCCTGAACCCAAAGGCCCGCCCCCAGCAGGCAGTTGAAAAGCCGCGCATCTGTGCCTGACCCGCTCGACGAGGGCAAGCACGGACTGACGCGCCGCCCGGTTGTTGGTCCCCCTGCCCCGTTCGTCTCGCCTGCAAGGAGCGCACCAGCGCGGGAGGCGGGTGGCGCATGCCGACGGCCATCGTCGGCGACCAGTCCCGCCATGCAGGCCCCTTGGCCGGCGCTTCGCGACCTCTGACCGTGTCGGCCCCTCATCCGGCGCTTCGGGACCTCTGGCCATGTCGGCCCCTCATCCGGCGCTTCGCGCCACCTTCTCCCCGCGGCGCGGGGCGAAGGGAGGATGCGACATCCCCGCGTACGGGACCGGGAGGCAGGGGACGCCGGGATGCGACGCGCGTCGGCCGACGCGGACGGGCGTGCCGGCCCTTCCCTTCTCCCCGCGGCGCGGGGAGAAGGTCCCGGAGCGCAGCGGAGGGGGATGAGGGGCGTCGGGCTGCCCGCCGCGCACCCAGACCATGACAGTCGGCGGCACCGGTGCTAGAGGCCGGCATGGACTTTGTCACGCTCCCCCTCCCCGACGGCTACCTCGCCGTCCCGCCCGGCAAGATCGCCTCCGTGGTGACTTTTCTCGAGATGGCGGCACCGCCCGCGCCCCGCGGCCGCCCGGCCCCCGAGGGGTTGCGGCTCGACCGCCTCGGCCCGGGGGACGCCGCGCGCTACCGCGCCATCTACCGCGTCATCGGGGAGCGGTGGGTCTGGTTCTCGCGGCTGGCGCTCTCCGAGGCGGAACTCTCGGCGCTGCTCGCCGACGAGCGCATCGAGGCCTATGCGCTCGCGTCGCCGGACGGCGACGTGGGGCTCCTGGAGATCGACCGCAGGGATCGCGACGACGAGGCGGAGCTCGTCTATTTCGGGCTCGCGGAGCCGATGATCGGCAAGGGCGCCGGGCGCTGGATGATGGATCGCGCCATCGCGATCGCCTTCGCGCGGCCGATCCGGCGCTTCTGGCTGCACACCTGCACGCTCGACCATCCAGGCGCCATCCCCTTCTACCGGCGCTCGGGCTTCGTGCCGTACCGGATGGCGGTGGAAATCGCCGACGACCCGCGGGCACAGGGCCTCGTCGCGCCGGACATCTGGCCCGACATGCCGCCGCCCTCCGACCGCTGAGGAAAGGCCGGGAAAGCGCGATCCCCCGCCGGGGGGCCGACGGGGGATCGAAAACCGTGTGGCTGAAGCCGGCGGGACGGACCCGGCTCAGGCCCGCGCGAAGCCGCGCATGGCGAGGCCGATGCGGTCCATCTCGTTCTGCTCGCGCACCTGCTCGGCGCTGCGCTCGCGCGCCTGCTCGCGGTCGTCGAGGATCTCGAACTTCTTCAGCTCCTCGAACGCCTCCTCGAGTTCGCGGCGCGCGTCGGCGAGCTGCAACTTCAGGTCGTCGGCGGAGCGAACGAGGTTCTCGCGCCGCTGCATGGCAGCACGCGCATAGGTCGGATAGGCGAAGTGGCTCTTGTCGGAGATGCCCGCCCGCTGCTCCTCGAGCGCGATCTCGCGATCGAGGTCCGTCGCCATGCGCTCGAAATCCGCGATCATCATTTCGATCTGCGCAACCCGGCGACGCTTTTCGTCGACCTGGAAGCGCTTCAGGCGCATGATGGTTTCACGCGACTTCATGTCGATCCACTCACCTCGCAGGGCCGTCGGTCAGCCGGCCGGGACAAAGGCGAAGATCAACCTCAAGTGGAGGACATGATCTCCGCGAGACGACGGTAACCATGACTCAGCGAGGTTGACTCTTCCTTACCTTGGGCGAGGAATTCCTCCAGAGGTTGATGAAGGCGGATCGCCGCATCCACTTCGGGTGACGATCCGGGCCGGTAGGCGCCGAGGCGGATCAGCTCTTCCATGTCGGAATAGGTCGCCATCGCCTGCCGCGCCGCCTGCACGACGGGCCAGAACGCCGGGTCGCACGACCGGGGCATCGTGCGCGACACGCTCTTGAGGACGTTGACTGCCGGATAGCGCCCGCGCTCGGCGATCGCCCGCTCCATGACGATGTGGCCGTCGAGGATGCCGCGCACCGCGTCGGCCACGGGCTCGTTGTGGTCGTCGCCGTCGACGAGCACCGTGAAGATCGCCGTGATGGCGCCCTCCCCCGTCCCCGGCCCCGCACGCTCCAGAAGGCGCGGCAGCTCGGTGAACACGGTCGGCGTGTAGCCCTTCGTGGTTGGCGGCTCGCCCGCAGCGAGCCCGATCTCGCGCTGCGCCATGGCGAAGCGGGTGACGCTGTCGATCATGCACAGCACCTGCCGCTCCTCGTCGCGGAAGTACTCCGCGAGCGCCAGCGTGAGATAGGCGGCCTGGCGGCGCATCAGCGCCGGCTCGTCGGACGTCGCGACGACGACGACGGAGCGCGCGAGGCCCTCCTCGCCGAGGTCCTCCTGGAGGAACTCCTGCACCTCGCGGCCGCGCTCGCCGACGAGCCCGATGACGGAAACGTCCGCCGCCGCGTTGCGCGCCAGCATCGACAGCAGCACCGACTTGCCGACGCCCGAGCCGGCGAAGATGCCCATGCGCTGCCCGACGCAGCAGGTGGCGAAGGTGTTGAGCACGCGCACGCCGAGGTCCAGCGGCGGGCCGACGCGCCGGCGCGCATGGGCCGGAGGCGGGTCGTTGCGGAAGCGCACCAGCTTCGGGCCGGCCGGCAGCGGCCCGCGCCCGTCGATCGGCTCCCCCATGGCGTTGACGACGCGCCCGAGCCAGCCCGCGCTCGGCCGAACCCCGCCCTCGGCGCCGCGCACCAGCGCACGGCAGCCGCGGCGCAGCCCGTCGACGACGCCGAACGGCATCACCAGCGCGCGCTCGCCGGAGAAGCCGACGACCTCGCTCGCGACCAGCCGGCCCGGCGCGACCTCCAGGTCGACCAGGCCGCCGACGTGCATCGCGTGCAGCGGGCCGGCCACCTCGATGAGCAGCCCGCGCACGCTCGCCACCCGGCCGTAGACGGTCATCGCGTCGAGGCCGTCGACCTCCGCGCGCAGCGCCGCCAGTGATCCGTCGTCCTCGTTCACGTTTGCCGCGGCTCCGTAACGATTCGTTTACCCGACCGGTTAACAATGACCCTGCAGGTTCTGCGTGTCCTGTCTTCCCCGAAGCGTGGGGAGACGTGAGTCGCTTGAATCTGTTAGCGCCTTTTCTTCATGTGCCACATGAGACCTGAACGGCCGGTAATATTGTTTCGCAGCAACATCTTAGACCGATTCGCGAAAGAACGGTCGATGGGTGCTTGCGCGGCAGAATCAGGTTTTGTTAACCATTGTGGAGATAAGGTGCGAGTCGGAACGGATCGGGGTGCCGCAGGGCTCCCCGAGGGGCTCCGCCGGGTTCCACCGGCTGAAGCTGACGGCTGGAACCAGAGGGCGAGCTTGGGGAGCTGATCATGCGCGTTTTGCTCATCGAGGACGACAGCGCGACGGCGCAGAGCATCGAACTGATGCTCAAGTCCGAGAACTTCAACGTCTACACGACGGATCTCGGCGAGGAAGGCATCGACCTCGGCAAGCTCTACGACTACGACATCATCCTGCTCGACCTGAACCTCCCCGACATGTCCGGGTATGAGGTGCTGCGCAGCCTGCGCGTGGCGAAGGTCAAGACGCCGATCCTCATCCTCTCCGGTCTCGCCGGCATCGAGGACAAGGTCCGCGGCCTCGGCTTCGGCGCCGACGACTACCTCACGAAGCCGTTCCACAAGGACGAGCTCGTCGCCCGCATCCACGCCATCGTCCGGCGTTCGAAGGGCCACGCCCAGTCGGTCATCACCACTGGCGACCTCATCGTCAACCTCGACCAGAAGACCGTCGAGGTGTCGGGCTCGCGGGTGCATCTCACCGGCAAGGAGTACCAGATGCTGGAGCTCCTCAGCCTGCGCAAGGGCACGACGCTGACCAAGGAGATGTTCCTCAACCATCTCTACGGCGGCATGGACGAGCCCGAGCTGAAGATCATCGACGTGTTCATCTGCAAGCTCCGCAAGAAGCTCGCCAACGCGTCGCAGGGCAAGAACTACATCGAGACGGTCTGGGGCCGCGGCTACGTGCTGCGCGAGCCCAACGAGACCGACGAGCGCATCCCCGCCTGACGCGCCTGCCCCTCCCGGTTCCGCGAGGCCCCGCTCCCCCGGCGGGGCCTTCGTCGTTTTCGGCAGGCTTCCGCGCGTGTGCCGGCGCCGCAATCCCCCGAGGGACCTGAAGGGGCGTCAGGCCGTGGCCGCTGCCGCCGCCGGCGTGCGGACGTACAGGCCCCGGTTCGCGGGGTCGGGGACGAGGCCGGCATTCAGGCCGACGACGGATTCCGCCGCGCCGAGGACAAGCCAGCCGTCGGGCGCCAGCAGCCTTGCGACGCGCGTCAGGACGGTCGCCTTCATCGGCAGGTCGAAATAGATCAGGAGGTTGCGGCAGAACACGACGTCGAAGCTGCCCAGCGCCGGCAGGTCCCTGGCGAGGTTCACGACGCGGAACTCGACGGCCGCGCGCAGCGCGGCGGAGACGTGCCAGCCGTCCGCCTCGCGCGTGAAGTGCTCCACGAGCTCGCGCATCGGCAGTCCGCGCTGCACCTCGAAATGCGTGTATCGGCCCGCCTCCGCCCGCGCGACCATGGCCCTCGACAGGTCAGTGCCGAGGATGTCGACCTTCCAGCCTGCCAGCGCCGCCTTGTGGCGGGCCAGCACCATGGCGATCGAGTAGGCCTCCTGGCCGGAGGCCACCGCGCAGCACCAGATCCGGATGCGCCGCTGCGCCGCCCGTGCGCGGATCAGCGCCGGCAGCATCACCGTCTCGAACTGCTCGAACGGCCGGATGTCGCGGAAGAAGTAGGTCTCGTTGGTGGTGAGCGCCTCGACCACCCGCGTCTCGAGCTCGCCGTCGCCGCGGCGAACGCGGGCCATCAGATCGTCGACGCTCGCGCAGCCGGTCTCCCCGGCCAGCGTCTCGAGGCGACGCTCCGCGACGAACTGCTTCTCGTCCCACAGGGCGATCCCGGCGCTGCGTTGCAGCAGCGCCTGCAGCGCCCTGAAGTCGTCGCGGGTCATGGCGGCGATCCGGCGGTCAGACGAGGCCGACCTGCTGGAACTTCGTCGTCATGATCTCCTTGTCGAACGGCTTCATGATGTACTCGTCCGCGCCGGCATGGATGGCGCGGGCAATGTGCGCCACGTCGTTCTCCGTGGTGCAGAAGACGACCTTCGGCTTCTCGCCGCCCTGCATGCGCCGCAGCGACTTGAGGAACTCGTAGCCGTCCATCACCGGCATGTTCCAGTCGAGCAGGATGGCGTCCGGCATCCGCGACGAGCACGCCTTGAGCCCCTGCTCCCCGTCCGAGGCCTCGGCGATCTCGAAGTCGAGGGACTCGAGGATCCGGCGGGCCACCTTCCTGATGACGGAACTGTCGTCCACGATCAGACAGTGCTTCATGGGACTTGTCCTTTCTGGGTCTCGTCCGGCCTGCATTCCTGGGCCGGGAATTGGGCGGGATCGAGCAGCCGGTCGACGTCGACGACGACGAGCAGGCCCTCCTCCAGCCAGTGGATGCCCGACGCGCAGCGTGCCCACCGCGGGTCGAGGTTCATGGGGATGGGCTGGCTCTCCGAGGCGGGAAGGTTCATCACCTCGCCCACCCGGTCGACGATGAGCCCGTAGCTCTCCCCGTCGTGCTCGAGGCAGACCACCATCGTTCCCGCGAGGGTGGGTCCCTTCGGCATGCCGAGCAGGCAGCGCAGGCACAGCGCCGTCACGACGCGGCCGCGCAGGTTGATGAGGCCCGACACCTGCGGCGGCGCCAGCGGGATGGCCGTCACGGCGCCGGTGAAGAAGACGTCGTGCACGCAGCCGATGGGCAGCCCGAACAGCTGGCCGCCGACGACGACCGTCACGTAGTCGGTCGTGGCGGAGGCGACCGGCTCGAGCGCATCGCGGATCGCGTGGGCGGTCATGCGGCCTCCTCGACCATGCCGAGCACTTCGGCGAGGGCGCCCAGCAGGCCGCCGCGATCGAACTTGAGGACGAACTCGGCGATGCCGAGCCGCCGGGCCCGGTCCACCGCCGCCGACTGGAGGCGCGACGCGAGCGCGATGACGGGCGGCGAGCCCTCGCGGCCCGGAACCGCCAGTTCCTCGGCGAGGTCGAACCCGCCGCGACCGGGCGTGTCGACGTCGGCGACGACGGCATCGAAGCGTTCGCCGCGGGCGATGAGGCCGAGTGCGGCGTCGACGTCGGCCAGAGCCACCACGTCGTAGCCCTCGGCCTTGAGCACGGGCAGCAGCATCCCGCGGAAGAACGGCGCGCCGTCGACCAGCAGCACGCGGCGGCGTCCGCCGAGCGAGGAGGCCACGGCGCCGCGGCCGTCGCGGTCCGGGGACGGCAGATAGTGCGCGACGTCGAGGATTTCGGTGGCGCGGCCGCGGATGATGGCAGTCCCCACCACGCCGGCCGCCTGCCCCATCGGCTGGATGTCGAGACGCTCCTCGACGATGTCGACCACCTCGTCGATGGCGACGCCGGTCGTGCGCTCCTGGTCGGTGAAGATGAGCACCGGCTGAATGCCCTCCGTGCGAAGCGCCATCCCCGGATGGGCGGTCACGATGGGGATCAGCTCGCCCCGGTACTGGGTGACGATGCGCCCGCCCGCGGTTTCGAAGGCGCTGGTCTCGATCTCCTCGAGGCGGGTGACCGCCGCGAGCGGCACGGCCTTCACCTCGGACGGACCGACCCGGAACACGAGGAAAGAGGTGCGTTCGTCCTGCCGCGGGGCCAGCGGGCCGGAGGACTGCGGGGCATCGGCGGCGAGCGTCCGCGGCTCATCGCCGACGCGGCTCATGACGCCGTTCGGATCCAGGATGAGGATGACGGCGCCGTCGCCGAGGATCGTGTTGCCGGAGAACATCGACAGGCTGCGCAGCAGCCCCGACATCGGCTTCACGACGATTTCCTCGGTGTGGTAGACGCCGTCCACCGCCAGCCCGCAGACGCGCGAGCCGACGCGCATGATGACGATGAAGCCCTCCTCCGGCGGGGGGGCCGTGCCGGCCTCCTCGATGCCGAGCAGAGCGGCGAGGCGCACGACGGGCACGAGCGTGTCGCGCAGGCGCAGCAGCAGGCTGCCGCTCACCGATTTCATCTGGTGGTCCGGCGAGGCGCCGGGCTGGACGAGCTCCATCACCACCGACTGGGGGATCGCGTAGCGCTGTCCGCCCGTCTCGATGATGAGCGCGGAGACGATGGCGAGCGTCAGCGGAATCTTCAGCGTGAAGACGGCTCCGCGCCCCGGCGTCCAGCGCACGTCGACCGACCCGCCGATGAGCTCGATGTTGCTGCGAACGACATCCATGCCGACGCCGCGGCCGGAGACGTGCGAGACGGACGACACTGTGGAGAAGCCGGGCTCGAAGATGAAGCGCGCCACGCGCTCGTCGTCCATCCGGTCGATCTCGGCCGGCGAGGCGAGGCCGCGCTCCAGCGCCTTGGCGGCGATGCGCCCCACATCGAGGCCGCGGCCGTCGTCGGCCACGGCGATCGTGATGGTGCCGCCCTCGTGCTCGGCCGAGATGCGGATGATCCCGCGACCGGGCTTGCCCGCCTTCCGGCGCTCCTCCGGTGTCTCGATGCCGTGGTCAGCCGCGTTGCGGATGAGGTGGGTGAAGGGGTCCTTGATGAGCTCGAGCACCTGCCGGTCGAGCTCCGTCTCGGCGCCGGAAAGCTCGAGCTCGATGTCCTTGCCCAGTTCCGCCGAGAGGTCGCGGACGAGCCGCGGCAGTTTCTGCCACGCGGTGCTGATCGGCTGCATGCGCGTCTTCATCACGCGCTCCTGCAGCTCGGCGGTGACGCTGGACAGGCGCTGCAACGGACCCTTGAAGTCGTTGTTGTCCGTCCGGCGGGCGATCTCGACGAGCTGGTTGCGGGTGAGGACCAGCTCGGACACCATCGTCATCAGGCTCTCGAGCGTGTCGAGGCTGACGCGGATCATCGGTGTGCGGGGGACCGCCGGGGTGGCGGGCGCCGGCGGGGCGGACGGCCGGCGGGGCGACCGCGGCTCGGCGCTGCGCGTCCCTGCCGGGCTGGGCTCGACGGGGTCCGGCGCAGGAGCACGCAGCGGTTGCGCAGCCGCCACGGGGGCGGGATCGGCGGCGGGCGGCGGACCCTGCCGGACAGGCGGCGGGGTCGGTGCCGCCTCCGGCGCCTCGGCGAGCGCCTCGTCGACGAGGCCCGCCAGCATGTCGATGCGCGCGAGGCGCTTGTCCATCTCGGCGATCAGGTCGGCATCGTCGCCGTCCGGCTCGGCCGCCGTCTCCTCCAGCGTCCGCAGGATCATCTTGATCCTGTCCATGGCCGCGAGGATCACGTCGACGGCGTCGGAGGTGACGGGCGCGCCGTCACGGAACCGGGCCATCAGGGATTCGGCCGCGTGCGACAGCGTCTCGAGCCGCGTCAGGCCGAGGAAGCCGCAGGTGCCCTTGATGGTGTGGACGATGCGGAAGACGTTGGCGAGGACCGTCTCGTTGTTCGGTTCCCGCTCGAAGCGCACGAGTTCCCGGTCCGCCTGCTCGATCGAGTCGGTGGTTTCCGTCAGGAAGTCGCGCAGGATCTCGTCCATCCGCCGTCCGCAGGCCGTTCTTCGCCGGCTGCCACTGTGGCGTGGGAAGGTTGAGGATCCGTTGAGGATGAAGGCGCGGCGCCGGCTCAGGCCGCGCCGGCGTCCCGGCTCAAGCCGCCTTCGGCACCGCGTCGATGGTGACGGTGTCGCCGTCGATGGAGAGGGTCACGTCCATCTTCGCCGCGCGGGCGATGAGCCCGGTGTAGAAGGGCTGGATGGCATGGGCATCGACCGTGCCGCTTTCCGGCTCTCCGCGCAGCAGCGCCGGGACGGCGTGCGGGATGCGGGCGTTGAGGCCCTTCGCCGCGACCTTGAAGGTCCCCTGCTCGCCCTCGACCGTCAGCGTCACGCCGATGGTGCCGCCCCGCGGCACCGCCGTCTGCGCGATCAGCAGCAGGTTGAGCAGCAGCTTCACCTGGTTCTTGGGGAGCAGCACCCGCGGCGCCGTCCACGTCAGCGTCGTGCGCTCGTCCTGGATGAAGCCGCGCGCGACGTTCTCGGCGTCGCCGGTGTCGATCGACGCCCCCGCCGACCCGGCCGCCCCGAAGGCGAGGCGGGCGAACTGGAGGCGAGCCGAGGCCTGCTTCGCGCTCTTGCGGATGAGGTCCTGGGCGAAGCCGCGCATGGCCTCGTCCTTCTCGTCCTCGAGCACCTCGAGGCCGTTGACGATGGCGCCGACGGGACTGATCACGTCGTGGCAGACGCGGCTGCACAGGAGCGCCGCGAGATCCAGGGCTTCGAGATTGACGACCGTCATGGGGCCTCCCGGGGCGCCCGCGGCCGCCGCGGCGCGGGCGAATCGGTCTGGGAACTGGTGATCACACGCGATTACACTGCCACCGCCTGCCGGGAAAGTCGCGCCCCTCACGGAGACAGCGTCTCGCGCAGCGTCGTCCACGCCTTCTCGGCGTCGGCGACGAGCGAGGCGCCCCCTGCGAGGAAGCGGTCCCGCCCCTCAGCGACGCGGAAGAGCAGGAGCCGCTGCTGGATGATGGCGAAGACGTTGGGGTCGGAGGCCACCGCCAGGCCGTTCAGCACCGCCTCGGCGTCGTAGCCGCCGAAGGCCGGGGCGTAGACATCCGGATCGGCGAGGAAGGCGGCGCGGTTGCCCTCCGACCCGAAGCGCCAGACGGCGTTGCCCCACGGGGCCTCGTGGTCCGGGCTTCCCGCCATGGCTCGGCCCTCGATGAAGTAGGCGACCGGGTCGAAACCGTAGATGGCGAGCCCGGAGACGGGGTCGACGAGGATGCGCTCCGTCTGCGCCGCGCCGGCTCTGCCCGGCAGCGCCGCGGCGAGGACGGACACGGCTGCGCCCGTGATCAGGTTTCGCCTTGCAAGGGTCATGTTTCGCCGGGATCGTGTCGTGCTGCCCGCCATCGCGATTCGCGGCCGCCGGCCCATGCCGGCTCCGGCCCCTATCAGCGGCGAAGGGCCTTGACGTTCCGTTACGGCGACCGGACGCCCGGCCGCGACGAGGGGAAGGGACATGACCGCGAAGCGCACGAGGCGTGAGGCTGTTCTCCTGGGCATGTCGGCGATGCTGGCGGCGGGGGGCACGCTGTCCGGGCCGCTCGCCGGCCCGGCCGCGGCCCAGCAGGGAGGAGCGAAACCTCCGCGCACCTCGCAGAAGCCCGATACCTTCAGCCCGAACGAACTCGTCGACTCCGGCCACAAGTTCTTCGGGAACGTCTCCCGTGGCCTCGCCATGACGATCGAGGAGGCCGGGCGTCGATGGGGCCAGCCGAACGGCTACATCCTCGGGCAGGAGGCCGCGGGCGCCTTCTTCGGCGGCCTTCGCTACGGCGAGGGGACGCTCTACACCCGAAACGCCGGCGACCGCCGCGTGTTCTGGCAGGGGCCCTCGCTCGGCTTCGACTTCGGCGGCGACGGCTCGCGCACGATGATGCTCGTCTACAACCTGCCCGCCACGGACGCGATCTTCCAGCGCTTCGGCGGCATCGACGGTTCCGCCTACTTCGTCGGCGGCTTCCGCATGACGGGCCTGACCGCCAACGACATCGTCGTGGTGCCGATCTCGGCCGGCGTGGGCGCCCGGCTCGGCGTCAACGTCGGCTACCTGAAGTTCACGCCCGACGCGACGTGGAATCCCTTCTGACCGGCCTTGCTCCCGGTCCGGGGCCTTTGCCACTCCGGACGGCGTTGTGTAACGTGCCCACACCCCTTCGGCCCCGGACTGCAGTCCTCCAGCATCCTGGCCCACTGAGCGAGGTCAGCCGCCCGTGATCGAACTCGTCATGGTGTTCGCCATGGGCGTGCTCGCGACGGCCTTCGCGGCGCTGCTGATCCTTCCGGCGCTGGCCGGGCGTGCCGAGCGGCTGGCCCGCCGGCGCATCGAGGCGCGGCTGCCCCTCTCCCTCGCCGAGGTCGCCGCGGAGCGCGACCACCTGCGCGCCGAGCTGGCCGTGGAGGCCCGCAAGGCGGAACTGCGCGCCGAATCGGTGCTGAAGACGAAGGCCGAGGACATGGCCGAGCTCGGCCGGCGAGCGGTCGAGATCGCCGATCTCAAGGCGCTGTCGGCCAGCCAGGCCGCCACCATCGCGCGGCTCGAGGACCAGGTCGCCACGCTGACGAAGACGCTCGCCGAGACCGAAGCCGCCCTCGCAGCCTCGAAGGCAGAGGGCGAGCGCCTCTCCGCCGAACTCGCCGCGCGGCAGGGGGACCTTGCCGCGCTGCGCACCGAGCACGCGGCCCTGCAACTCGTCGCCGACGAGCGGCGCGTCGTCATCGCGACGCTGGAGACGCGGATCGAGGCCCTCGATCTTCAGGTCGCCGACCTGTCTCGCGACCTCGACGACGCCCGCCGGACGATCGAGGAGCGCGAGGAGCGCATCAACGGCCTGGAGACGGACCGCGCGCTTGCCGAGAACCGGCTCCACGGCCTGCAGCACGAGCGCGACGAGCAGGACGCGCTCATCGAGCGGCTGCGCGGGGAGAGGGCGGAGGCCACGGCCCGCCTCGCCACCGCGACGGCAGAGAGCGCCGAGCGCCAGAAGCTTCTGCACGCCGAGACGCAGCGCATCGAGACCGCCGAGGGCGAACTCTCCGAACTGGCCCGCCGCATCGAGGAACTGCGGGCCGACAAGGAGGCTGCCGACAAGGCCCTCGCCGCCGCCGCCGAGACGCGCAAGGCGCTGAAGGCGGAGCGCGACCGCCTGCGGCGCGAGAAGGACGCGGGCCTCGCCGCCCAGCGGCTCGAGAACGAGGCCCTGCGCGAGGAGATGGAGCGGCTTTCCGCCGAGATCCTCCGCGTCGCGTCTCCCCAGTCCGGCGAACCGCCGGCCCCGCCCCGCCCCGACCGGCGCCGCGCGCGCCTCACCACGGTCGCCGAGCCCGCGCCGAAGGGCTGAGCAAACGGCAGGCCCCGCCCGAACGGATCGGCTGCTCCCTTCTCTCCACTGGGCGGGGAGAACCCGGAACTGGGCGGGGAGAACCCGGAGCGAAGCAGAGGGGGATGAGGGGTGGCCGCCCGGAGTGGCCGGCAACAACCCCTCCTCCGGTCCATGGGCGCGGGCAGTTGCCCGTCCACGCATTATCCAGGCACGCCGCCCCCGTCATCCGGCGCTTCGCGCCACCTTCTCCCCGCACGCGGGGAGAAGGACGACCGGCCGCGACGTCGCGCCGGACTTGACCATTTGCGACATAAGGTGTCGCATATGCTCGACCTTCGGCACGCACGCCGTCCGGTCGTGGCGCATCGATGTCGCAAAGGGCACAGTCTGCCATGCATGGAACGCCGCCGCGGGGCGCCGTCGTCGAGCCCGCGCCGTCCCAGCCCGAGGGTCCGGTCGCCGACAGCGTCCACACCTTCGGGTTCCTGATGGTGCCCGACTTCTCGATGATCGCCTTCACGTCGGCGCTGGAGCCGCTGCGACTCGCCAACCGGTGCTACGGGAAGCCGATCTACGGCTGGCGCATCTTCTCGCCGGACGGCAAGCCCGTGACCGCGTCGAACGGCGTCACCATCGCCGTCGACGGCGCCTATGCCGACGTCGGGCCGATGCCCGCCGTGGTCGTGTGCGCGGGGATCGACGTCAATCGCTTCGACCACCGCGAGCTGATCGCCAAGCTGCGCACCCTCGCCTTCTACGGCGTGTCGATCGGGGCCGTGTGCACGGGCACCTACGTGCTCGCCAAGGCGGGCCTGCTCTCCGGCCGGCGCTGCACGATCCACTGGGAGAACCACGACAGCTTCCGCGAGGAGTTCGGCGACATCGAGGTCACGCAGGAGCTCTTCGAGATCGACCGCAACCGGTTCACCTGCGCCGGCGGGACGGCGGCCATCGACATGATGCTGTCGATGATCACCAAGCAGAAGGGGCCGGACATCGCCGCGCAGGTGACGGACCAGCTCATCCACCACCGCCAGCGCGACAGCCACGAGCGCCAGCGGATGGAGCTGCGCGCGCGCCTCGGCGTCGCCCATCCCAAGCTCCTCGCCGTGGTGTCGGAGATGGAGCAGAGCCTGGAGAGCCCGCTCTCCTGCGCCGACCTCGCCCGGCAGGTCGGGCTCTCCACGCGCCAGCTGGAGCGGCTGTTCCGAAAGTATATCGGCGAGGCCCCCACTCGCTACTACCTGGGATTGCGCCTGAACCGTGCGCGCTACCTGCTTCGCCAGACGTCGATGCCGATCCTCACCATCGGGCTCGCCTGCGGGTTCGTCTCGGCCTCGCATTTCTCCAAGTGCTACAGCGAGCACTTCGGCCGCACGCCGAGCCAGGAACGCCGCCACGTGGCGTGAGCAGGCATCGCTCGCACGCGGGCCGTGCCGCGGCTGGTGCCTGGCGGATGTCGCCTGGAGAACGGTCGCGACGCATTCAGGCCAGAAGGCGACGCAAAGGGTTCTTACCCCGGGCCGCCGCCGGGCCACACTGGCGTGACCGGAGCCGGTGGGACGACCGGGCAGTCAGCGGCGGGGGAGACGGGACCATGGCAAGCGACCTCGAGATCGCAAGGGCGGCGCGGCTGCGCCCGATCCAGGAGGTCGCGGCAGGCCTCGGCATCCCCGGCGAGGCGCTTCATCCCTACGGGCACCACATCGCCAAGGTCGGCTTCGGCCACATCGACAGCCTCCGCGACAAGCCCGACGGAAAGCTGATCCTCGTCACCGCCATCAGCCCGACCCCGGCGGGGGAAGGCAAGACGACGACGACGGTCGGCCTCGGCGACGGGCTCAACCGCATTGGCCGCAAGGCCATGATCTGCCTGCGCGAGCCCTCGCTCGGGCCATGCTTCGGCATGAAGGGCGGCGCGGCGGGCGGCGGCTACGCGCAAGTCGTGCCGATGGAGCAGATCAACCTGCACTTCACCGGCGACTTCCACGCCATGACCTCGGCGAACAACCTGCTCGCCGCGATGCTCGACAACCACGTCTACTGGGGAAACGGGCTCGGCATCGATCCGCGCCGTGTCACGTGGCGACGCGTTCTCGACATGAACGACCGTGCCCTGCGCTCGATCGTCGGTTCGCTGGGCGGCGTCTCCAACGGCTTCCCGCGCGAGGACGGCTTCGACATCACCGTGGCCTCTGAGGTGATGGCGGTGTTCTGCCTCGCCAAAGACCTCGCAGACCTCGAGGACCGGCTCGGACGCATGGTGGTGGCGCAAACGCGCGACAGGGCGCCCGTGACGGCGCGCGACCTCAAGGCCGAGGGCGCGATGACGGTGCTTCTGAAGGACGCGCTGCAACCCAACCTGGTGCAGACGCTCGAGGGCAACCCCGCCTTCGTCCACGGCGGCCCCTTCGCCAACATCGCCCACGGCTGCAACTCGGTGATGGCGACGCGCACGGCGCTCAAGCTCGCCGACTACGTGGTCACGGAGGCCGGCTTCGGCGCCGACCTCGGGGCGGAGAAGTTCTTCGACATCAAGTGCCGCAAGGCCGGGCTCGATCCGGCGGCCGCGGTGGTCGTCGCCACGGTGCGCGCGCTGAAGATGCACGGCGGCATCCCGCGCGACCAGCTCGGCCCGGAGAACGTCGAGGCGGTGCGCCGCGGCATGGCCAATCTCGGCCGCCACGTCGCCAACGTGCGCAAGTTCGGCGTGCCCGTGGTCGTCGGCATCAACCGCTTCGGCACCGACACCGAGGCGGAACTGGAGCTGATCCGCACCATGTGCCGCGACCAGTTCGGCGTCACCGCCGTCGTCTGCTCGCACTGGGCCGACGGGTCGCGGGGGATCGAGGCGCTGGCGCACGAGGTCGTGGCGCTCGCCGAGCGCAAGCGGCCTCTCGACGGCGAGGGCTTCCGCCCGCTCTACGCCGACGAACTGCCGCTCTGGGACAAGGTGCGCCTCATCGCCACCGAGATCTACGGCGCGGCGGACATCATCGCTGACCAGGGAGTGCGCAACCAGTTCCGCGACCTTCAGGCCGCTGGCTGGGGCCATCTGCCGATCTGCGTGGCGAAGACGCAGTACTCGTTCTCCACCGACCCGAACCTGCGCGGTGCGCCGACCGGCCACGTCGTCCCGATCCGCGAGGTGCGCCTCTCGGCCGGCGCCGGGTTCCTCGTCGTCATCTGCGGGGAGATCATGACCATGCCCGGCCTGCCGCGCGTGCCCGCGGCCGAGCAGATCCGGCTCGATGCGGCAGGGCTGATCGAGGGCCTGTCGTGACCGCTGCCGCAAGGCCCCTCCTCCGGCGCCTCGCGCCACCTTCTCCCCGCGAGCGGGGCGAAGGGAAAGCTGCCCGGCATCCGGGCCTCGTTCTTGCCTCGCCCCTGCACGCGGTTCACGAGGACGACGTCCGGCACGACGCGAGGAGGCGGCCGATCCCATCTCCCCGCTTGCGGGGAGATGGTGGCCGTGCGCCGGCACGGCCGGATGAGGGGCGGGCGCCGCACGCAGGCCACCGCCGGCGCTGACCATGGCGGACGCGTTCGACTTCATCGTCGTCGGCGCCGGGTCGGCCGGCTGCGTCATGGCCAACCGCCTGTCGGAGGACGGCACGACGACCGTGCTCGTGCTGGAGGCGGGCGGCTCCGACGCTTCGCCGTTCATCCAGATGCCGAGCGCGCTGTCGATCCCGATGAACTCGCCGCGCTACGACTGGCGCTACGAGACCGAACCCGAGCCCCACCTCGACGGGCGTCGCCTGCACGTGCCGCGCGGCAAGGTGATCGGCGGCTCGTCGTCGATCAACGGCATGGTCTACATCCGCGGCAACGCGCTGGACTTCGACGGCTGGGAGAGCCAGGGCGCCGACGGCTGGGGCTGGCGGCACGTGCTGCCCTACTTCCGGCGCGCCGAAACCCGCGAGGAGGGCGCCGACGCGTGGCGCGGAGGCTCGGGGCCGCTTCACACCAGCTACGGGCCGATGACGAACCCGCTTTACCGCGCCTTCATCGACGCGGCGAAGCAGGCGGGCTACGCCGAGACGGAGGACGTCAACGGCTACCGGCAGGAGGGCTTCGGCCGGATGGACCGCACCATCCATGCCGGCCGCCGCTGGAGCGCCGCCAACGCCTACCTCAGGCCGGCGCTGCGCCGCCCCAACGTCCACCTGCGCAGCCAGGTGATGACCACGCGCATTGTCTTCGAAGGGCGTCGTGCCGTTGGCGTCGCCTATCGGCCGGGACCCGGAGCGCCGGAAACCGTGGCGCGCGCGCGGCGCGAAGTGGTGCTCGCCGCCGGCGCCATCAACTCGCCGCTGCTGCTGCTGCACTCCGGCATCGGCCCCGCCGCCGACCTGGCGCGCCTCGGCATCGGCGTCGTCGCCGACCGGCCCGGCGTGGGCCAGAACCTGCAGGACCACCTCGAGTTCTACTTCCAGGTGGAGTGCCGCGAGCCCATCACGCTCTATTCGGCGATGAGCCCGGTGGCGAAGGCGATGATCGGCCTGCGCTGGCTGCTGCGGCGCGACGGCCTCGGCGCCACGAACCACTTCGAGAGCTGCGGCTTCATCCGCAGCCGCGCCGGCGTGCAGTGGCCCGACATCCAGTACCACTTCCTCCCGGCGGCGATCTCCTACGACGGCAGCGCGCTGGTGACGGCCCACGGCTTCCAGGCGCATGTCGGCACGATGCGCTCGAAGAGCCGCGGCCGCGTCGCGCTGCGCAACGCCGACCCCTTCGCGCCGCCCTCGATCCTGTTCAACTACATGAGCCACCCGGAGGACTGGGAGGAGATGCGCGCCTGCGTGCGGCTGACGCGCGAGATCTTCGCCCAGCCGGCCTTCGACCGCTTCCGCGGCAGGGAGATCTCGCCCGGCGCCGACGTGCAGTCGGACGAGGCCATCGACGCCTTCATCCGCCGGCGCGTCGAGAGCGCCTACCATCCCTGCGGCACCTGCCGCATGGGCCGCGCCGACGACCCCGGTGCCGTGGTCGACCCGACGCTCGCCGTCATCGGCGTCGAGGGCCTGCGCGTCGCAGACACGTCGATCATGCCGACAATCACCACCGGCAACCTGAACGCTCCGGCCATCATGATCGGCGAGAAGGCCTCCGACCTCATCCTCGGCCGCGAACCGATGGCGGCCTCGAACGTCCCGGTGTTCGTCGCGCAGGACTGGCAGACTCGCCAGCGTTGAGGCTCAGGACACGGCCGGCTCGCGGTCGCGCTTGAGGATCGCCTGCAGCAGGTCCCGCACGCCGATGGCCCCGAGGAACCGGTCCTCGCCGTCGAACACGGCCACCGGTGCCGCATCGCGGTGCATGGCGAGCATCACGGGGCGCAGCGGCGTGTCGGTCCGCGCCCAGAACACCGGGTTCGCCGCAGGCGCGAAGTCCGCCTCCGCCTCCTCGCAGGCGAGCCACGTGGCCGGGCGGCCGTCGCGCTCGGCCGCCGTCACGCGCCCATCCGCGTCGATCCGGAAGCGCGTGGTGCGCCGGCGGTCGAGCCACAGCCAGCCGCCGCCATCGCCGTCCGGGCACGGCTCGAGGTCGCGCCGGTCGCGCATCACGTTCCACGCCGTGAGCACGTTGAGCGGGTTCACATGGGCGACGAACTCGCGGACATAGGCATTGGCGGGCCGCAGGACGATGTCCTCCGGCGTGCCCGATTGCACGATCCGGCCGCCCTCCATGATGGCGATGTGGCTGCCGAGCTTCAGCGCCTCGTCGAGATCGTGGCTGACGAACAGGATCGTCTTGCGCAGCCGCTTCTGGAGGTCGAGGAGCTCGTCCTGCAGCTTCGCCCGGATCAGCGGGTCGAGCGCCGAGAACGGCTCGTCCATGAGCAGGATGTCGGCGTCCGTGGCGAAGGCGCGGGCCAGCCCGACGCGCTGCTGCATCCCGCCCGAGAGCTCGCTCGCATGCTTGTTCGCCCAAGCCTCGAGCCCCACCATGCGCAGCTTCTCGGCGACGATCCGCTCCCGCTCGGCCCGCGGCACGCCGCGCAGTTCGAGGCCGAAGCCGACGTTCTCGGCGACGCTGCGCCACGGCAGCAGCGCGAACTGCTGGAACACCATCGCCACGCCCGTGGAGCGCAGGGCCCGCAGCTGCTCGGGAGCGCACGACGCGACGTCGACGACCGCCTCGCCATGCCGCACCAGCACCCGCCCGCGCGTCACCGGGTTGAGCCCGTTGACGGCGCGCAGCAGCGTCGACTTGCCGGAGCCCGAGAGCCCCATCAGCACGCAGATGCCGCCCGGCGCTACGGAGAGCGTGGCGCCGGCGACGCCGATCACGGCGCCGGTCTCCGCCAGGATGTCTGCGCGCGTGCCCCCGGCGTCGAGCCGGGCCAAGGCCTCCTTCTGCCTCTCGCCGAAGACGATGTCGACGTCCTCGAAGGCGATCGCCGCGGGCTGCATCAGCGGGCCTTCTTCTGCGGCTGGCGCAGCACCCGGTCGAGCACGATGGCGATGATGACGATGGCGAGCCCGGCCTCGAAGCCCATCGCGGCGTTCACCGTGTTCAGCGCCCGCACCACCGACTTGCCAAGCCCGTCCGCGCCGACGAGCGCGGCGACGACCACCATCGACAGGCTGAGCATGATGCACTGCGTGATGCCGGCCATGATGGTGGGCAGCGCCGCCGGCAGCTCGACCTTCCACAGCAGCTGCCAGCGCGTCGCGCCGAACGCCTCGCCCGCCTCGATCATCTGCTTCGGCACGCCGGTGATGCCGAGCCAGGTGAGACGGATCGGGGCCGGGATGGCGAAGATGACCGTCGAGATCAGCCCCGGCACAACGCCGAGGCCGAACAGCAGGAGCGTCGGGATCAGGTACACGAAGGTGGGGATCGTCTGCATGAGGTCGAGCACCGGCCGCAGCACGGCGTAGAGCCACGGACGGTGAGCGGCCGCTATGCCCACGGGCACGCCGATGACGACGCAGGTGAGCGTGGCGAAGGCCACCAGCGACAGCGTCTCCATCGTCGGCTGCCAGTAGCCGAGATTGGCGATGAGCGCGAATGACGCGACGATGAACACGACGAGCGCGACCGAGCGGTGCAGCCACCACGCCCCGGCGGCGAAGAGCGCCATCACCGCCGCGGGCGGCAGCCAGAGCAGGCCCGCCGTGACCGCGCCGATGCCGCCGCCGAGCACGGCGGAGATGACGTCGAACACGCCCTGCGCATTGTCGTTGAGGACCTCGATCCCGCTCTCGATCCACCGCCCCAGCGGCAGCTTCCAGCCGGTGAACCACTCTTCCATGGCGTGTGCCCCGTTCCGGGGTCAGGGCGCGGAGTGGAGCAGGAACATCCCGCCGGCCCCGCGCCGCGACCGCTCACTTCACGCCGAGCGACGCCTTCACCGCCGGCAGGCCCGGCTTGCCGTCGAGCGTGGTGACGCCGGCGAGCCATCCGTCGAGCACCGCGGCGTTGGCCTTGAGGTACTCCGCCGCCGCCTTGTCGGCCTCCACCTTGTCGAACAGGATCTTGCCCATCACGCGGTTCTCCATGTCCAGCGTGAAGGTGAGGTTCTTCAGGAACTGGCCGACGTTCGGGCACTCCTGCAGGTAGCCCGCGCGGACGTTGGTGTAGATGGTCGCCCCGCCGAGGTTGGGGCCGAACACGTCGTCGCCGCCCTCGAGGTACTTGATCTGGAACTTGGAGTTCATCGGATGCGGCTCCCATCCGAGGAAGATGACGGGCTCCTTGCGCCGGGTCGCCCGCTCCACCTGGGTGAGCATGCCCTGCTCGGAGCTCTCGACCAGCTGGAAGCCCTTCACGCCGAACTTGTTATCCTTGATCATGTCGAGGATCAGCCGGTTGCCGTCGTTGCCGGGCTCGATCCCGTAGATCTTGCCGCCGAGCTGCTTCTCGAACTTGGCGATGTCGGCGAAGGTCCTGAGCCCGGCCTCGTAGGTGTAGGCGGGCACGGCGAGAGTGTACTTGGCACCCTCGAGGTTCACGCGCACCACCTCGACCGACTTGTCCTCGCGGTACGGCTTGATGTCGGCCTCCATCGTCGGCATCCAGTTGCCGAGGAAGACGTCGATGTTCTTGTTCTTCAGGGACGTGTAGGTCACCGGAACCGAGAGCACCTCCGTCTTCGGGGTGTAGCCCAGCCCCTTGAGGACCGCCGATGCCATGGCCGTCGTCGCGGTGATGTCGGTCCAGCCGACGTCGGAGAACCGCACCGTCTTGCACGCCGCCGGATCGGCAGCCGCCGCGGACCCCGCCGACAGCAGAACGGCGGCGAAACCCGCCAGGATGGACCGTGAAACGCTCATGACACCCCTCTTCGTCCCGGGCCGTTCATCGGCCCCGCGCCGCATGGTGCATCACGGTTCTGTCACACGGAAGAGCGGCCCGCGCGCCATCCCGGGCATTTCAGGCGCCGGTATCATCGACACCGCCGCGATCGTCAGTTGACCGGCGCCCCGCCCTCCTCGGTGCGGCGGGCGACGAAGGCGTCGATGGCCTCGGCGGCGGCGGGGTCGAGTGGCGGGGGCTCATACTCCGCCAGCGCCTGCCGTGCGATGGCCCCGGCGCGGTGCGTGGCGTCGACGGCGCCGTCCTGCCGCCAGCTCTCGAAGTTGCGCCAGTCGGAGACCAGCGGGCTGTAGAAGGCCGTCTCGTAGCGAGCCAGCGTGTGGGGCGTGGCGAAGAAGTGCCCGCCGGGGCCGACCTCGTCGATGGCGCCGAGCGCCAGCGTGTCGGCGTCCACCGTCTCCGGCTGCAGGAAGCTCGCGAAGAGCTGCAGCATCTCGACGTCGAGCACGAACTTCTCGAGGCTGGCGGTGAGCCCGCCCTCCAGCCACCCCATGGCCTGGTGCAGGAAGTTGACGCCGCCCGTCACGGCGGACCACGTCGCCATCATCGACTCGTATGCCGACTGCGCGTCCGGCGCGTTCGACGTGTTGATGTTGGACGAGCGGAACGGCAGCCCGTAGCGCCGCGCCATCTGCCCGGAGATGATCGCCGCCTTGGCATATTCAGGCGTGCCGAAGGCGGGCGCGCCCGACTTCATGTTCACGTTGGTCGTGAAGGCGCCGTAGACCACCGGCGCGCCCTTGCGGGCGAACTGGCTCACGGCGATGCCGGCCAGCGCCTCGGCGTTCTGCTGCGCGATGGCGCCGATCAGCGTCACCGGCGCCATCGCCCCGGAGAGCGTAAAGGGCGTGATGACGGTGGGCTGGTTCAGCCGCGCCATCTCGGCGATGCCCTCCACCATCGCCGCGTCGAGCTGCAGCGGCGAGTTGGTGTTGATGATGGCGAAGGCCACCGGCCTGTCCGTCACCTGTGCCTCCGACAGGCCGTTGGCGAGGCGGATGATCTCCAGTGCGTCGCGGGTGCGCTGCAGGGAATGGCAGTAGATGCGCGGCACCTTGTCGGTCATCCGCACCATCGCCCGCAGGCCGTGCAAGTGGCGGATCGGCACGGGCACGTCGAGGGGCTCGACCGGATAGCCGCCCACGACATGCACCATGTTGAACAACTGCGCGAGGCGCAGGAAGTCCTCGTAGTCGGCCATGGTGCCGGGCCGGCGACCAAGCTCGAGGTCCGAGCAGTTGGGCGGCCCGCTCACCGTGGCGAAGACGAGGTGCCCGTCGCCCACCGTGACGCTGCGCCCGGGGTTGCGCGTGTGCATGGAGAAGGAGGACGGCGCCGTCGCCACGGCACTCTCCACCAGCGCCCGGTCGAACCGAACGCGCGCACCCTCCACGGGCTCCGCGCCGTGTTCGACGCACAGCCGCCGCACGCTTTCCGACTGGATGGCGATGCCCGTTGTCTCGAGGATGTCGAGCGAGGCGCGGTGGATGGCCTCCACCGCGTCGGCCGACAGGATCTCGAACGGGCGATAGGGGTTGCGCAGCTGCCGCCACGGCATCTGCCGCTCGGCGATGCGCTGCACGCGCGCCCGCGGCGCGCGGTGCCCCTCGCGGCGGGAGCGGGCGGGAGAACCGGCGGCGTCGGACATGGCGATGACTTTCGAGGCGATGGGCTAGGCGCGCAGCCGTTCGTTTGTCGGATCGAACGGGCTCTCGCCGATCACCGTACACCGATGCGGTTTTCCGAGAATGGAGATTTCCAGCTCCTGCCCGATCTCGCCGAGGTCGGGCCGCACCATGGCGAGAGCGAGCGACTTGCCGGTGCGCCACCCGAAGCCGCCCGAGGTGGACCGCCCCACGATCTCGCCGTTCAGGCGGATCGGCTCCGAGCCGCGCGCATCGGCGTCGGTCACGCCGTGCACCTCCAGCGTCACGAAGCGGTTGGCGGCCCCGCGCTCGCGCCACGCCACCAGCGCGTCGCGGCCGAGGAACGGGCCCTTGTTCGGGTGCACGAAGCGGTCGAGGCCGGACTCGTAGGCCGAGTACTCGATGGACATCTCGCGGCCGACGAGGCGGTAGGACTTCTCCAGCGCCATCGACATCATGGCGCGGATGCCGAAGGGCCGGATGCCGAACGGCGCGCCGGCCTCCATCAGCACGTCGAACAGCGCGTTCTGCATCTCGATAGGATGGTGGAACTCGTAGCCGAGCTCACCCACGAAGTTGACGCGCAGCACGTCACAGTGCACCGGCCCCACCGAGATCCGCTTGCCCGTCAGCCATGGGAACCCGGCGTTCGACACGTCGGCGTCGGTGAGCGACTGCAGCACCTCGCGAGACCGCGGGCCGGCGAGCACGAGCACGCCCTGCATCTGGGTGAAGGGGGTGAAGGTGACGCTGCCATCGGCGGGCAGGAGCTTCCTCAGCGTATCGTGGTCGTGCCGCTCCAGCGCCCCCGCCGAGACGAGGTAGAATTCGCCCGGCGCGCGCTCGTAGACGGTGAACTCGGCCCGCACTCCGCCGCGCGTGGTGAGCAGGTGGCAGAGCGCGATGCGCCCCGGCTTCGGGATGCGGTTGGCGAAGATCGAGTCCAGCCACGCCCGCGCGCCGGGACCGGTGACGAGGGCCTTGGCGAAGGCCGACATGTCCTGCAGGCCGACGCCGCCGGTGACCGCCTTCACCTCCTCGCCGACGAAGGGGAAGTAGTTGGAGCGGCGGAAGCTCCAGCGCTCCTTCACCTTGCCGTCCTCCGCCGCCGGGGCGTGGTTCTCGTTGAGCAACACGTCGTCGACGTTGAGCTCCGACGCCGGCACGGCGTAGCCGGGCGGCGCGAACCAGTTCGGCCGCTCCCAGCCGTAGACCGAGCCGAACACCGCGCCGAGTGCCTTCATGCGGGAATGGCACGGCGTGGTCTTGAGCGGCCGCGCCGCGATGCGTTCCTCGTCCGGGTAGTGGACGGTGAAGACGTTGGCGTAGGCCTCCTCCGTCTTGCGGCGCAGGTAGCCGCGGCCGGCATAGGGGCCGAACCGGCGCGGGTCGACGCCCATCATGTCGATGGTGGGCTCGCCCTCCACGATCCATTCGGCGAGCTGCCAGCCGGCGCCGCCGGCGGCCGTCACGCCGAAGGAATGTCCCTCGTTGAGCCACACGTTCGGCACGTCCCAGGCGGGGCCCACGATGGGGCTGCCGTCGGGCGTGTAGGCGATGGCGCCGTTGTAGACCTTCTTGATGCCGACCTCGCCGAAGGCCGGGACGCGGGCGATGGCGGTCTCGATGTGCGGCGCGAGCCGGTCGAGGTCCTCCTGGAACAGCTCGTACTCGCTGCCGTCGTCGGGCCCGTCGACGTAGCAGCAGGGGGCGCCCTTCTCGTAGGGGCCAAGGATGAGCCCGCCATTCTCCTCGCGCATGTACCAGGAGCTGTCGGACTCGCGCAGCACGCCCATCTCGGGCAGACCCTGCCGGTGCCGCTCGACGATGGCAGGATGCGGCTCGGTGACGACGTACTGGTGCTCCACCGGGATCACCGGCACGTCGAGCCCGAACATCGCACCCGTACGGCGGGCGAAGTTGCCAGAGGCGCAGACGACGTGCTCGCAGACGATGTCGCCCTTGTCCGTCTTCACCCGCCACTCACCGGACAGCGTCCGCTCGACGCCGGTCACCGTCGTGTAGCGATTGATCTCCGCGCCCATGGCGCGGGCGCCCTTGGCCAGAGCCTGCGTCAGGTCGGCGGGCTGGATGTAGCCGTCCTCGGGATGCTGGATCGCGCCCAGCAGCCCATCCGTCTCGCACAGCGGCCAAATCTCCTTGACCTGCGCCGGGGTGAGCACCCGCACGTCCACGCCAATGGTCGCGGCGACGCCGGCATAGGCCATGTACTCGTCCCAGCGGTCGCGCGTGCGGGCGAGGCGGATGTTGCTCACGGGCTTCAGCCCCACCGGCTGGCCCGTCTCCGCCTCGAGGCGCTTGTAGAGCGCCACCGAGTACTTGTGGATCTGGCCGACCGAGTAGCTCATGTTGAAGAGCGGCAGCAGGCCGGCGGCATGCCATGTGGAGCCGGAGGTGAGCTCCTTGCGCTCGATGAGGACGCTGTCGGTCCAGCCCTTCCTCGCCAGATGATAGAGCGTCGAGACGCCGACGACGCCGCCGCCGATCACCACCGCCCGCGCCTGCGTCCGCATGCCTGCCCTCCCCCGTCGTCCTCGATCCTAGGCCGGCACCACGGCCGGCGCGAGCCCCGACGCAGCCCGCGCATGGCGGTGCTGCGCAGCGGCCCGTCATCCTGCGTTCAATGCGTCGCGTCCGGCATCGAGGCCTTCTTGCGCTCGATGTAGTCGCGCAGCGCCTCGTCGACGCCCGGGTCGATCGGCGGCGCCTCGTAGTCGGCGAGTGACTTCTTCCACACGCGGTGGGCGCGCTGGGCGGCGTCGAGACGGCCCTCGGCCTCCCACTGCTCGACCGAGTTGTTGTCGGCGATGAACGACCGGTAGAAGGCCGTTTCGAAGTTCGCCTGCGTGTGCGCGCAGCCGAGGAAGTGCCCTCCCGGCGCCACCTCGCGGAAGGCGTCGAGCCCCTGCCCGTTCTCGCTGACGTCGATGCCCTTCGCCAGCACGTGCATCATGCCGAGCTGGTCGCAATCCATGACGAACTTCTCGTAGGACGAGGCGAGCCCGCCCTCCAGCCAGCCGGCCGCGTGCAGCACGAAGTTGGTGCCGGCGTGCAGCGTGGGAATGAGCGTCTGCGCGCTCTCGTAGGCGGCCTGCGCGTCCGGAAGCTTGGAGGCGCAGAGCGACCCGCCGGTGCGGAACGGCATGTTCAGGCGCCGCGCCAGCTGCGCCGCCCCGTAGATGGCGAGCGCCGCCTCCGGCGTGCCGAACGTCGGCGCGCCCGACTGCATCGACAGCGTCGAGACGAAGGTGCCGAAGATCGCCGGCGCGCCGGGGCGCACGAGCTGGGTGAAGGCGACGCCGGCCAGCACCTCCGCGAGCACCTGCGTCAGCGTGCCGGCGATGGTCACCGGGCTCATCGCGCCCGACAGGATGAACGGCGTGATCACCGTCGCCTGGTTGTTTCGCGCATAGACCTCGGCCGCACCGATCATCGTCGCGTCCCACACCATCGGGGAGTTGGCGTTGATGAGGCTCGTGCAGACGGTGTTCGACTGGATGAACTCGTCGCCGAAGAGGATGCCCGCGAGGTTCACCGTGTCCTGCGCGCGGTCGGGATGGGTCACGGACCCCATGAAGGGTTTGTCCGACCAGCGCATGTGCGCGTAGACCATCTCGAGATGGCGCTTGTTGACCGGCAGGTCGACCGGCTCGCACACCGTGCCGCCCGAGTGGTGCATGAAGGGCGACTGGTAGGCGAGCTTCACGAAGTTGCAGAAGTCCTCGATCGTGCCGTAGCGGCGGCCCTTCTCGATGTCGTGCACGAAGGGCGAGCCGTAGACCGGCGCGAAGACGGTGTCCTTCCCGCCGATGTGGACGCTGCGCGCGGGGTTGCGCGCGTGCTGGACGTAGTCGGAGGGCACGGTCGAGACGAGCTGGCGCGCCAGCCCGCGCGGGAAGCGCACGCGCTCGCCCTTCACGTCGCAGCCGGCGGCCTTGAACAGCGCCAGCGCCGAAGGGCAATCGCGGAAGTCGATGCCGATCTCCTGCAGGATCGTCTCGGCATTGTGCTCGATGATCTCCAGCCCCTCGGCGGACAGCACCTCCGTGATCGGGATATTGCGCGTGATGTAGGGGATCGAGGCCGCTCCGCGCTGGGCCCGCGCCGCGCGCCGCGCCTCGCGTCCGCGCCGGCCCTCGCGGCCGGTCGCCTGGATGTCCTCGCTCATCGCCGTCTCCGCCCGCGTCCCGTCTCGACGGCATGATGGGGGGACGGCCGGCCGCTGCTTCCGGAGGCGCGTCGGGGACTTTCCCGAATGCGTCACGCGGGTCGCGATTGGGACAAAGACGCCGCCGGGGATGACGGCGGAGGAGCCCTTGCAGAAGGACGGGACCGGGAGAGACGCAGGAGGCGGGCTCACCCCACCCGCGTCTTCGCCAGCATCTCCTCGTCCAGCGCATAGCCGAGGCCAGGAGCCGAGGGCATGACGATGAAGCCGTCCCCGTCGACCTTCAGCGGCTCGGCCATCATGTAGTCGCGCCGGTCGAGGCCCCACTCGGGCGGGTCGTAGGGGTATTCGAGGAACACGCCCTCCACCATGCCGCAGACAAGATGCGCGTTGGCCATCACGCCCATGCCGTTGGTCCAGGTGTGCGGGGTGAAGACGAGGTTGTGCTCCATCGCCATCGCCGCCACGCGGCGCAGCCCCGTGATGCCGCCGACGAGCGCGGCGTCAGGCTGCAGCACGTCGAGGCACTGGTCGACGATGAGGTCGCGGAACTCGTAGAGCTCGCGCGTCATCTCGCCGCCCGCGACGCGCACCGCCGTCATCTCGCGCAGCCGCCGCATGCCCTCGCGGTCGGAGCGGTGCAGCGGCTCCTCCATCCAGTAGACGCCGAGCTGCTCCAACTCGCGCGCCACGACGAGCGCGTCCTTCAGCGACCACGCCGGATAGGTGTCCCACGGCAGGCGCCAGCCCTGGTTGCAGTCGACCATCAGCTCCAGCTTGTGCCCGACGCGCTTGCGGACGGCCGAGAGCGCCGCGATGTCCTTGCGCCAGTCGCCGCGGTGGAAGCGGATCTTCATCGCCCGGAAGCCCTGGGCGATGTAGCGCTCGGCCACGTCGGCCAGCGCCTCGGGGTCGCGGAGCATGCCGGAGGACGCGTAGGCGCGCACCCTGTCGGTCAGGCCGCCGAGCAGCTTGTAGACCGGCTGGCCGGTGATCTTTCCCGCGAGATCCCACAGCGCGAGGTCGAGCGGCCAACAGCGGCCGTAGTGGAACTGGATGTTGTTGATGACGCGGTAGTGCCGCTCGATGTCCATTGGGTCCTGCCCGACGAACAGGTGCTCGTGCCCGGCGAAGCCGACCATGAGGTCGCCCGAGCCGATGCCCGTCACGCCACCGTCGGTGTGAACGCGGACGATGGTCGCGTCCCAGAAGGTGCGCGGCCGCGTGTCCCAGCTGGCATGGAAGGGCGGGTCGAAGTGGTAGCGGTGCTGCGTGATCTCAATGCCGGTGATCTTCATGGCGTCCCTCCCCTGCGCACTCACGCCTGCGACAGCACGGCCTGCGCGAAGCGCAGCATGTCGTCGTCGCCCGGCGCCCGGCGGTTCGACCGCCGCATGGCCTCGTTCTCCGGCCGCGCCATCTGCGCCGCCAGCCGTTCCGGCGTGACGCCGTCGAACTCGCCGGCGAGCGAGATCCGCACGCCGGTCGCGCGCATCAGCCGCTCGAAGGCCGCCGGGACCTCCGACGCGGCAGACAGGCCCATCGCGTCAGCAACGGCGGCGAAGGCCCCGTCGTCGCCCTCCACGTTCCACGGCAGCGTCGCCACCATCGCCACACCGACGGCGCGGCCATGGTGGATCGGACGCAGCGAGCCGAGGGCGTGACCGATGTTGTGGCCGATGGCCGTGCCGGCATTGTCGATGGCGACACCGGCGAAGGCCGCCGCAAGCTGCATCCCGGCCCGGGCGGGGATGTCTGTCGGCCGGGCCACCGCCGTCTCGAGGTGCCGCACGGCGAGCCGGATGGCGGCGTGGGCATAGACGTCGTTCGCGGGATTGGCGTTGCGATTGGTCGCCGCCTCCATCGCGTGCACCAGCGCATCGATGCCCGTCGCGGCGGTGAGGTGCGGCGGAAGCCCCACCGTCAGCGCCGGGTCGAGCAGCACGAGATCTGCCCGCAGCTCCGCCCCCCAGTACCATTGCTTGGCGCCCGCCTCGTCGCCGATGACGCTGACGCGTGTCGTCTCCGACCCGGTGCCCGAGGTGGTGGGGATGCAGATCTTCGGCAGCGCGCCGGCGGGGAAGGGGTTGGCGCAGAGCGCGTAGTGCCCGGCAGGCTCCCGCCCGCCCGCGACGGCGGCGGCGAGCTTGCCGGCGTCCATCGCCGAGCCGCCGCCGAATGCCACGACGGCCCGGGCGCCTGCCTCCCGCGCCAGCGCCGCCGCCGCGTCGACCTGCTTCGAGGTGGGGTCGCTCTTGATGTCGGAGAAGACGGCCGGCCCGAGCCCGGCGGCACGCAGCGAGGCGGCGGCAGCGTCGATCATGCCCGAGGCCGCGAGGCCGGGATCGGCGACGAGCAGCACGGCGGCACCCTCGCCGGCGAGGCGGGCGGCATGGCCGCCCAGCGCATCGAGCGCGCCCTCGCCCTGGAGCATCGGCGGCACGGGTTCAAGCATCACGGGCACGGGTCGTCTCCTCGGTGGCCCCGGGCGCGCCAGCGCCCAAGGTGGCAATAGGCGCGGCAGCGCCCTCGGCGGGAGTGGGCGCGGCCGCGCCCCAGCATGACGCGATGACGGTGGCGGCGACCAGCCCCTTGTCGCCGAGGGCGCCGGGGATGTCGGCGCGGTCGATGGCGTGCTCGATGTCGGTCCCCTCCCCGCCCATGGCAAGGGCGGTCGCACGGGCCTGTGCGCGCGCGACGCCGACCGCGGCGGCGAGCGCCTCCGAGGGGTCCATGAACGACACCGGCTCGCCCTCTCCGTGCACTCGCCACAGACCCGGGCCCGCCGAGGTGACCTCGACGCTGGCCCGTGCCCGGACCAGTGCGACCGCGGCGCCCACGGCGTTGGCGACGTCCGCGTGCTCGGCGAGCACGAGCTCGCAGCCGAGCCGCCGCGCCACCTCGGGATAGAAGACGGGCGCCGGACCGCCGACTGCCACCAGCGGCACGGCCGGGCGCAGTGACACCGCGAGGCCACCGACCCGGCCCGTGCCGCTCGCCACGGCCTCCACGAACGGGTCTCCCTCCGCGGGAGGAGTCTCGACCAGCGACGCGATCAGCACGCGGCCGGACTGGCGGACCATCGCCTCCGTCACCGCCTCGGCGAAGGCCAGCGCCGCCGCCTCGCGGTCCTCCGCGGTACCGGGCGCGACCATCGTCAGCCGGCGCTGCAGCAGCAGCCCGCCGAGCACGGCGCCCTCGCGGTTCCACTGACCCTGCCGGCCGAGCACGTGCGCGGCGTCGCTCGGCGTGTAGCCGGCGACATGCAGGAGGCCCTGCGCCACGAGGCGCTCCAGCGCCTTCTGCCGCGTCGGCCCGTGCACGACCCGGCCGAGCGGCACCGGCTCGTCCCCTACGACAGCGAGGATCTCGGCCTCGCGGACCCCGAGCCCGCGCGGGTCGGCCCCGTCCTTCCGGGCGAAAGGACGCATGACGAAGTGACCGGCATGAGGCTCTCCCTGCGGGTCGTCCAGCATCAGCCG
Source organism: Alsobacter sp. R-9 (assembly GCF_054612375.1). Lineage (NCBI taxonomy): Bacteria > Pseudomonadati > Pseudomonadota > Alphaproteobacteria > Hyphomicrobiales > Alsobacteraceae > Alsobacter > Alsobacter sp. R-9. Next base: position 546,010 of record NZ_JBTSWJ010000001.1, on the reverse strand, counting down.
CATGCGGTCGATCACGGCGGGATGGCGTGCGGCCATGAGCGAGAGCGGCACGACGCGGTTGGGCTTCAGGCTCACCGTCCCGTCGGGGGCGACGGTCGCCTCGCTGTCGCCGCCGAGCCCGTAGGTCCGCATGGCGACGGCTCGCACCAGCGTGCGACGACCGCCGACGACGGCGCCCTCCCGGTCCAGCCGAGGCCAGCCCTTCTCGACCGTCGCCACGTCCGTCGTCGTTCCGCCGACGTCGGACACGACGAAATCGTCGAGCCCGGAGAGGAACCGCGCGCCCACCACGCTGGCGGCAGGACCCGACAGGATGGTCTCGATCGGCCGGCGCGCCACCAAGTCGGCGGCGGCGAGCGAGCCGTCGCCCTTCACCACCATCAATGGCGCGTCGAGGCCGTTGCGGACCATGGCCTGTCGCACGGCGGCGACGAGGGCGGCGATGCGCGCGATGATCCGGGCGTTGAGCGCCGCGGTGAGCGCCCGGCGCGGCGCGTCCAGCGCGCGGGAGAGGTCGACGGAGAGGCTGGTCGGGACGCCGGCGATCCGCTCCACGGCGTTGCGCACGGCGTGCTCGTGCGCCGGGTTCCGGACGGCGTAGTGGGAGGCGACGGCATAGGCCGCGACACGCCCCTTCATCTCCCCGACGAAAGCCTCCGCGGACACGAGATCGAGCGGAGCCTGCTCCTGTCCCGCGTGGTCGTGCCCGCCCGCCACGCGCAGCACCGGAGTCCCCGGCAGGGTCGCGGCGATGCCCGTCCGCTCCGCCATCGCGTCGTCGAACCCGACGAGGATCACCGCGACGTGCGAGCCATGCCCCTCGACGATGGCGTTGGTGGCGAGCGTCGTCGACAGGCAGAGCCGCGAGATGTCGCGCGGGCCGATGCCAGCCTTGTCCGCCTCCGCCAGCACGGCAGCCAGCGCCTCGCCGACACCGACGGCGAGGTCGCCCCGGGTCGTCAGGGCCTTCGCCCGCGCAACCACGCGCCGCGCGGCGCCGTCGACCAGCGCCGCGTCGGTGTAGGTCCCGCCGGTGTCGATGCCGATGACGAAGCGGTCCACGGTCGCCAGTCAGCCGCGCATCCGCTCGCCCTTGGGGTCGAACAGCGGCTCGCGGATCGGCGTCGCCTTGCGCCGCTCGCCGATGATCTCGATCTCGAAGCCGCTGTCGGCTCCCGCGAGCTCCTTGGGCACGTAGCCCATGGCGACCGACGTCTTCGCGCCGTGGGCGTAGCCGCCCGACGTGATCCAGCCGACGACCTTTCCGTCGTGCCACACGGGCTCGTCGCCGATGGTGTCGGCATCGCTGGCGTCCACCGCGAAGACGACGAGGCGCAGCTTGCCGCCGCTCTCCTTCTCCTGCGCGGCCGCGGCGCGGCCGATGAAGTCGTTCTTCTTCAGGTCGACGAACCGGCCGAGGCCCGCCTCGTAGGGGCCGTAGATCGGCCGGTACTCGCGCGCCCAGGTGCCGAAGTTCTTCTCGAGCCGCATGGCGTTGAGCGCCCGGCCGCCGAAATGGCCGATGCCGAACGCCTGCCCCTTCTCCCACAGGAGGTCGAAGAGCGCGCGCTGGTACTCGGGCGACACCCAGATTTCGTAGCCGAGGTCGCCGGTGAACGTGATGCGCCCGACGATGCAGGGGATGGGCCCGAGGTCCATCCGCCGGATCGACAGGAACGGGAAGGCCGGCGTCGACAGGTCGACATGGGTGAGCGACTGCAGGAGCTCGCGCGAGCGCGGCCCTGCCACCGACAACCCCTGCAGGGTCTGCCCGCAGGCCTCCACGCGCACCGCGCCCGGCGCCTGCGCGAGGAACCACCGCATGTGGTAGTTCTCGGCCGGGCCGGACCCGACGACGAGGAAGTCCTCGGGACCGAGCTTGCCGACCGTGAAGTCGCCGATGAGTTTGCCCTCGTGGTTCAGCATCGGCGTGAGCACGATGCGCCCCGTCGCGGGCATGCGGTTCGCCATGACGCGCGACAGCCACGCCTCGGCGCCATCGCCGGTGACGTGGTACTTGGCGTATCCGGAGATCTCCATCAGGCCGACGCGATCGCGCACCGTCCTCACCTCCTCCGCCACGTGCGGGAAGGCGTTGGAGCGGCGGAAGGTGATGTCCTCGACCGGCTCGGTTCCCTTCGGTGCGAACCAGAGCGGGTGCTCCAGCCCGTAGCTGTCGCCGAAGACGGCGTTCTCGGCCTGCAGCTTGTCGTAGATCGGCGTCGTACGATGCGGGCGCGCCGCCACGAGTTCCTCGTTAGGGAAGCGGATGCGGAAGCGGCGCGAGTAGTTCTCGCGCACCTTGGCGTTGGTGTAGGCGAGCGTCGCCCACTCGCCATAGCGCGCGACGTCCATGGCCCACACGTCGAAGCCGGGGTTGCCGTTCACCATCCAGTTGGCGAGCGCGAGGCCGACGCCGCCGCCCTGGCTGAAGCCGGCCATCACGCCGCAGGCCACCCAGTAGTTGCGGATGCCGCGGATCGGACCGATCAGCGGGTTGCCGTCCGGCGCAAAGGTGAAGGGGCCGTTGATCACCTTCTTGATCCCGGCGCGCTCCAGCACGGGATAATGGGCGAAGCCGACCTCCAGCGAGGGCGCGATGCGGTCGAGGTCGTTCTGCAGGAGTTCGTGGCCGAAGGTCCACGGCGTCTCCTTCTCCGACCACGGCACGCCGGCGCGCTCATACGTGCCGAGCAGGATGCCGCCGCGCTCCTGGCGCATGTAGATCTCGCCCTCGAAGTCGACGACGTGCAGCATCTCCTTGTCGGCGCCGGCGAGCTCCGGGATGTCCTCGGAGATGATGTACTGGTGCTCCATGGCGAGGATGGGCAGCTCCAGCCCCACCATGCGGCCCACCTCGCGCGCCCACAGGCCGCCGGCGTTGACGACATGCTCGGCGTTGATCGTGCCCTTCTCGGTCACGACGTCCCAGGTCCCGTCCTCGCGTTGCACCGTGTCGGTGACTCGGGTGTGCCGGTAGATCGTCGCGCCCTGGATCTGCGCCGACTTGGCGTAGGCGTTGGTGACGCCCCACGGGTCGACGTGGCCCTCGATGGGGTCGTAGATGGCGCCGACGAAGTACTTCGGGTCCATCAGCGGGAAGATCTTGTAGGCCTCCTCGATCGACAGCATGTCGAGATGCATGCCGAGGTAGCGGCCGCGGGCATAGACCATCTTCAGCCAGTCCATGCGCTCCGGGGTTCCGGCGAGCATGAGGCCGCCGGTGAGGTGCACGCCGCAGGACTGGCCGGAGATCTCCTCGATCTCCTTGTAGAGGTTGATCGTGTACTGCTGCAGCTTGGCGACGTTGGGGTCGCCGTTGATGGTGTGCATGCCGCCCGCGGCGTGCCACGTGGACCCGGACGTGAGCTCCGACCGCTCGATCAGCACCACGTCCTTCCACCCGGCCTTGGTCAGGTGGTAGAGCACGCTCGCTCCGACGACGCCGCCCCCGATCACGACGGCCTGGGCGTGGGTCTTCATGGTGTGACTCCCGATATGTGGGCAGTGGGGTGAGAAATCCGCATCGTCGGGGCTTCGGCGCTCAGAAATCCGTCGGCACGCCGCCCTCGGCCTTTCGGCGGGCGACGAAGGCTTCGAGCTCCTCGCGGACCGCCGGGTCCATGGGCGGCGGCTCGTAGGCGGCGAGGCGTTGCTTGTAGAGGCGGTTGGCGGTGTCGTAGGCGGTGGGCGCGCCGCCCTCCCGCCACGACTCGTAGTTGCGCCAGTCAGAGATCATCGGCGCGAAGAACGCGGTGCGATAGCGCGCCTGCGTATGCGCGCAGCCGAAGAAGTGGCCGCCCGGGCCGACCTCCCGCATCGCGTCGAGGGCCAGCTCCTCCGGATCGACCTTCACCGGCCGCAGGAACTCGGCGACCATGTCGAGCAGGTCGGCGTCGAGCACCATCTTCTCGAAGGACGCGTGCAGGCCGCCTTCCATCCAGCCGGCGCCGTGCATGAGCAGGTTCACGCCACCCATGATGGCGCCCCACAGGGAGAACACGCTTTCATAGGCTGCCTGCGCGTCCAGCGTGTTTGCGGCGTTGGCGTTCGACGAACGGTAGGGCACGCCGTAGCGCCGGGCCAGCTGGCCGCCGAGAAGGCAGGCCTTCATGTACTCCGGCGTGCCGAAGGCGGGCGCGCCCGACTTCATGTCGACGTTGGAGGTGAAGCCGCCATAGACGAAGGGGGCGCCGGGCCGTACGATCTGCGTGAAGGCGAGGCCCGCCAGCGCCTCGGCGTTCTGCTGGGTGACCGCGCCGGCCACGGTGACGGGCGCCATGGCGCCGGCCAGCGTGAACGGCGTCAGCACCGTCACCTGGTTGGCGCGGGCCATCTGGATGATGCCCTCCAGCATCGGCCCGTCGAGCCGCAGCGGCGAGGACGAGTTGATGATGGTGAAGAGCGAGGGCTCGCGCTCGAAGGTCTCGCGGTCCACGCCACGCGCGATGCGGGCCATCTCCAGCGCATCGAGGTTGCGCTCGCGGCCCAGCGAGTAGGCATGGATCGCCTTGTCCGACAGCGTCAGCATGTCGAACAGGGCGTCGAGGTGGCGCACCGAGGCGTGGATGTCCGCCGGCTCCACCGGGTATCCGCCCCACAGGTGCACGGCGTCGAGCGTGTGCCCGAGCCGGATCAGGTTCTGGTAGTCGACGCGGTTGCCCGGACGGCGGCCGCCGTCGCGGTCGGCGGCATTCGGCGCGCTGGCCACGGAGCAGAACGCCACCGCGTCTCCGCCGATGGCGAGCGAACGCGCCGGATTGCGCGCATGGAGCGTGAAGCTCCTGGGTGCGAGGCCGATCTTGGACTCCACCAGGGCGCGTGGGAAACGCACCCGCAGCGAACCGCTCTCCACATCGGCGCCGGCGTCCTTCAGGATCTGCCGGGCGCCGTCATGGAGGAAATCCATGCCGATCTCCTCCAGGACCGTCAGCGAGGCCTCGTGGATGGCCTCGAGCTCGTCGGCCGACACGGCGGGAACCGGCGCGAAAGGCAAGCGCGGCTGCGGCTTTGGCGCGGCGGCAGACCCGGGCGTTTCGCGCCCGGCACGGCGGCCGCGGCGGCCACGGGGGTCGGTGGGGGCATCCATCGGAAGGGCGTCTCTCCTACGACGTCGGGCCGGCGGATCACGGCCCGCCTTCGCCACGCATTGGGCTCACTCTCCGCCGCCGCACCGGCGCCGAATGCTCCAGCCGCGACGCGTGCTGGCCCAGCTTCGACGGCGGCGCGCGGCGCCTCAGGCGGCGCGGGCGACGCCGCGCGGCTTGCGCATGCCGTCCAGCGCCTTGAACTCCACGAACTTGACCATCGCTTCCCAGAGATGATCCCCGTAGCTGAAGGGCGGGAACGTCTCCGCCCCGGCGATCGGCAACGGCGCGATCACGGCGTCCACCGCCGGCTCGTAGAAGAACGGGATCGAGTAGCGCGTGCGGCCCGGCCCCAGCACGCGGTGCTCGGTCGCCTTGATCCGCCCGCCGGTCCAGCGGTCCAGCAGCTTGCCGAAGTTGACGGCGAGCGTCCCGTCGACCGGCGGCACATCGATCCAACGGCCGTCGGCGAGCTTCGCCTGCAGCCCCTCGACGCCGTCCTGCGCCAGCAGCGTCACGAACCCCGAGTCGACATGGGCGCCGCCGGACACGTACCGCTTGCGCCCCTCGTGCTCCACCCAGGCCTTGTTCGGGTCCGCGCCGACGAAGCTGTCCTCCGGGCGAACCGGGTAATGAATCAACCTCAAGGTCGAGATGCCGCCGACGAAGGCCGCCTCGAACTGCGTCTCCGGCAGCCCCAGCCCGCGCGCGATGGAGCGCATCAGCGTGCGGCCGAGCGTCTCCATGCCGACATAATAGTCCGCCACCGCCTTGCGCCAGCCGGGCAGCGCCGCCTCCCGCGGCAGCGGGGTCGCCTCGCACAGCGGGTCGGCGGCATCGACGGGGACGCCGGGGTGGGCGACGTCCGGGCCCATGTCGATGCCCTCCTTGTAGGTCGCGGCCCCGTTCTGCAGCGGGAAGAACCCCCGGTAGACGTTGGGCCGGCCCGGATCGAAGGTGCGGCGCAGCAGCGTCGCCTTCTCGGAATCCGGCAGCGAGAACAGCCGCAGCAGCTCGGCCCGCGCCGCCTTGCCGACGGGAACGTGCCCTTCGAGCCCCCGGATCGCCATGAAGCCGACGTCGGCGGCAGCCGCCATGATCGCCGCGTCGACGGCGTCGCGCGCTGGGCCGGGCGGCCCGAACAGGGGCGAGACGTCGATGGTGGGGATCATGGGCACCTCCTCGGATTCACCATGCCATGTGAGCGCGTCACCGGGCCCTTGTCGAGGGCTCGCCGCCGCGAGTCCGCCACGCGGACAACGCCGTGACATCACCACGACGGGTGGCCGGCGTGTCGCAGACGGGACATGCACGCTCCATCAACCCGGATCGGCTATGTCGCAATCTTCGCACACGGTGTCTTGCGCGCGACATTGGTCTCGGGCAAACCCGCGCAAGCTTTGACCATGATCCCTGCCGCGCGCGGGGATCCATCCGGAGACGTGGCCGATGGCCGATGACGAACTCGATCTGAGCACCCTCAGCGACGACGAACTCGTCGAGCAGATGCACGACGATCTCTACGACGGGCTGAAGGAGGAAATCGAGGAGGGCGTCCGCATCCTGCTCGACCGGGGCTGGACCCCCTACGATGTGCTCACCCAGTCGCTCGTCGAGGGCATGCGGATCGTCGGCGAGGATTTCCGCGACGGCATCCTCTTCGTCCCCGAGGTGCTGATGTCGGCCAACGCCATGAAGGCGGGCATGTCGATCCTGCGCCCGCTGCTGGCGGAGACCGGCGCGCCGAAGATCGGCAAGATGGTCATCGGCACGGTCAAGGGCGACATCCACGACATCGGCAAGAACCTCGTCTGCATGATGATGGAGGGCGCCGGCTTCGAGGTGATCGACCTCGGCATCAACAACCCGGTCGAGAACTATCTCGAGGCGATGGAGAAGCACCAGCCGGACATCGTCGGCATGTCGGCGCTGCTCACCACGACCATGCCCTACATGAAGGTCGTCATCGACACGATGAAGGAGAAGGGCCTGCGCAACGACTACGTCGTGCTGGTCGGAGGCGCCCCGCTCAACGAGACCTTCGCCGACGCCATCGGCGCTGACGCCTACTGCCGCGACGCGGCCGTGGCCGTGGAGACGGCCAAGGCCTTCATGGCGCGCCGGCAGGGCAGCGTCCAGTCGCGCGCCTGAGGCAGCGATGGCGGCGCGCGCGACCCCGGGCGCCGTCGCACCGGTCGGTCCGGGCAAGGCGCCACGGGGAGGCGCACCGGGCTCGCGCACCCTCGTCATCGCCTGCGGCGCGCTGGCCCGCGATCTCCTCGCCGTGGTCGAGGCCAACCGCCTCGACCACCTGAAGGTCACCTGCCTCCCCGCCATCCTGCACAACCGGCCCGAGAAGATACCGGACGCGGTGCGCGCGAAGATCCGCGCCGGCCGCCGGCACTTCGACGAGATCCTCTGCCTCTACGGCGACTGCGGGACAGGCGGCCTCCTCGACGCCGTGCTGGCGGAGGAAGGCGTCGAGCGCATCCCCGGCGCGCACTGCTACGAATTCTTTGCGGGCGCACCCGACTTCGCCGCGCTGACGGACGAGGACCCGGCGACCTTCTTCCTCACCGACTACCTGACGCGGCACTTCGACCGGCTGGTGTGGAAAGGGCTCGGGCTCGACCGGTTCCCCGAGCTGCTGCCGGCCTATTTCGGCAACTACACCCGCGTCGTCTACCTGTCGCAGGCGCCGGATGAGGCGCTGCTCGGCAAGGCCCGCGAGGCGGCATCGCGCCTCGGCCTCGCCTTCGAGCACCTGCCGACAGGCCGCGGCGGCATCGCCGACTTCCTTTCCCACCAGAACCCAGCCCGAGGCCCTGATGCCTGACCTGACCATCCTCTACTGGCGCGACATCCCGGCGCAGGTCATTGCCAAGGCCGGGCGCAAGAGCGCCAAGCGGGAGTTGCCGTTGCGCTTCACGGAAGCGATCGACATGGCGGCGATGCGCGCCGGCGCCCACGGCACGGATGACTACCTCGCCTCGTGGCGGCGCGGCGACGCGACGCCGTGCGGCGACGACCTCGAGGCGGAGGCGGCCGCCGCGGCGGCGCGGCTCGAGGCCGACTACGACGCGGAGCGTCTCAAGGCGCTCATCGCCAACAAGGGCCACGCCACTTCCTGAGGCCGACGACGATGCTGACCCCCGCAGCGTTCGAACCGCGTGGCAAGCGCCCGCCGAAGGCCGGCTCGGCCCGGTTGCGCTTCTGGTCCATCCGCCACGCACGGGCGCTGGAGCGGCTCTATGCCGGCTTCGAGCCGATGCTGGTGAAGCTCGCCCCGCTGGCGCGGCGCATCGGCTGGCAGCGGCTGGAGGGGCCCGTCGCCGTGGTGGAGCAGGGGGTGAAGTCCGCCCTCTTCGACTGCCGCATGTGCGGCCAGTGCGTCCTGTCCTCCACGGGCATGTCCTGCCCGATGAACTGCCCGAAGAACCTGCGCAACGGCCCCTGCGGCGGCGTCCGGGCCAACGGCCACTGCGAGGTTTATCCCGACATGCCCTGCGTCTGGGTGCAGGCCTGGGAGGGAAGCCTGGCGATGACGGACGGCCAACGCATCCGCGAGGTGCAGCCGCCGGTGGACCATCGCCAGAAAGGCACGTCGTCCTGGCTGCGCGTGATGCGGGAGAAGTGCCCCGACACGGCGGAGGCGGCGCGATGACCCCGCACCCCGACGACATCGGACCCGAGCCGCACGCCCCGCTCCCGCCGCTGCCCGGCCACACCTCCCGCGGCCGGCTGGAGCGCGTGCTGCGGCGCGGCGAGTTCGCCGTGACGGCCGAACTCAATCCGCCGGATTCCGCCGATCCGGAGGACGTGTACCGGCGCGCGGCGATCTTCGAGGGCTGGGTGGACGGGATCAACGCCACCGACGGTTCGGGCGCCCACTGCCACATGTCGAGCGTGGCGATCTGCGCCCTGCTGACCCGCATGGGCTACGCGCCGGTGATGCAGATCAGCTGCCGCGACTACAACCGCATCGCCATCCAGGGCAACGTGCTCGGCGCCGCGGCGCTCGGCGTGTGCAACATCCTCTGCCTCACGGGCGACGGCGTGCAGTGCGGCGACCATCCGGAGGCGAAGCCCGTCTTCGACCTCGACTCAACGTCGCTCCTGCAGACCATCCGCACCATGCGGGACGAGAAGCGCTTCCTCTCCGGCCGCAGGATCACCACGGCGCCGGACGTGTTCCTCGGCGCGGCCGAGAACCCCTTCGCCCCGCCCTACGACTTCCGCCCGCTGCGCCTCGCCAAGAAGGTCGCCGCCGGCGCACAATTCTGCCAGACGCAATACTGCTTCGACGTCCCGATGCTGCAGCGCTTCATGCAGCAGGTCCGTGACCTGGGGTTGCACGAGCGCTGCTTCATCCTCGTGGGCGTCGGCCCCCTCGCCTCGGCGCGCACCGCCAGGTGGATGCGCGCCAACGTCGCAGGCGTGCACATCCCCGACGGCATCATCGAGCGGCTGGAGGGCGCGCAGGACCAGAAGGCCGAGGGCAAGCGCATTTGCATCGAGATCATCCAGCAGGTCCGCGAGATCCCCGGCGTCGCCGGGGTCCACGTGATGGCCTACCGGCAGGAGGAATACGTGTCCGAGATCGTGCATGAGTCGGGCGTGCTGTCCGGCCGCACGCCGTGGCGTCGCGAGTTCCAGCCCAGCCTGCGGCCCGTCGAAACGCTCGGCACCGCCTAACCGCTAAACCAAACGAAATGTTTCTCTTGCCGAACGGCTTCTGCTAGAGCATGCCGCGAAAAGGTGGAAGCCGCCTTTTCGCGAGACGCATGCGACCACTGGGTAGACACGCGCAAGCCGCACGGGCGGGCCACGGAGGAAGAAGATGACGGAGACGGTGATCACCTCGGAGAAGAGGAAGGTCGTGATCGGCTTCGAGCACCGCTTCGTCATGATCGGCGAGCGCATCAACCCGACGGGGCGCAAGCTGCTGGCGGCGGAGATGGCGGCGGGCGATTACAGCCGCGTCGTCGCCGACGCCATCGCCCAGGTCGAGGCCGGGGCGCAGATGCTCGACGTCAACGCCGGCATCCCGCTCGTCGACGAGCCGAAGATCCTGGCCGAGTGCGTCAAGCTGGTGCAGGACACCGTCCCCGTTCCGCTCTCCATCGACAGCTCCATCGTCGCGGCGCTGGAGGCCGGGCTTGCGGTCTACAAGGGCAAGCCGCTGGTCAACTCGGTCACCGGCGAGGAGGAGCGGCTCGAGCAGGTGCTGCCGCTCGTCAAGAAGTACAATGCCGCCGTCGTCGCCATCTCCAACGACGAGACCGGCATCTCCGAGGACCCGGACGTCCGCTACGCCGTCGCCAAGAAGATCGTCGAGCGCGCTGCGGACCACGGCATCCCGCGCGAGGACGTCGTGGTCGACCCGCTCGTGATGCCCGTCGGCGCCATCAACGACGCCGGGCGCCAGCTGATCCGCCTGCTGCGCCGGCTGCGCGAGGAACTGAAGGTCAACACCACCTGCGGCGCCTCCAACTTCTCCTTCGGCCTGCCGAACCGGCGCGGCCTCAACGCGGCCTTCCTGCCGATGATGATCGGCGCCGGCATGACGTCGGCCATCATGAACCCGCTGCACAACGAGGACATCCAGGCGATCCTCGGCGCCGACGTGGTCATGGGCAACGACCCCAACTGCGGCGCGTGGATCCGCAAGTTCCGCGAGCCGGCGCCCGAGGGCGCGGGCGAGGCGGCCGGCGGCCGCCGCGGCGGGCGCGAGAACCGTCGTCGCGCCCGCGAGAGCTGAACACCACCCTTCGGAGACCCGCTCGCGTGTCCGAGACCGAACCGCATCTCGTCGTCTTCACGCCCTCCGGCAAGCGGGGACGCTTCGCCGACGGCACCAGCGTGCTCGAGGCGGCGCGCCGGCTCGGGGTGGACCTCGACAGCGTCTGCGGCGGCCGCGGCATCTGCGGGCGCTGCCAGGTGGAGGTGGCCGAGGGCGAGTTCGCCAAGCACGGCATCGAGAGCCGGGCAGACCACGTGACGGCGTGGAACGCCGTCGAGGAGCGCTACACGACGAAGCGCGGCGCGCTGGCGGGCCATCGCCGCCTCGGCTGCCAGGCGAAGCTGTGCGGCGACGTCGTCGTCGACGTGCCGCCGGATTCGCAGGTCCACCGGCAGGTCGTGCGCAAGCGCGCCGAGGCGCATCCCATCGAGATCGACCCGGTCGTGCGGCTGTGCTTCGTCGAGGTGGCGCAGCCCGACATGCACGACCCCTCGTCCGACTTCCGTCGCCTGCAGGAGGCGCTCGCCCGGCAGTGGGGACTCGAGCGGACCAGCGCCGACCTGTCCGTCATCGCCGGGCTTCAGAAGACGCTGCGGACCGGCGAATGGCAGGTCACCGCCGCGGTTCGCGCGGACGGCCGCATCGTCGCCGTGTGGCCAGGCCTCAAGGAGGCCGCCTTCGGCGTTGCCGTCGACGTCGGCTCGACCACCATCGCCGCGCACCTGACGAACCTGCTCACCGGCGAGGTCGTCGCCTCTTCGGGCCTGATGAACCCGCAGATCCGGTTCGGCGAGGACCTGATGAGCCGGGTCTCCTACGTGATGATGAACCCGGGCGGAGACCGCGAGCTGACGGCCGCCGTCCGCGAGGCACTTGACCAGCTCGTCGGCGCGGTGGTGCGCGAGGCGGGCGTCGCGCGCACGGACGTGGTCGAGATGACCGTCGTCGGCAACCCGATCATGCACCACCTCGTCCTCGGGCTCGACCCGGTGGAACTCGGGGGCGCGCCCTTCGCGCTGACCATCGACGGCGCCTACGAGGCGCGGGCGGCCGAACTGGGCGTGACGATCGCACCCGGCGCCATGATCTACGCCCTGCCCTGCATCGCCGGCCATGTCGGCGCCGACGCCGCCGGCGTCGTGCTGTCGGAGGGGCCCTACCTCAAGGACGAGCTGACCCTTCTCGTCGACGTCGGCACCAACGCCGAGATCGTGCTTGGCAACCGGGCGCGGATGCTCGCCTGCTCGTCCCCGACGGGCCCGGCCTTCGAGGGCGCCCAGATCTCCTGCGGCCAGCGCGCTGCCCCGGGCGCCATCGAGCGCGTGCGGATCGACCGGGAGACGCTGGAGCCGCGCTTCAAGGTCATCGGCTGCGACCTGTGGTCCGACGATCCGGGCTTCGCCGAGGCCACGGCCGCGACCGGCGTCACGGGAATCTGCGGCTCCGGCATCATCGAGATCATCGCCGAGATGTACCTCGCCGGCATCATCAGCCAGGACGGCGTGGTCGACGGCGCGCTGCAGGCGCGCACGCCCCGCATCGAGGCCAGCGGGCGGACGTTCTCCTACCTGGTGCGCGACGGCGAGCCGCGCATCGCCATCACCCAGAACGACGTCCGCGCCATCCAGCTCGCCAAGGCGGCGCTCTATGCCGGCATCAAGCTGCTGATGGACCGCTACGGCGTCGAGAGGGTCGAGCGCATCACGCTCGCCGGCGCCTTCGGCAGTCACATCGACGTCACCTACGCCATGGTGCTCGGCCTGATTCCGGACTGCGACCTCAAGAAGGTCGCGTCCGCCGGCAACGCAGCCGGCACGGGCGCCCGCATCGCGCTCCTCAACCTCAAGTCGCGCGCCGAGATCGAGTCGACCGTCCAGCGGATCGAGAAGATCGAGACGGCGCTCGAGCCGGCCTTCCAGGCGCACTTCGTCGACGCGATGGCGATCCCCAACAAGCGCGACCCCTTCCCGGAACTGGGCAAGGTCGTTGTGTTCCCGGAGCCCAAGGCGCCGGGCGGCGGAGAAGACGGCGGCCGCCGGCGACGGCGGCGCGAGGCCTGAGCCGGGCCGGCCCTTCCTGACCGCCACGGAGCGGGAGAAACCGCCAGGCGGGGGCGGTCGTCGTTACTCTTTTCACAGCGCATTGATTAAACTCAACGCTTAATGGTTGCGCTTAAGCCGAACCTTCGGGAAGGATGCGAGTTAACGCTGGGTTAACATCACCGTGGCGCTGGCAGCCTTTGCGTGCTTCCTTCGCCTCGCCCAACCTGCAGGAGTAAGCGGATGCTCGGCGACCTCATGAAGACGCTCGAAGCCAGCCTGGCCTCTGCCAGCAACCGACTGTCCTTCGTGGTCACCGAGCTGCCCCGGACCGACGACCAGCTGGTCCGCTTGCTCGACGGGGCCATCTCCGCCTCCAACCGCTTCCGCACCCCGCTGGTCGAGATCCAGCTCTGCATGGATCGGTTCCCCGGCATGGACCATGCCTACTGGCACGTGCCGGTGACCGATAGCGGCAACCCTCACGTGATCCGCCTCGTGTTCGAGCCCGCCATGGCCGAGGCGGCCGCCTGACGGAGGCCATCTTCGGCCACATTCCCCGGTATCGGGCCGTTCCAGCAGTTTCGGAAGCGCACGCCATCGGATAATCATCGACGGGACCTCTGCAGTTCCCTCGATGTGAGCCCGACATGCTGCGCGCGCTTCTTCTCGTCCTGACGCTGGCCCTCGGCGCGGGATCCGCCGCCGCGCAGCAGGCGGCCGCCCCGCCGCCGCCCGGGCTGAGCCAGGCCGACTTCGACCGGCTCGTGGACGCCATCAGCCAGTCCGTCGTCGAGCGCCTCAGGAAGGAGGGCGCCGTCGCATCCCCCGCAGGGGGACAGGCCCCGGCCGCCGAAGCACGGCGTCCACCCTCCTCGGAAGGACCCGATGCGGCGGCCGCCGGCTTCGCCGAGTTCTTCTCGCGCGGCGGCACGATCCTGCTGGCGATGCCGTCCTTCTTCTCGGAGCTCGCCCGGATCCCCGGGGCGCTGGACCGCTCGCACGAGGGCGGGCGCGGCGTCTTCGTCTTCCTCCTCCTGCTCGTCGCCAGCGGCGCGGCGGCCGTGGCCGCCTACGGCATCGTCGAGCGCGGGCTGGAACGGTTCCGCAGGTCGCTGGCCAAGGACGCGGGGCCCGACGGCGGCCCATTGGCGCTGCTGCGCCTCGTCGGCATCGCCCTGATCGACGGCGTGGCGCTGGGCGCCATGTGGCTGGTCAGCAATGCCGCGACCGGGCTCTGGTTTGCCGGAACGGACGCCCAATCGCGCTTCGCGGGCTTCGTGCTCGCCAGCATCTTCTCCTGGGCGCTCTACATGTTCGCCTTCCGCCTCGTGCTGCGGCCCGGCCTGTCGCAGGCCCGGCTCGTGGCGATGAGCGACGAGGGGGCGGCGGCGGTGTTCCGCAACCTCTCGATCGCCGTCATCGCCGTGCTCGCCGTGCGCGTGCCGCTGCGCTCCCTCATCGCCCTTCACTCGCCGACCGAGGCGATCTCGGCGGGCCAGCTCATCGGCAACGCCATCATCCTCGCCGCCTTCGTCTGGGCGGCGCGCCGGTCGCGCGACCCCGTCGCGGGCTGGTTCACGGCCCTCGCCCGTCCCGGCAGCGTCTGGGCCGCCATCGGCCTGCACTGGACGCGGGTGGCGATCCCCTTCTTCATCGTGCTCGTCGGCGCGCAGGTCTACGGCGCGATCTCGGCCAAGTTCTCGGTACCGGCCGCCATGCTGGTCACCCTCAACACGGCGATGGCGCTGATCCTGTTCGAGACGCTGCTCGCGGCCGCGGTTGTCCGGCTGGGCGGGAGTGCAACCGCCCCGGCAGGCGCCGGCGAGCGGGCCGAGCCGCGCGTCGCGGACGTGATCGCGCGGTGCCTGCGCGTCGCGGTGCTGATCTTCGCCGTGACCCGGGTGACGGAACGCTGGATCGTCGACGTCGTCCACCTCGTGGACGATGCGGGGTGGGACAGCCTCACCCGCGGCTCCGCCAAGGCCGGGGCCGTCCTGTTCATCGCCTACGTGATGTGGGAGGTCGTCCGCTTCTTCACCGACCGCTACGTCGCCAAGAGCGCCGGGCACGTCGACGAGGACGAGCATGCCGCCGGCAATGCCTCGCGGCTCGCCACGATGATGCCGCTGCTGCGCATCGCGCTGGCCATCGTCATCAGCATCGTGTCGCTGCTGATCGTGCTGTCCGAGCTCGGGGTCAACATCACGCCCCTCATCGCCGGCGCCTCGGTCTTCGGCCTGGCCATCTCCTTCGGCAGCCAGACGCTGGTGCGCGACATCGTGTCGGGCATCTTCTACCTGGCCGACGACGCCTTCCGCATCGGCGAGTACATCGACTGCGGCAAGGCGAAGGGCACGGTGGAGGGCTTCACGCTGCGCTCCATCAAGCTGCGTCACCAGAACGGGCAGGTTCACACCATCCCCTTCGGTCAGCTCGGGCAGATCACCAACTTCAGCCGTGACTGGACGACGGTGAAGTTCAACCTGAAGTTCGCCCGCGACACGGACGTGGAGAAGCTGCGCAAGGCGACGAAGAAGATCGGGCAGGAGATGCTCGAGGATCCCGAGATGAAGGCGGAGATCATCGAGCCCCTGAAGATGCAGGGGGTCGCCGACATTCTCGAGAATGCGCTGGTCGCCCGCTTCAAGTTCACGGTGAAGCCCGGCAAGCCATCCTTCATCCAGCGCGACGCGGTGAAACGCATGGTGCGCACCTTCCCCGGGCTGGGCATCGAGTTCGCCAGCGCCACCGTGGCCGTGCAGACGGTGGGCGGCGATGCCGCGAGCGCCGGCGCGGCGGTCCAGGCCCTTCAGGCACGGGCCCAGGCGGAAGCCGCGGCAACGACCACGGGATGAGATCCGGGGCCGGCGCTTGCCGGCCGGGGACGGGTCCTCCATCGTGGCGCTCCCACACGAGGAGCGCCGCAGCATGACGAACCCCGCGACCATCGGACGCCGGATCGCCCAGGGCCTCGGCACGGAGGAGGCCGACCTCGTCCTGAAGGGCGGACGCTGGTTCGACCTCGTCACCGGGGAGATCCGGACGGGCGACGTGGCCATCTGCGGCGACACCATCGTCGGCACCGGCGGCGAATACCGTGGTCGCCGGGAGATCGACGTGCGCGGCACCGTCGTGGCCCCCGGCTTCATCGACACGCACCTGCACATCGAGTCGTCGCTCGTGACTCCCGGCGAGTTCGACCGTTGCGTCCTGCCGCACGGCGTCACCACCGCGATCTGCGACCCGCACGAGATCGCCAACGTGCTCGGTGCGGAAGGCATCCGCTACTTCCTCGACTGGTCGCTCGCGACCGCCATGGACCTGCGCGTGCAGCTGTCGAGCTGCGTCCCGGCAACGGAACTCGAGACCTCCGGCGCCCGCCTCGGCGCCGCCGACCTGCTGCCGCTGCGCGACCATCCCAAGGTGATCGGGCTCGCCGAGTTCATGAACTTCCCCGGCGTGCTCGCCGGCGACCCGGGCTGCCTCGAGAAGCTCGCCGCCTTTTCGGGCGGGCACATCGACGGCCACGCGCCGCTCGTCATGGGCCGCAAGCTCGATGCCTACTGCGCCGCCGGCATCCGCACCGACCACGAGGCGACGCGACTGGACGAGGCGCGCGAGAAGCTGACCAAGGGCATGACCATCCTCGTGCGCGAGGGGTCGGTCTCGAAGGACCTGCACGCGCTGGCCCCGCTGATCGGGCCGGAGACGGCGCCGTTCATGGCCTTCTGCACCGACGACCGGAACCCGCTCGACATCGCCGAGGAGGGGCACCTCGACCACATCATCCGCACCGCCATCAGGCTCGGCGCGCGGCCTTTGGACGCCTACCGGATGGCCTCCATCTCGGCCGCCCGGGCCTTCGGGCTGCGCGACCGGGGCCTCGTGGCACCGGGCTGGCGGGCGGACCTCGTCGTGCTCGACGACGTCGAGGGCTGCGCCGTTCGTCTCGTCCTGAGCGGCGGGAGGATCGTCGACGACGCGCTCTTCGCCGCACGTCGAACGGTGCCTCCGGTTGGCCGCGCCAGCGTCCACGCGCGCCGTGTCGGCGCCTCCGACTTCGTCGCCCGAGGCTCGGGTCCCTTGACAGCGGTCATCGGCGTCCAGGCGGGTCGCATCATCACCGACCACCTCACCGCCACGCTTCCTTACGGCGACGGCGTGCGGCAGGTGGATCTCGACGCCGACATCGTCAAGGTCGCCGTCGTCGAGCGCCACGGCCGCAACGGCAACATCGCGGTCGGCTTCGTGAAGGGCTTCGGGATGCGGCACGGCGCCATCGCGTCCTCCATCGGGCACGACAGCCACAATGTCTGCGTGGTCGGCGCGACCGACGCGGACATGGCCGTGGCCGTGAACCGCCTCGCGGAGATTGAAGGCGGCTTCGTCGTGGCTGACGGCGGCTCGGTCGTCGCCGAGCTGCCCCTGCCCGTCGCGGGCCTGATGAGCCTTGCGTCCCACGAGGACGTCCGGGACGGCCTGCTGCCGCTGCGCGCCGCGGCCCGCGGCCTCGGCGTGACCCTTCAGGAGCCGTTCCTGCAGGTTGCGTTCCTGCCCCTGCCGGTGATCCCGCACCTGAAGATCACGGACCGGGGCCTCGTCGACGTCGACCGCTTTGCCTTCGTCGACGGTTGATCACACCCGCGCCATAACTCTGCCGGAACCGTTTCCCAAAAAATGACGCAGGCCGACGCCGAACGCATGCATCCTGACCCAGCGTGTCAGGATGCTGTCAGCCTGGCGTCGCTAAGGTCAGGTCCACATGAGGAGAGCACCGGCACCCTGGGTGCCGGATCGAGGTCTCCCGGAGGAAGCCGATGCCGGATGTCATTCGTGTTGCGGTCGTCGATGACGACACCATGGCCCGCCTCGGCCTCGTCGCCACCCTCTCGGCGCCGGCGGATCTGTCGGTTGTCGCGCAGGGCCGCTCGGCGGAGGATGCGACGGATCTCGGCTGGAACGGCGAGGTGGATGTGCTCGTGCTCGGCCTCGCGAGGTCCTCTCAGGCGCTGCTGACCGTGCGCCGGCTCCGCGAGACGGGCTGCCGCGCCGCCATTGTCGTCCTCGGCGCGTCGGAGGACGAGGACAGCCTCTGCGCCGCGCTCGCCGCGGGCGCCCGAGCCTACGTTCCCCGAAGCCGCCACGCCGCGGACCTCCCCGAGATCGTTCGGTCGGTGACGAAGGGAGACACGTGGGTGTCTCCGCACGTGGGTGGACGCATCCTGGTGGCGCGGGCCTCCAGAAGCGCGGCGTCGCGCGAGAAGCCGGCGCCCATGTCGCGCGACGAGCGCATCATCCGGATGGTGGCACGGGGCTACAGCAACACCGAGATCGCCAGCGAGCTGGGCCTCGCAGAGGGCGCCGTCGCGGGCTGCGTCGCGACCGTGGTCGAACGGCTGGAAGCGCTGGAGACGGCGGTGGACCGTCCACTGCCGGTGCGCTCCGGCGCGGGCCTCTTTCGGCACTGAAGGCGCTGCCGCCCCACCGTTTAGGGCTTAAGTCTAGGTTAATTTAATCCTTCACTCCGCCCAGCGTACCGCGTGTCCCGTCATCCAGAACGGGCACTGAAGCGGCCGTTCTGCGCACAGAAACACGTTCAACGTCGCGAGACGCCCTGAAACGCCTCGGAAATTGGGCGTTTCTTTCAATTTGAATCAAGATTATTCGCACATTAATCATCGGAGGCGATCTAAGACCTCAGTCCATGAACGGCTAAGCCCTCGTCGGGTAAATTGGGCCCATGTTGCTTGGACTGTCGATCAAGGCCGGACGATCGCCACTGCACCGCGTGGTTGCAGCATGGAACGCGTTGACGCTTGCGCGCCAGTTCGCGCTGGCCGGATCGATGGTGCTCTCCGTGAGCATGGCCGTCCTCGGCTCGTGGGTGGCCAACCGCATCGAGCGCGGCGTCATCGACAACGCCGTCGCGACGACGGCGATCTACATGCACAGCTTCATCGAGCCGCTGGTGCAGGACCTCGGCACCTCGAAGGACCTGTCGCCGGCGTCGAAGGAGGGGTTCCACCGGCTGTTCACCGAGACCCCGATCGGGCGCCGGGTCGCCTCGATCAAGATCTGGGGCACGGACGGCACGATCCTCTACAGCAAGGATCCCGAGCTGATCGGCAAGTCCTACCCCGTGGGCGAGGACCTGCGCGCGGCGCTGGGCGGCAAGGTGATGGGGTCCCTCGACGACCTCACCGACGAGGAGAATGCCCATGAGCGCGCCATGCGGCTTCCGCTCATGGAAATCTACATCCCGATGCATGCGAACGGCACCGACCGCATCATCGCCGTCGCCGAGTTCTACACCTCCGCGGAGCAGCTTTTCGCGGACGTGAACCGCGCCACGCTGCAGAGCTGGCTCATCGTCGCTCTCGTCACCCTCGGCATGGCCGGCGCGCTGTTCGGCATCGTCCGCCGCGGCAGCCGCACGATCTCCCTGCAGCAGTTGGCGCTGCGCGATCGCATCGAGGAACTGTCGACGCTGCTCAGGCGCAACGAGGAGCTCCGCGGTCACGTCAACGAGGCGCGCAGGCAGGCGGCCGACACCAACGAACGCCTCCTGCGGCGCATCGGAGCCGACCTGCACGATGGCCCGGCCCAGCTGATCGGACTGGCGCTCCTGCGCCTCGACGCGCTCCGCAAGGTGGTGCAGGCGCATCTCGACAATAAGCAGGAGCACAACGCGGACATCATCCGCTCTGCGCTGCAGGACGCGCTGGAGGAGATCCGCAATCTTTCCGCCGGCATCGCCCCGCCGGAACTCGAGAACACGTCGCTGACGCAGACCCTGATGCTGGCCGCCCGCAACCACGAGCGGCGCACCGGCACGGCGGTCACGCTCGACATCGACGAGCTTCCCGACCGCGGCAGCGCCGCCCTGAAGACCTGCGTGTACCGCTTTGCCCAGGAAGGCCTCAACAACGCCTTCCGCCACGCCGAGGCCCAGGGCCAGACGATCCGCGCCCGCATCGAGAACGAGAGCCTCGTCGTCGAGGTGTCCGACCGCGGCCCGGGATTTCCCTCGGGCAAGGCCGGACAGGGCAGCCTCGGCCTCGCCGGCCTGCGCGACCGCATCGGAACCCTCGGCGGCGAATTCGCCATCGACAGCGCCCCCGGTCTGGGGTCGCGACTGCGCATGACAATCCCCCTGGCGCCAGCAGAGCAGTGCCATGTCTGACACCATCAAGATTGCCGTCATCGACGACCATCCGCTCTTCCGCGAGGGCGTGGCCTTCACGCTCGACACCGCCGGAGGCTTCGAGGTGGTCGGCCAGGGATCGAGCGCCGCGGATGCGATGCGCATCGTGACGCAGCAGCGCCCCGACATGATCCTCCTCGACGTCAGCATGCCCGGCAGCGGCGTCGAGGCGGCGAAGACCATCTCGACCATGGCGCCGGACATCCGGATCGTCATGCTCACCGTGTCGGAGAGCGAGGAGCACGTGGCGGCCGCCCTCCAGGCGGGCGCCCGCGGCTACATGCTCAAGGGCAGCAGTGCGGCGGAACTGGTGCGGACGGTGCGCGCCATCTACGAGGGCGACAGCTACGTCTCCCCCGGTCTGGCCGCCCGCCTTCTGACGCAGATGAAGCAGCAGGCCGCGCCCGTCGCGGACCGCGGCGACGACCGGGTGGAACTCACCAGTCGCGAGGACGAGATCCTCGCCTTCGTGTCCCGCGGGCTCACCAACAAGGAAATCGCGGCGCGCCTCTCGCTCAGCGAGAAGACCGTGAAGCACTACATGACCAACATCATGAACAAGCTGCAGGTCCGCAACCGCGTCGAGGCGGTCCTCGCGTCGCGCCGCCGCATGGCCAGCTGACCGCGGTGCGCCGCCTCTAGGCGGCCGCCTCGCCCGTGGCGGACGCATCGTCGGCCGGCCCCGTCTCGACCACCCGGATGCCCTCGCGACGGCACAGGTCGCGCAGCGCGTCGGAGGCCAGATGGTCGGTGACGAGGGTGCCGACGTCGCGCAGGTGGCCGATGCGGACGGGCGCCGAACGGTCGAGCTTGGTGCGGTCGGCGACGAGGATGACGTGCCGCGCATTGCCGATGATGGCTCGCGAAACACGCACCTCCTGGTAGTCGAAGTCCAGCAGCGCCCCATCGGGATCGATCGCCGAAGTGCCGACGACCGCATAGTCGACCTTGAACTGTCCGATCAGGTCGACCGCCGCCGAGCCCACCACCCCGCCGTCCGACCGCCGCACCGGTCCGCCCGCGACGATCACCTCGATGCGCGGCCGGGGGTACAGCGTCGCCGCCACGTGGAGGTTGTTGGTGATCACGAGGAGACCTTCGTGGTCCGCCAGCGCCTTGGCCACTTCCTCGGTGGTCGTGCCGATGTTGATGAACAGCGAGGCGCCATTGGGCACGAGCGCAGCGGCCGCCTTGCCGATGGCCACCTTCTGCTCGCGCGCGATGAAGCGGCGCGCCTCGTAGGAGAGGTTCTCGACGCCCGACGCCACCACGGCGCCGCCATGGACGCGCGACATCAGGCGCTGGTCGCAGAGGTCGTTGAGGTCCTTCCGGATCGTCTGCGGGCTGACGTCGAAGCGCGCCGCGAGATCCTCGACGCTGACGCGGCCGGTGCTGCGGGCCAGCGCGACGATGTCCTTCTGACGCTGGGAGATCGTGCTCATCGGAGGGCTCGAGGGACGAGCCCGGAATTTAGGCGAACATTGGCGCGGATGCGAGCCCCGCCAAACGGGCGGGCGCGGGCCATCTGCAATCATGCGGATTTGTCAGAGCTTTTCACAACCAACGGTCTCTTAACGCGGCCAGCTTAAGCTGATGAACACACGATAAGGCCGGGTCAAACGGTCGCCATCGATGGATTATGGTCAATGAGCATTCTTTCCTCATCATGGTTTTCCACGCGGCATTGCCTCGCCGCCCTGGCCGCCGTTCTCGGCGCCGCCGTCGCTTCGCCGCTTCCCGCCCGCGCCACCTCTCCGCAGAACCCGCCGGCCCCCGCCGTTTCGCTTCGCATCGTCGGCGGCCTCGCCGGCGTCAACCAGTACAAGCAGCATGAGGCGCCGTTCTGGCTGGACACGATCCGCCAGCGCAGCGGCGGCCGCATCGCCGCGACGATCCAGCCCTTCGACCAGAGCGGCCTTCGCGCGCAGGACATGCTCCAGCTCATGCGCGTGGGCGTGGTGCCGTTCGGCACGGCGCTCCTCAGCGTCGTCGCAGCGGACGATCCCGAGCTGAACGCCATGGACCTGCCGGGCCTCGCGCCCGACATCGCCACCCTGCGAAAGGTCGTGTCGCTGTACCGGCCTCACACCGAGAAACTGCTCCTCGAACAGCACAACATCGTGCTGCTCGGCGTCTATGCCTATCCGGCCCAGGTGGTCTATTGCGCCAAGCCCTTCTCGGGACTGTCGGATCTGGCGGGCCGGCGGGTGCGGACCTCGTCCGTCAGCCAGTCGGAGATGTTCGCGGCGCTCGGCGCCGTCCCGGTCATCACGCCCTTCGCCGAGATGGTCGGCGCCGTGTCGAAGAAGGTGGTCGACTGCGCCGTCACCGGAACGCTGAGCGGCAACGAGGTCGGCCTCACGGAGGTCACCACCCACATCCACGCCATGGCGATCAACTGGGGCCTGTCGATCTTCGGAGCGAACCGCACCGCCTGGGAGGCCGTCCCGGCCGACCTGCGGCCGATGATCCGCGGCGGGGTCGCCGAACTCGAGCAGAGCATCTGGTCGATGGCCGAGCAGGAGACGCTGGGTGGCATCCAGTGCAACGTCGGCGCCGACGGCTGCCGCAGCGGCCGGAAGGGACGCATGGCGCTCGTGCCCGTGACGACCGCCGACGAGGCCGTGCGTCGCAAGGTCCTCGTCGAGGCGGTGCTGCCGCGGTGGATCGACCGCTGCGGCACGGACTGCGTCGAAGGCTGGAATGCGATCATGGCCCCGGAGCTCGGCCTCGCCGTGACGGGGGACGCCGGCACGGGGACGACGGTGGCGTCTCCCGACGACGTGAAGACGACGCGCTGAGCGCTCGGCCAGGACGAGGACGGACGACCACGTGAACGGCCACAGTCGACTCCGGCTCGCGGTGCTCGGCGGCACGCTGATGCTGCTTTGCGCGCTGTGGTACGGCGCGATGCTGCTGGTCGAGCGCGGCTGGACCACGGCCTCGCAGCAGGCCGAGGACGCCCTGGCCCGGACGGGCCGCGCCGCCGAGAGCATTACCAACAGGAACCTCCTGCAGGTCGACAGCGTGCTGGTCGGCCTGCCGGAGCTGCTGTCTTCACTGGCGATGTCCCCCGCCGGCACCGCGCATCCCGTGGCCGCGCGCCGTCTCCTGCAGAGCCTCGCCAGCCAGACCTTCGTCTTCCGCGACCTGCTGCTGGTGCGGCCCGGCGGCGAGGTCTGGACGTCGGCGAGGCCGGGAGGACGCGGGCGCAGCGCCGTGACCGGCAACGACGGCCTGCCCGGTCCCGACGCGCCGGGCTCCAGCGCGGTCTATGGTCCCGTGCGCAATCCGTCGACCGGCGAGTGGTCGCTCTACCTCGGCCGGACGGTGTCCGTTCCCGGCGCGGGCGAAATGCTGGCGCTCGCCGAGATCCCGATCTCCAGTCTCACGACCGCGCTGGCGCCGATCGGCGAGATGCCGGGCCTCGACATTGCGCTCGTCCGGGCCGACGGCCGCCTCGTCGCCAGCATGCCGCACGACGAGCTCAACGTCGGGCGCGTGCGCGATCCGGGCATCCCGCAGGTCACTTCCGCCCCGGAGATGGTGCCGCGTCAGGACGGCGCCGGCGCGGACATGGTCTTTGCGCGTCCGACGCTCTTCGGCGACCTTCGGATCGTGCTGAGGCTGGACGGGCCGGTCGCCATGCGCGACTGGGCGCGCGACCGCGAGCACCTCATGTACGCGGCCGCCACGGCGTCCGTCATGCTGGCCCTCTTCGCCCTGATCGTGCTCGCCGGACTGCTCAACCGCGACCGGCTCGACCGCGAGCGGCGCGACGCCCAGCGCACGCTCGAGGACGCCATCGACTCGATGTCGGACGGCTTCGTGATGTGGGATGCCTCCGACCGGCTGGCGGCCTGCAACGAACCCTTCCGCCGGCTCTACGCGGCGAGCAGGCCGTGGACGAAGCACGGCAGCACCTTCGAGGCCTTCGTCCGGGGCGGTGCCGGTCACGGCCAGTACCCCGGCGCGGGCACGGAGGAATCCTTCGTGCAGGCGATGATCGAGCGCCATCGCGCCGGCGAGGGCTCGCACGAACTGCTGCTCCCGGACGGCCGGTGGCTTCTCGTCACCGAACGCGCCACCGCGAGCGGCGGCGTCGTGGGCGTGCACAAGGACATCACCGAGCGCAAGCGCCAGGAGGACCTGATCCTGCGCTACAGCGAGGAGCTGGAAAGACTCGCCTTCCGCTTCGAGACGAGCGTCAAGAGCGGAGCCTCGCAGGTCGAGCAGTCGGCCATCGCCGCCAGCACCGAGGTCGACAACATGGCGACGGCGGCGAGCGAGGCCGTGGCGCAGGCCCGGTTCGTCTCGTCCGAGGCCGAGGGGACCTCCAGCCGCGTGCGCGTGGTCGCCGCCAACATCGAGCAGTTGCAGAGCTCCATCCTGCAGATCTCCCAGCGCGTCGAGACCGCGGCCCGCATGACGGACAAGGCCGCCGAGTGCAGCCGCGTCGCCACCGGGATCATGGCCGGGCTCGATGCGGCCGCCTCCCAGATCACGAGCGTGGTGGACCTCATCCACGCCCTCGCCCGCCAGACGAACCTTCTCGCCCTCAACGCCACGATCGAGGCCGCGCGCGCCGGCGAGGCCGGCCGTGGCTTCGCGGTGGTGGCCGCCGAGGTGAAGGCACTCGCCGCGCAGACCGCGAACTCCACCGACATGATCGCCCGCCACGTGCAGGCGATCCAGCAGTCGAGCTCGGCGGCGACGGACAGCATCGAGACGATCAACCGCATCGTCGCCGACCTGAAGGACATCGGCGCCACCATCGAATGCGCGGTGCGCGAGCAGAGCGACGCGGCGAGCGAGATCACGGCCAGCACCATCGAGACGGCGCACAGCACCTCCGAGGTGACCAGCGCGGTGGTGATGATCGCCAACCGCTCCGAGCAGATCAGCCGTTCGACCGAGGGGTTGCGCCACACCGCCCAGCGCCTGCTGGCCGAGGCGCGCACGCTGGGCACGGAAAGCAACCGCTTCCTCGCCGGGGTTCAGACCCGGCGCTGATCCGCGCCCGGCATCGCCGGCAGGACGGTCGGAAAACCTCCCTGCCCCGGCACGGTCTGCACGGGAGGTGCTGGAAGCGGCGCGCGACGCGGCGCGCGGACGACTACAGGCGCAGCAGCGAGGCCACCGTCACCGCGACGTTGAGGCCGCCGATGGCGGCGATGAGGGCGGCGACGCCCCAGCCGAGGAGGCTGTCGCGACGCGCGGAAACGCAGGCTGGGGACATGGGGGCTCCGGACAAGGGCGGTCGCAAGGACCGACGATGGCAGAGATAAGCGCGATCCGGCGCAATACAATAGCTGTGATTACGACCCGTTCATTGCATCCACGCAAGATACTCTGCTACGGTCCGCAGGGTGTGCCGTCGTCTCTGGAGCCTGGTCGCTCCTGTCGCATGCCCCCTCCGCCGGCATCCCCGCCGGCCGGCATCAGCCGGTCGGGTAAGGGATCGAGACCCTGGCAGGGCAAGGCTGGCCCCCCTTCCCCGTCCGCTGCGCGGACCGCCGGCGATGACGAGGGAAACCGAGCAGCCGGGCCCGTCCGAGCCGCACAGGCGGCTCCCGGCCCATGCCACCGTGAGGCGATCCCGGAAGGCTCCGCGCCGCCTCAGCCGCCGATCTTGTCCTGAGTCTTCGTCTCGAAGTCGGAGGCGTCGTGGCGCTCGCGCAGCTGCTCATGCGGCTCTCCGCTGGTGCGGTTGACCATGCGGCCGCGCCGCACGGGCGGGCGGGCGTAGAGCTGTTCGGCCCAGCGCACGACGTTCGTGTACTCGTGCACCTGCAGGAACTCGGCCGCGCCGTACTGCCATCCCTTCACGAGCCCGCCGTACCAGGGCCAGATCGCGATGTCGGCGATCGTGTACTCGGAACCGGCGATGAACTCGTTCTCCGCCAGACGGCGGTCGAGCACGTCGAGCTGGCGCTTCACCTCCATGGCGAAGCGGTCGATCGCGTACTCGATCTTGAACGGGGCATACGCATAGAAATGCCCGAAGCCGCCGCCGAGATAGGGCGCGCTGCCCATCTGCCAGAACAGCCACGACAGGCACTCGGCCCGCGCGGGCTGCGACGTCGGCAGGAAGGCGCCGAACTTCTCCGCGAGGTAGACGAGGATCGCGCCCGATTCGAACACCCGCACCGGCGTGGGGCCGCTGACATCCAGCAGCGCCGGGATCTTGGAGTTCGGGTTCACGTCGACGAAGCCGCTGCCGAACTGCTCGCCCTCGCCGATGCGGATCAGCCACGCGTCGTACTCGGCGCCGGCATGCCCCAGCGCCAGCAACTCCTCCAGCATGACCGTCACCTTCACGCCGTTGGGCGTGCCGAGCGAGTAGAGCTGCAGCGGGTGCTTGCCGCGCGGCAGTTCCTTCTCGTGCGTCGGCCCGGAGATCGGGCGGTTGATGTTGGCGAACCGGCCGCCGTTGGCCTTGTTCCATACCCACACCTTGGGCGGCACGTACTCGCTAGAACCGGTCATCGTTGGATCTCCGCAGGCTGTCGGGTGCCCCGACGGGGGACGAGGCGCCATAGCATCATCGGGTGGGCGGGCGTCATGACAAGGGCGCGAGCCCTGCACGGTCGCAGGGCCGGCCTTGCGACCGTGCAGGGCTGGGTTGCCCGGACGGCCACCCGCCGCGTCTGGACAAGCCCCGGCCGCCGCCCCACGGTGTGCGGGCCGCCGGCACGGCGGGCACTTGGGCAGGGCCGGGACCACCGCATGGACAACCGCAACGAGATCTGGCGTCACGTCGACCAGCATGGCGAGCGCCTCATCGCCCTCAGCGACCGCGTCTGGGCCATCCCGGAGGTCTGCTACACCGAGGAGCGATCGGTCGCAGAGCACAAGGCGGAACTACTCCACCAAGGCTTCCGCGTCACCGAGCGCGTCGCCGGCATCCCGACCGCGATCGTCGGCGAGGCCGGCGAGGGCGGGCCAGTCATTGCCATCCTCGGCGAGTACGACGCCCTGCCCGGGTTGAGCCAGGAGGCCGGCAAGGCGCAGAAGAGCCCCGTCGAGGCCGGCGGCCACGGCCACGGCTGCGGCCACAACCTGCTCGGCGCCGCCTCGCTCCTCGCCGCCACCGCCGTGAAGGACTGGCTCGCCGCCAACGGCCTGCCCGGTCGCGTGCGCTACTTCGGCTGCCCGGCCGAGGAGGGCGGCGCCGCCAAGGCCTTCATGGTGCGCGCCGGCGCCTTCTCCGACTGCGACATCGCCCTGTGCTGGCACCCGTCGAGCTGGTGGGAGGTGACCCCACCCCTGTCGCTCGCCAACACCCGCGCCGATTTCGTGTTCACCGGCCGCGCCGCGCACGCCGCCGCCTACCCGCATCTCGGCCGCTCCGCGCTGGATGCCGTCGAGCTGATGAGCGTCGGCGTCAACTACATGCGCGAGCACATGCCGAGCGATGCGCGCATCCACTACGCCCTGCTCGACACCGGCGGAATCGCCCCCAACGTCGTGCAGGCCCACGCCCGCGTCCGCTACTCGATCCGCGCCCGCGACCTGCCGGGCATGCTCGAACTCGTCGAACGCGTGCGCAAGGTCGCGCAGGGCGCCGCGCTGATGACGGAGACGAGCGTCGACGTGCGCATCGTCAGCGCCGTCTCGAACGTCGTCGGCAACACGCCGCTCGAGGAGGCCCTGCAGGCGATCATCGAGGATCTCGGGCCGCCGCATTTCGATGACCGCGACCGCGCCTTCGCATCGGCGATCCGCGCCACGCTCTCGCCGCAGGAGATCGCCGCCGCGTGGCACGCGCTCGGCATGGAGGACACCGGCGCGCCGCTCGCCGACTTCACCGTGCCGCTCGACGTCAAGCGCAACCCGATGATCGGCTCCACCGACGTCGGCGACGTGTCGTGGGTCGTGCCCACGGTGCAGGTCCACGCGCCGACGGTGGCCATCGGCACGCCCTTCCACACGTGGCAGATCGTGGCGCAAGGCAAGGAGCCCGCCGCCCACAAGGCGATGGTGCAGGCCGCCAAGGCCATGGCCGCGCTCGCGGCACGCGCCGTCACCGAGCCCGGCCTCGTGCAGGCGGCGAAGGACGACCTCGCCCGCCGTCTGCGGGGCACGCCCTACGTCTGCCCCATCCCGCCGGAGGTCATGCCCCCGCTCGACATGTCCCGCGGCCCGGCCTCGGGCTGAGGCGCGGGCGCGCGTTGTGTCTTCGGCCCGACCGGGCGCAGGCACCGCGTACGAACGCGCTGGGATGGACGACAGCACGCCTGTCCCGACGCAGCGCGCCCAGGACGACAGGCCATGAAGATGACCGCTGGCGACATAGCAGCCGTGCCGGCCGAGAATGAGCGCGACCGGCAGGCGGAGGCCGCCGCGACGCGCGACGTCTACCGCCGTCATGCACGGGCGTGGGACGCGGAGCGGTCGCGGGCGCTCTTCGAGAAGCCGTGGCTCGACCGGCTGGCGGACAGCCTGCCGCCCGGCGGGTCCGTGCTCGACCTCGGGTGCGGCGCGGGAGACCCGATCGGGCTCTACCTCGCCGGGCTCGGCCTGCGCGTGACGGGACTGGACAGCGCCGAGGAGATGATCGGGATCGCGCGTGCCCGGCTGCCGCAGGCGCGCTGGATCGTCGGCGACATGCGGCGCCTGCAACTCGAGGAACGGTTCCATGCCATCGTGGGCTGGGACAGCTTCTTCCACCTCACGCCGGACGAGCAGCGGGCGCTCCTGCCCCGTCTGGTGGAGCACCTGCAACCCGGCGGAGGCCTGCTTCTGACGGTGGGCCCCGCCGCCGGCGAGCCGGTCGGGAGCGTCGCCGGCCAACCCGTCTACCATGCGAGCCTGGCGCCGGAGGAATACGCGGCGCGGCTCGCGGCGTCGGGGGCCGGCATCGTCGAGTTCGTCCCCGACGATCCGGCATGTGCCGGTCACACCGTGCTGCTGGCCCGCCGCCGGGAGGCGTGAGCGCGCCCGCCTGCAGCATGCCGGTCAGCACCTGGCGGCCGTGGGACAATGGCGCGCGACACCCCGGGGCGCCGTCGGCCCGCTCTCCCGGACCGGTGGCGAATGCTACAACGACGCGTGGACGCGGGCGGTGATGTCGCGCTGGACAGCCCGCCCGTTCGGCCGTCGGATGGGGCGTCGCGGAACCTCGTGGCGAGGCGACGGGCAGGGAGAGGCTGCGAGGGCGATGGGCTCATGGACACGCTGGCTGCCCGGCCTGGTGGTGTTGCGGCACTACCGGCTGTCCTGGCTGCATCACGACGTCTTCGCCGGGCTCGTGCTGTCGACCATGCTCGTGCCGGTCGGCATCGCCTATGCGGTCGCGTCCGGCCTTCCGGGCATCTACGGCCTCTACGCGACCATCGTCCCGCTGCTCGTCTACGCCCTCGTCGGCCCGAGCCGCATCATGGTGCTCGGCCCGGATTCCGCGCTCGCGCCGATCATCCTCGGCACGGTCCTGGCGCTGGCACCCGGCGATCCGGCCCGCGCCGTCGCCGTCGCCGGCGCCGTCGCCGTCGTGGCGGGGTCGATCTGCGTGGTCGCCGGCCTCGCGCGCCTCGGCTTCGTGACCGAGCTCCTGTCGAAGCCGATCCGCTACGGCTACATGAACGGCATCGCACTCACGGTCATTCTCGACCAGCTGCCCAAGCTGCTCGGCCTCGCCGTCAGGGCCGAGCATCCCGTGGGGACGCTGCGCGCGCTGGCCTCCGCGATGGCGGGCGGAGAACTCCGCCCGGCGGCGGCCGGGCTGGGGATCGGCCTGCTGCTCCTCATCCTCGTGCTCCGGCGGGTGCCGCGCATTCCCGCCTTCCTCGTGGCCTTCGTCGTTGCGATCGGCATCGTGGAGGCGCTGGACCTCGCCGGCCCGACGGGGGTCGCGGTCCTGGGCACGCTCCCGCAGGGGCTGCCCTCCTGGTCGGTGCCCGCGGTCTCGCCCGCCGATCTCGGCCCGGTCCTGCTCGGCGGCGCGGCCGTGGCGCTCGTCGCGTTCGCCGACATGAGCGTGCTGTCCCGCGTCTACGCCCTGAAGACGGGACACCGGGTGGACCCCAACCAGGAACTCGTCGCGCTGGGGCTCTCCAACGTCGCCACGGGGTTCTTCCAGGGTTTCCCGGTCAGCAGCAGCTCGTCCCGCACGCCGGTGGCCGAGGCATCCGGTGCCCGCACGCAGGTGGTCGGCGTCGTGGGGGCTGTCGCCGTCGCGGTCCTGCTCGTGACGGCGCCGCGGCTGATCGAGTCGCTCCCGGTCGCGGCACTCGCCGCGGTCGTCATCGTCTCGGCGGCAGGGCTCGTCACCGTCGGCGACCTCGCCCGCATCGCCCGGGTGCAGCCGTGGGAGTTCTGGCTTTCGGTCGCCTGCAGCGCCGGGGTGCTCCTCCTCGGCGTCATCCCCGGCATCGGACTGGCGATCGTCGGGGCCGTGATCGAGTTCCTGTGGGACGGCTGGCGTCCGCATTCCGCCGTCCTCGGCAAGGCCGAGGGCGTGGCCGGTTTCCACGACCTGCGCCGCTATCCCCAAGCGCGCCAGGTGCCGGGGCTGGTGCTGTTCCGCTGGGACGCTCCGCTCTTCTTCGCGAATGCCGAGTTCTTCCGCGAACGCGTGCTCGCGGCCGTCGCGGCAGCGCCGTCGCGCGTGCGCCGCGTCGTGGTGGCGGCCGAGCCGGTGACGAGCATCGACGTCACTGCGGCCGACGCCCTTGTCGACCTGGTGCATGAACTGGCCGAGAAGGGGATCGATCTGGACTTCGCCGAGCTGAAGGACCCCGTGAAGGACAAGTTCCTCCGGCTCGGCGTCCTGCGGACGCTCGCTCCCGACGCGTTCCACCCCACCGTCGAAGCCGCCGTGGAAGACTACCTCGCCGACCACCGGGAGGAATGACGCCCCGGCATCGCGGAGACGAGCCCTGGCGCAACCGCCGTGCTCGTGCGCGGGGACCCCGAACAGGTGCTTCGCCTTCAGGCCGGCTTGACGATCCAGCGCCGCTCCCGGCCGTGCGGCGACAGCCGCCGGGCGCCCTGCGCCGTGACGAGCCCGTTGTCGGAGACGAGGAAGCCGCGGTCGCCGGCCGTGATGGCGCCCGGGTGCATCGACAGCACCATTCCCTCCTGGAGAACGAACTCCGGGTCAGCGCTGTTGCTCGGTCCGTCGGCGCCGTCGAGGCCGATGGAGTGGCAGTCGGGAGTGTGCCTCCCGGCCGGCGGGAAGCCGTGGGCCGCGAGGACTGCGTCGCCGGCCCGTCCGATCTCTCCCTGCCGCACGCCCGGGCGCGCCGCCGCCATCGCGGCCTCCGACGCGGCCCAGTACGCGTCGAACAGTCGTGCCGTCTCGTCCGGAACGGCGCCGCACGTCACGTGAACCGTCATCTCCGTCCAGTAGCCGAGCGGCGATTCGGTGACGAGCTCGCACGTGACGACCTCGTCGGCCGGCATCGTTTCTCCCGGCTCCGGCGGGATCGTGTAGGGCACCGGTCCCACCGCGACCTTGGCGCGCGACCAGAAGCCGCCGTCGCGGCGCGCCTCGGCCTCCGCCGCGAGCGCCGTCTCGATCAGCGGGACGCCGGGCGTGGCGCGATCCGCGAAGATCTGCAGCGCCCGGCTCAGGCGCGCGCCGTTGTCCTCGAACTCCTCGATCTCGAGTCGGGATTTCTGCCGTCGGAGCGCGTCGAACGCGCCCGTCACGTCGACGAGATCGACGTCGCGCAGCGCGACGGAGAGGTCGTCGTGGTCCGTCGCCGCCATCTTCGCGCGCGCCACGACTCCGATCCTGCCAGGCCGCCGCGCGGCGGCAAGACGTTCAACGGCGCGCGACACCGGCCTTGACGACCATTCGACCCGATCGGGATGCGTGGCGGCGCGCCTGCGGGCCCACAGCGCCTGATAGGACGAGTGCGACACGACGTAGGGGGCCGGGTCGTCGCGGAGCAGCACGGCGACGAGGACGCCGGCCCATGCCCGTGCTCCCGTGAGCCAGCGAACGCTCGCGACGCCGTCGGGGGAGCCGTTGCCGCCCACGAACAGCCCGTCGAGATCGAGCCGGTGCATCAGCGCCTGAAGATGGCCCACGCGACGTTCGAACTCGCGCTTCAGGGCGTCGGGATCGTGCATGGGAGAAACCGCAGGAGATGACGGTGCGACCGGGCCAGCCTGACCTGCGGCCCGCCGCCGCGCAAGACGCCCAGCCGCTAGGTTCCCGCGTCAGGCCACGCCACCGTGCCCGACCAACGGTCAGGGCCGCGGCGATAGGGAGCCAGGTCGGTCCGGCCGAATGCCTGTGCAGCCTCGTCCCGGGCGCGGGCCAGAATGGCGGCCCGGTCGACGCGATGGGGCCGCCGCGCCCGAAGCAGCCACTCGCCCTTCGCCACCACCTCCCGCACATCCGACGCGGTCGCGTACAGGGCAAGGCTCTGCACCAGGTCCGTGACCGGTCCGAAATGCGGAGCGGAGAGGTCCACGACGATGATGTCGGCATCCTTGCCGGGGACCAGGGAACCGATCCGGTGGTCGAGCCGCAGGGCACGGGCCGCGTCGATGGTGATCATGCGGAGCAGCGTCTCGGGCGGCATGACCATTTGCGACCCGCGCGCCATCCACTGGTTCCACGCCGCACGGGCCGGTTCCCGCCACAGGTCGAGGGACGTGTAGGGCGCCGCGCCGTCCGTGGTGATGGCGACTGCGCAACCGGCCCTGGCAAGGTCGGGGACCGGCGCCACGCCGTACCACAGGTTCTCGTGGGTGAACGCCACCGTCGCGATCCCGCAGCCCGCCGCTCCCAGCACCTCGCACTCGGACGGCGACAGGCCGTTGGCGTGCGCGACGAGGACGTCGCCGCGCCCCAGCAGCCGGGCGACCTCGGCGGCGCCGAAATGGCGGACCGCGTAATCGACCGAGCCGGCGAACATGTGGGTCTGGACGATGAGGCCGGCCGCGTCGGCCAGCGCGCGCATCGCCTGGGCATGCGCGTGGATGGCCGGCGCGTCCGACGCGTCGGGAAGCCGGTGCGGGCTGCGCCTGTGGGCGACGTGGCGCCCGAACAGGTAGGGCGAGGCCAGCGCCACCCGGAGCCGTCCGTCGGCCGCACCGTGCCAGCGCTCGATCACGCGGCGCGTGTTTTCCATCGCGTCCTCGGCCGTGAAGCCGCGCTCGACCCAGCGGCCCTCGACGCGGTGGGAGCCCGAGAAGGGCTCGGCGAGATGCGGGAAGACCGGGTCGGGAGGGCCGACCCCCAGCACCAGCGACAGTCCCGCGGCGGCATAGGCCTCCGCATTGGCATCGGCGAAGGCCGTGTCGTCCATCCGGGCGGGCGTGGCCCCGATTACCGACAGGCCGGTCGTGACGCCCGCTTCCAGCCGCTCCAGCGCGGACAGGTCGGCCTCGGCCCGCCACCATGCCGGCGTCGTCGCATGCCAGTACATCGCCGAAGGCCAGCCGGCGGACGGATGCATCAGGCCGCGGATCATCCCGTGGCCCGCATGGGCGTAAGCGTCGACGAGCCCCGGCAGCACCGCGCAGCCGCCCGCATCGATCGTCCTTTCCGCCACGAAGCGGGAGACGATGTCCCGCCGTTCGCCGACCGCGACGATCCGGCCCGCGTGGACGGCCACCGCGCCGTCGGCGATCTCGGGCGACCGTGCGTCCATCGTCAGGACGTGGCCGCCCGCGACGACGAGATCGATCGGTGTCGGCTGCATCGGTTCAGACCACCTGCCAGACATGGCGGAAACCGCCCAGGGGGCGCCCGCCGCCGGGCATCACGACGTAGTTGTTGGTCGCCGACACGCCGAGACCGTCGGCCGTGAGCAGGCCCGGATGGATATTGATCATCATCCCCGCCCTGATCGGGTCCTGCGATCCCGGGAGGCCGAAGGGGCGCTGCAGCGAGTGGTAGCCCTGGCCGTGGAAATCCCACAGCCGGCGCCCGACCACCTGCCCGCCGGCCCGGCGCATCTCGTCGGCGATGAAGCGCACGAGGTCGTCGGCGACCATGCCCGGTCGGGTCGCGGCGACCGCCGCATCGATCACGTGGGCGGCCAGCGCGAAGCGGTCGCGCCACGCCGGAGGCGGTTCGCCGAACGAGAAGCAGCCGCCGAGTTCGATCAGGAAGCCCTGCGGTGTCAGGAACTCCATGAACATCTTGACGATGTCGTCCCGCTCGAAGCGCCGGCCGGTCGCAGGATGTGTCCCGGCACCCGCCCCGACGGACACATTGACGATGCCGTCGAAGCAGCCGAGCTCGGCCGCACGTCCGTATGCGGCCGCCACGACCTCCCGCTCCGTGCGCCCGGGGGCGAGCGCACCGCGGAAGGCCTTGAACGCCTCGGCGACGATCGCATGGGCCTGCTCGGCGGCCGCGATGTCGCCAGGCTCCAGCTCCACCCACTGGTCCTCGAGGAGCGCGGAGGCATCGACCAGCTCCCGCGCCCCGACGGCCTGCTGCAGCTGTCGCGCATCGCCGTGGGACATGATCGCGTCGAGCCCAGCGACCGCGATGCGAGCGGTGGCGGAGGTCCCGGCGCAGGCCGCCTCCGCGACGGCAGCGACCTTGTCGAGCACGGGCCGGACTTCGAGGCCGCGGCACGCGTCCGCCGCCCACTCGGCCTGCGCGCCGAGCCCGAGCACGAACACGGCCGGGGCGTCCGGCCGCAGCACGACGAAGCCGGTTCCGCCGTAGAGACGCCAGCCGGTGAGGTAGCGGACATAGCCGTGCTTGTTGAACTCGGTGTCGCCGGCCGCGACCAGCGCCTCGCAGCCCCCGGCGAGCGCCGCGGCGGCGGCCCGCGTCCGGCGTCGCGCCAGCACGTCCGGATCCGGCATCGGCATGACGGTGGACTCGGTTTCCATCGGACCGCCCCCGGGGTTCTGGTTGCTGCGGCCAGCCTAGCGGGCCCGAGCCGCGATGGCATCGTGAAGTTGCCGTCCCCACGCCCCGGCACGGCTCGATGCCCCTCCGGAAACCGACCCGAATTTCTCCGGCCTCCCGCCGCAATGGACTTGATGCCCGGCGGGCAGGTCGCTATAGGAGTGCCCAGCCGCGGCCCCGCGCCGCGCTCCGCTCCCATCGTCTAGCGGTCTAGGACGTCGCCCTCTCACGGCGAAAACAGGGGTTCGAGTCCCCTTGGGAGCGCCATTCCTTGCCACTGGCGCAACGACGCTGCGGTGCGGCGGCAACTCGACCGGACGCGGCTCCTGAACGACATCACCGTCGAAGCCTACGCCGAGACCCAGCGCGCCTTCGTACAGTGCTATGTCGGACGCCTCGGGATCCAGCTCACCAGTGCCGCTCCGTCCTTCACGCGCTTCATGGCCGAGTGCCTGGCAGCGGAGCTCCGATATTTGAAGCTGTTCAAGGACAGCACCGCCGCGAGAGAGCGGCGGGTCGGTTCCCTCCTGGCGTCGTCGAGGGAGCCGGACAGCGTCATGTGGAAGCGGAACCGGTCGAGCACGTAGGGGTAGCCGTACCGGTCGAGATACCTACGCCCGACGTCGTCGAGCCGCTCCGGCCTCCGCCAGGCTCGGTCGTCCGGCGAGAGCGGCGCGCGGAAGGGCTGCAACGGCAGCACGCACCCAGCCGCGACGGCCGTGAGGCCCGGCGACTGCAGAGCCGGAGATGCCAAGCCGGCGAACCTCAGCGTCGATCGCATCGCCGTCTTCCGTCAGGCGGACCGGCTCAGGCCCTTCACGGTGCTGGAGGCGTTCCCGCTCGCGGGATGACCGCTCCCGCCGTCGCCGAAAAGCATGCTGCCGAACCACAAGGCCGCCATCGCCCCGGCGAGCTGCGCGACAACGAAGGCACCGACGTCGCCCGGCGCGATCCCGGCGAAGGTGTCGCTCGCCGCGCGCGCCAGCGTCACGGCCGGATTGGCGAAGGAGGTCGACGCGGTGAACCAGTACGCGGCGGTGACGTAGAGCCCCACGGCCAGGGGAACACTCTCGGGCCGATGCTTCGACACGCCCAGGATCGCGAGGACGAGCCCGAACGTCGCCACGACCTCGGCAAGCCACTGCCCCGGCCCCGAACGGACGGTCTGCGACCATTGCCAGAGCGGAAGCTCGAACATCGCGTGGGCGAGCAGCGTGCCGGCGAACCCGCCCGCGATCTGCGCCGCCGCGTAGGGCAACGCCTCCCGCCCCGGCAGCTTGCCCTTGAGCGTCATCACGAGGCTCACCGCGGGATTGAAGTGCGCGCCGGACACGGGCCCCAGCATGAGGATGAGCACCACGAGGATCGCGCCGGTCGGGATCGTGTTCCCCAGCAAGGCGAGGGCGACGTCCTTCGTCAGTCGCGTCGCCATGACGCCGGAGCCGACGACGGTCGCGACGAGGAGCATCGTCCCCGTGGCCTCCGCGAGCAGCCTGCGAGGAAGCGGCAGCGTCGTCACCATGCGCGGTCCTTCGCGGCTTCCTTCGTTGCGCCATCCATGCGGCCGATCTCCTGCAGCCGTCCTCTCAGCGTCGCGGCGTCGAGCCTCTCCACCGGCAGGGCCACGAAGGCGGCGATCCGGTTGCGCATGAGGCGGAAGGCCTCGACGAAAGCCTGTTCCTTCTCGATGTCCGTGCCCTCGACGGCCGCCGGATCCTCTATGCCCCAGTGCGCCGTCGAAGGGTGCCCGGGCCAGACCGGGCAGGCCTCGCCGGCGGCGCTGTCGCAGACGGTAAAGACGAAGTCCATGGCCGGCGCGCCCGGCGCCGCGAACTCCTCCCACGACTTCGAGCGGTAGCCGTCGGTGGGATAGCCGAAGCTGCCGAGGACCCTGAGGGCGAAGGGGTTCACCGTGCCCTTGGGCTGGCTTCCGGCCGAGAAGGCCCTGAACCGGCCCGCGCCCTCCTTGCGCAGGATGCCCTCTGCGAGGACGGACCGCGCGGTGTTGCCGGTGCACAGGAAGAGGACGTTGAAGACGCGGTCAGGCATCGGCGCTCTCCGGGCAGCATTCGAAGGAGGGTGCAGCGAGCGGCGCGCAGACCTCGGGGTGCCCGTCGCAGCAGTCCTGCGCCAGGAACCGCACGAGCGCGCCGAGCGTGTCGAACCGCGCCGCATAGACGATCGACCGCGCCTGCCGGCGCGAGGTCACGAGGCCGGCGTCCCGCAGTTCCGCGAGATGGAACGACAGGCGTGAGGACGAGGCGCCGACCGCGTCCCCGAGCACGCCCGCCGGAAGCCCTTCCGGCCCGGCGCGCACCAGGCGCCGGACGATTCGGAGACGGGTCTCCTGCGCGAGCGCCGCGCAGGCTCCGATGGCTTGGCTCTCGGTGAGCTGGGGTGGCATGGACCAGTCATCTCAATCACTGTTGAGATGTCTGGCCCGCATCGATGACAGGCCGATGACGGCCGCGGGTTTCGGAGCCTTTCGGGCCCTTGCCCCTGCCCGGCCACGCGCTCGACTCCCGATGGCAGGCCGGCGTGGGAGGCTTACGGGCATTCGTGCCCATGGCTCTAAACTCGCCCTTAATCTCGATCCGTCATGTCGTTGGTCAAGTAGTAGCTTCGCGGGGGTACAACCTGCCGTGGCGCGAGGGTGACAAACCATGCGGCTGATCGTCGGCACCATCATTGTCTTCGTCTGCGTCCTCGGCAGCTACGCGGCCATGGGGGGCCATATCGAGGTCCTGTGGCAGCCGTTCGAGTTCGTGATCATTCTCGGTGCGGCAATCGGGGCCTTCATCATCGGCAACCCGGGTCCGGTGCTCAAGGCCATGCCCAGCGTGTTCGGCACGCTGTTCAAGGGCCCCAAGTACAAGCAGGATTGCTACGTCGAACTGCTGGCGATGCAGTTTGCTTTGTACAAGCTTGCGAAGCAGAAAGGCGTGGCTGCGGTCGAGCCGCACATCGAGAACCCCGAGGAATCGAGCCTTTTCAACGCGTTCCCGACTTTTGCATCCAACCACCACGCGGTCGAGTTCGTCTGCGATTACATGCGCATGCTGTCGATGGGCGCGGACAACGCGCACGAGATCGAAGCCCTCATGGACGAGGAACTCGAGACGCACCACCAGGAGCAGCATCGCATCGTGTCGGCGATGCAGTCGCTCGCCGATGGAACGCCGGCGCTCGGCATCGTCGCCGCGGTGCTCGGCGTGATCAAGACGATGGGCGCGATCTCCGAGCCGCCGGAGGTGCTGGGACATCTGATCGGCGGCGCGCTCGTCGGCACCTTCTTCGGGGTGTTCGTCGCCTACGGCTTCTTCGCGCCCATGGCGGCTTCGCTCAAGAACACCTTCGAGGCCGAATCCAAGTACTACCTCTCGCTCAAGGCGGGCCTTCTGGCCCATATCAACGGGCAGCCGCCGGTCATGGCGGTCGAGTTCGCCCGCAAGGCCCTGTTCAGCGAAGTCCGCCCGACCTTCCGCGAAGTGGAAGAGGCGACGGCCGCCCTGCCGGCCACCGTCTGACCCGATCGTCCAGCAGGATCTCGATGGCCAAGTCGCCCCAGCCGATCATCGTCAAGAAGGTCAAGAAGGCCGCCCATGAGCACCATGGCGGGGCCTGGAAGATCGCCTATGCGGACTTCGTGACCGCCATGATGGCGTTCTTCCTGCTGATGTGGCTGATCAGCATGACGACGAAGGAGCAGAAGATCGGTCTCGCGAACTACTTCTCGCCGCCGAACGTGAGTCCCACCACCAGTGGCTCCGGTGGCATCCTGATGGGCACGACCATCGACAAGGCCGGCAGCAAGGCGTCGGATCCCCGCGACGCGCCCTGGAGCGCGGGCCGCGGCAACGACCGCGACGCCTCGGTCGGGACTTCGGGCAACGTCAGCGACCGCGACGCCAGCCGCCCGAACGCCAACATGCAGGCCAACATCAGCGCCGCGGCCAGTATCCGGCAGGCGCTCCAGAGCATGCCCGAGATCGGCGAGCTGTCGCGCAACATCGTGGTCGAGCCGACCAAGGATGGGGTGAACGTGTCCCTCATGGACCAGGACGGCCGCGCCATGTTCCCCGAGGGCTCGGTCAACCCCTACGAGCGGACCCGTCGCGTCCTGGAGGCGATCACGCCCACCCTTCGCCGGATGAACAACCGCGTCTCCGTCACCGGCCACACGGCCGCCGTGCGCCCGGGCTCGGCACGGGCCATCGACTCGTGGAGCCTCACCGCCGGGCGTGCGGTCGCCGTGCGCGAGATCCTGTCGGGCGCCGGGTTCCCCAAGGACCGCTTCACCTCCGTGGCGGGACGTGCCGACACCGAGCCGGTGTTCCCCGACAATCCCTACCTCTCGGCGAACCAGCGGGTCACGATCACGCTGATCAACGAGGCGCCTCCGCTGCCTC
This sequence comes from Alsobacter sp. R-9, assembly GCF_054612375.1. NCBI lineage: Bacteria > Pseudomonadati > Pseudomonadota > Alphaproteobacteria > Hyphomicrobiales > Alsobacteraceae > Alsobacter > Alsobacter sp. R-9. The sequence continues at coordinate 506,692 of NZ_JBTSWJ010000001.1, read as the reverse complement.
CGAGCGGCCTTCGCTGACGACAAGAAGTCGCACCGCGGCGGGAGGCGATGCGGCCGCGCGACGCGGCGCGGCCATTGTCAGGAGCGGCAGACGAAGGGCAGGAAGGTGCTGGCGGTGCCCATGTTCATCGCGCGGACCGTCAGCCTGTTCGAGAGGTCCAGCTCTTCCCTGGTGCGCGGGCAGACATCCGCCCGTCCGGTGCAGCCGGAGGCCAGGAACGCGTCATGGCGCGAGATGAACTCGGCGCTGATCCCCGTTCCGCCCGACCGCGCCAGCTCGAGTTTCCAGAACGCGGTGTAACGCTCGCATTTCACTTCCGGCCAGCTCTTCGACGGCGCAGCGGAGTCACGCTCCTTCTGGGCGGATGCCGGCCCGGATGCGAGGAGACCGCCCCAGCATCCGGCGGCGAGCACGAGCGCGGCAAGGCGAAGCGTGGCCCGTCGCCTGGCAGCAGTCGTCGCTTCGCGCTTCATTCGAGACCTCCATCCATTGCGCCCGGTTGATCGCCTGGCCGCAGGACAACGACCGGCCCCGGGCGGCGACGGCCGGACACGCGCCGATCGCGCCGCCACGCTACACGCCATTCTGTCGGAAAAACGTCCGCTTCGGCGCGGCCTGGCACTCATGGGCCTCGGACGGCCGGCAAGCATCCGGGACCCGAACGACGATCCAGACGCGCCCGGCTCGCGAAGGACGGCTTGCCTGTACGCAACATCGCCGCGCCAACCACCGATTCCGGCCAACTACACTCCATTCGTTACAGCAAGAATTGCACGATTACTTTATAACGAGATCGATTACACTAATAATAAGGCAGCCAGTTAACTTGATCGAAGCTTGTTCTGAGCAAAAAAGAGGCAGTTCAGTGCTTGCTTGGAATGGTCCCGATGTTGTCCCGCTATCGCCGGTCCTTGAGTCTCCAGTTGATCTTCACCCTCGTTGCTGCGTGTCTCGTCGTGTCGGGAGCGTTGGCGGGACTGACGTTCTGGTCGCTCCGGAGCAACGCACTGGAGGACCTGAGCCGCAACACGATGCAGGCGCGGGACCGTGCGGCACAGACGCTGGAGACGATCCGGCTGAGGATGCTCGGGCATGCCGACGTCATGGCGCAGAACCCGGCTCTCGCCGCGGCTGCCGCCCGGGGCGATGCAGCGGAGCTCCGCACCAGGCTGACCAGGCTGTTCGAGGAGGTCCGGCGCACCGATCCATCGGTCTCAGCCCTCGAGGTCACGAACGACAAGGGCGTCATCCTGATGCGGGGGCATCGACCCGCCCAGTTCGGTGACAACAAGTCGTCCGACCCCCTCTTCCGGGATGCGCTCAAGGGCGGACGCTCGAACGGCTACTCGGTCTCGCCGACGTCGGGTGAGGTCGCGGCGGAGGGAGTCGTCCCGCTGTTCCACGACGGGGTGCAGGTGGGAACGGTGAAGGTGGGGGCCTACCTTCGGGCCGACACGGCGGCGGAGCTGAAGAGCGCATCCGGTTCCGAGATCATCATGACCCGCGGCGGCAAGGTGAACGTCTCCACGATTCCGGGGATCGAGGCGGTTCCGGCCGCGTCCGGGACCGGCGCGGAAACCATCGACCTGGGCGGCTCGCGCTACAGCACCGCCCGGGCTTCGATCCGCACCACGGGGTCGGACGACGTGCAGGTCGTCAGCCTCACCGACGTTCGTCCCGCGATGGACGAGATCTCCCGCTTCACGCTCGCCTTCCTCGGCCAGGCGTCCCTCGCGCTGCTGCTCCTGCTGCCGGCCGTCATCGTGCTGATGCGGCGCCTGGCGGCGGTGATCCAGGACGTCACCGCGTCGATGTCGAAGATCGCCGAGGGCCATCTCGACTCCGAGGTGAGGCATTCCGAGCGGCAGGACGAGGTGGGGGCCATGGCCCGGGCGGTCGCGGTCTTCCGCGAGAACGGCCTGCGCGTCCGGGACCTCGAGGCCAAGGAGCGCGCCGCCGCCGCCGAGCGCGCCGCGCGCACCGAGGCGATGATCGCCACGGTGCAGGACGTCGGCCAGGTCGTGGCCGCCGCCGCCGCCGGCGACTTCTCGGCACGCCTCCAGGTGCAGACCGACGATCCGCAGATGGCGCGGCTGGTCGACGGCGTGAACCAGATCAACGCGGTCGTCGATTCCGCCACGGCGGACTTCGCCGCCGTGCTGGAGCGCATCTCCCAGGGCGACCTCACCCAGCCTGTCGCGGCCGAGTACAGGGGCCGGTTCGCCGATCTGAAGCGGGCGATCAACACCACCATCGAGCGGCTTTCTCAGACCGTCGGCACCGTCCAGGTCGCCGCGGTCGACGTCGCCAGCGCGGCGCGCGAGATCAACGCGGGGGCGAACGATCTCTCCCGCCGCACGGAGGGACAGGCCGCGTCGCTGGAGGAGACCGCCGCCACGACCGAACAGCTGGCAGCCTCCGTCAAGGCCTCGGCCCAGTCCTCCCGCAAGGCCCTCGAACTGGCCGAGGAGGCCATGAAGGTGGCGGAATCCGGCGGCTCCATCGTCGGCCAGGCGGTCGACGCCATGGCCCGGATCGAGCAGGCGTCCCAGAAGATCTCCGACATCACCACGGTGATCGACGAGATCGCGTTCCAGACCAATCTCCTCGCGCTGAATGCGGCCGTCGAGGCCGCCCGTGCCGGCGACGCCGGCAAGGGCTTCGCCGTCGTCGCGTCCGAAGTGCGCACCCTGGCGCAGCGGTCGAGCGAGGCGGCCAAGGACATCACCGGTCTCATCCAGGCGTCGGGAACCGAGGTCGTGCAGGGCGTCCGGCTCGTCCGCGAGGCGGGCGATGCGCTGACGAAGATCGTGTCGGCGTCCCACCACGTGGCCGCGACGGTGGGCGAGATCGCCTCCGCCACGGCGGAACAGGCGAACGGCATCGACGAGATGAGCCAGGTCGTCGCCCAGATGGACCAGACGACGCAGCAGAACGCCGCGCTGGCCGAGGAGAGCGCAGCCTCGGCGACCTCGCTCAGCGTCCAGATCGACCGTCTCAACGAGGCCGTGGCGATCTTCCGGACCCGGGAGAACGCCGGCGGCGGCCTCGCCGCAAGCCATCGCTCCGTCGAGCCCGGATCGGGTTCCGGACCCGCCCGTCTGCGGGGCATGGCGGAGGCCGCCTTTGCGGCCGCGGGACGCCCCGGCTCGCCGAGGCGCGCCGCACGCTAGCGCCGCGCCCGCCCGCGCCGCTCCGCCGCCGCAGGGTCGCGGAGCGGTCCGTCATCCGACTGACAGACAAATCAGGTGTAAGCGGCCCCGGAGCAACAAGGGCGGGGCTGTCGCATGAGCCATCCCACGATCGACGTGCGCACGCTGTTCCTCTCCGACGTGCATCTCGGCACGAAGGGTTGCCAGCCCGACCTGCTGCTCGACTTCCTCAGGCACTGCGAGGCCGAGACGATCTACCTCGTGGGCGACATCGTGGACGGCTGGCGCCTGAAGGCGGGGTGGTACTGGCCGCAGGAGCACAATGACGTGGTGCAGAAGCTCCTGCGCAAGGTCAGGAAGGGCACCCGCCTCGTCTACGTTCCGGGCAATCACGACGAGTTCCTGCGCGACTACGCCGGCTCCACCTTCGGCGGCATCGAGGTGGCCGAGGAGGCTGTGCACGTCACGGCGGACGGGCGGTGCGTGCGCGTGCTCCACGGCGACAAGTTCGACGTCGTCATCGCGCATGCGCGCTGGCTCGCGCATCTCGGCGACAGCGCCTACGACTTCGCGATCTGGATGAGCGCCCACATCAGCAGGGTCCGGCGCCGGCTGGGGCTGCCCTACTGGTCGTTCTCGGCGTGGAGCAAGCAGAAGGTCAAGAAGGCCGTCAGCTTCATCGGCGCCTTCGAGGAGGCCGTCGCGGCCGAAGCCTCCCGGCACGGGGCCGACGTGGTCGTCTGCGGTCACATCCACCACCCGGTGGTGAAGCGCATCGGCGACGTGCTGTATGTCAACACGGGCGACTGGGTGGAATCCTGCTCCGCCGTGGTCGAGCACCACGACGGCCGTCTGGAACTGCTGCGCTGGACCTCTCCTCGCCTCGAGGTGGAGCAGGGCCCCGCACCCGTCGCCCTCCCCGCCCCCGTCGCGGCCTGACGGGATCCCGGCCCCGTCACCTGACCGCCATCACCGGATGCACCGTCGCCCTCGGCAAGCCGGCCGGCGCCTGCACGGCCGTGCGGAAGCCCGATCGCGACCGGCGCGAATGTCGCGCGGCCCGGGGAGCGTGCCGTCGGCTGCCGGCGTCAGTTCGGCGGGGCGAGGTCGAAGCGAGCGGTCTCGCGGCCGGTCGCCACGTCCACGACCACCACGGTCAGGCGGTTGCCGGCCTCGAAGGTGACGGCGAGGCGCCCGTCGCCGAGCGCCGTCGAGACGACCCGTGCGCCCGCCGGCAGCCGTGGCGCGGCACCCCCCGCGGGGGCCACGGTTCCGATCGCTCCCGGGGCAGGCGCGGCGGGCGCGGCCGGAGCGCCGGCGGTGGCCGCCGGGCTCGCGCCCGACCCGCTGCCCTTGACGATGCGGATGATCAGCGTCGAAAAGACCACGAGGGCCATCGCCACCAGGATGACCCCGAGCACGATCACCACGATCTTCAGGGCCATGAGCCGCGCCTGCTGGCGCATCGCGGCTTCCGGATCGTCGGCATCGCCCGGCGGTGCGGCGGTCGGCTTGGCGGTCATGCGGCGGATCGTCCGGCAGTGAAGGAAAGACGAAGGGAAGCGCCGTGACCGAGCGGGACCACGACGACGGGGACAGGCTGGAGCTTGTAGCGGGCGACGGCGACAAAGGCGAGCGGCTGGACCGCTTCCTCGCACGCTCCGTGCCAGACCTCTCCCGCACCCGCCTCAAGGCGCTGGTCCTGGCCGGCCGCGTCGCGGTGGCGGGCGTCACGATCGACGATCCGGGGCGAAAGCTCGAGGCGGGCGCCGTGGTGACGCTGGAGGTACCCCCGCCCGAGCCCGCCGAGCCGGCCGCCGAGGACATCCCCCTCGCCGTCGTCTACGAGGACGACGACCTTATCGTCATCGACAAGCCGGCGGGCCTCGTCGTCCACCCGGCCGCCGGCCACGACAGCGGCACTCTCGTCAACGCCCTCATCGCCCATTGCGGCGACAGCCTCTCGGGCATCGGCGGGGTCCGCCGCCCAGGCATCGTCCACCGCCTCGACAAGGACACGACCGGCCTGCTGGTGGTGGCCAAGAACGACCGGGCCCACCAGCGGCTCGCCGCCCAGTTCGCCGACCACGGGCGCACCGGGCCGCTCGAGCGCGCCTACACGGCGGTCGTCTGGGGCGTGCCGCCCCGCAAGCACGGTACCGTCGACGCCGCCATCGACCGCTCCTCGCGCAGCCGCGAGCGCATGGCCGTGGTTCCGCACGGCAAGGGGCGGGAGGCCATCACGCACTACACGGTGGAGCGCACCTTCGCCGGGGCCGACGGACAGGCGGTGGCGAGCCTCGTCACCTGCCGGCTCGAGACCGGGCGCACCCATCAGATCCGCGTGCACATGGCCCACATCGGCCACCCCCTCGTCGGCGACGGCGTCTATGGCAGCGGCTTCCGCACCAAGGCAACGCTGCTGCCGCCCGCGGCCCGCGCGGCGGTCGAGGCGTTCCCGCGCCAGGCGCTGCACGCCGCCGAGCTCGGCTTCCGTCACCCCGCGCGCGAAGCGGACCTCCATTTCGAGAGCCCGTTGCCGCCCGACCTCGCGGCGCTGGTGGCCGCTCTGGACGGCTAGTCCGCAGGGCGGAACCGACGCCCGGCATTGCGCATTTGCAATCTTCGCGGCCCTGATTGCCCTCTTTCGGTCAAGGTCTGCATGATGATAGCGTCCCGAAGCGGTCGGCTTGAAGCGGCCGCGGCGAGGTCCGCCCATGACGGGGGGCCCGAAGGAGGATCGAATGGCATCCGCTGCCCTGCCCACCATTGCCGCCGAAGGCGGCTTGTCGCGGTATCTCGACGAGATCCGCAAGTTCCCGATGCTGCAGCCGCAGGAAGAGTACATGCTCGCCAAGCGCTGGCGGGAGCACGGGGATTCCGACGCCGCCCACAAGCTCGTCACGTCGCACCTGCGCCTCGTGGCCAAGATCGCCATGGGCTATCGCGGCTACGGCCTGCCGATCGGCGAGGTCATCTCGGAGGGCAATGTCGGCCTGATGCAGGCCGTGAAGCGCTTCGAGCCTGAGAAGGGCTTCCGGCTCGCCACCTATGCGATGTGGTGGATCAAGGCGTCGATCCAGGAATACATCCTGCGCTCGTGGTCGCTCGTGAAGATGGGCACGACCGCGAACCAGAAGAAGCTGTTCTTCAACCTGCGCAAGGCGAAGAGCCAGATCTCCGCCCTCGACGACGGCGACCTGCGCCCCGACCAGGTGAAGGCCATCGCCACCAAGCTCGGCGTCGCCGAGCAGGAGGTGGTGGAGATGAACCGCCGGCTCGGCGGGGACGCCTCGCTGAACGCCCCCATCCGCGCCGACGGCGAGAGCGAGGGCGAGTGGCAGGACTGGCTGGCCGACGACAGCGCCAGCCAGGAGAGCATCCTCGTCCAGCAGGAGGAGGCCGACCAGCGCCACGCGGCGCTGCGCGAAGCCCTCGGCGTGCTCAACGACCGCGAGCGCCGCATCTTCGAGGCGCGCCGCCTCGCCGAGGACCCCGTCACGCTGGAGGACCTCTCGGCCGAGTTCGGCGTGTCGCGGGAGCGCGTCCGCCAGATCGAGGTGCGCGCCTTCGAGAAGGTGCAGAAGGCGGTGAAGGAAGCCGTCGCCCGCCGCGAGGCCTCGCGCCTCGCGCTTCCCGCGAGGGGGTGAGGCGGCCGGTCCCGCGGACGCCCTGCGTCTTCTCCCGGCGCCGAAAGGTCTGGATCCCCTTCCCGCCCGGCTTGCGCCGGGCGCCGGGGATGACGTGGGAAAAAGGCCGCAGAACCGAACGCTGACGAACGGCATCAGACGGCGGTGGGCGGTGCCCTTGCCCGTCGGAACTTTCTGCCTCAGCTCTGCTGCCAGGCCTGCACCGCATCCGCGATCGTGCGGCTGCCGGTGGGGCCCTTTTCGATCAGCAGCACGGCGCGGCGGCCGTTGGCGAAGCGCAGCGGCACCATGAACCAGTTGCGGCCCTTGAGCAGGTCGATGTTGCGCTGCACGTCGGAGCTGAGGTTCGAGAGCCCGGTCAGGAACAGGTTCTCCGTCACCGGAACGGCGATGCCGGCCAGCGGCGCGCCGCGCATCGTCTCGTCCTGCCGCATCTCCGGCACGCCGACGTCGCGCACCGCCCCGTTGGGCGCCGCCGCGGACGGGACGAACTTCAGCTCAAGCGTGTGAGATGCGGGAAGCGCGGCATCGCGGTTGCGACGCAGCAGCAGGTCGGCCTTGAGCGCGGCGTCCGGAACCTCGATCTCGGCGCGCACCGCCGCGTCCAGCGGCTCCCCGGCCCCGCCGCTCACGTTGTCGAGCCGCCAGCGCACGCGTCCGGGCGTCTGCCGGATCTCCTTGGTGCCCTCCGCCGGCTCCTCGACGAGCAGGACGCGCTGAAGGATGCCGATGGGGGCCGGCTCGGTGCGGCCGGTGGGCGCGGCCTGCCCAGGCGCCGGCGCCGACGGTGCCGGTGCGGGCGTCGGCGCGGCGACGGGCGCGGCCGCGGTGGTCGTCGTCCCGGGCACGGCCGGCGTCGCTGGGGCCTCGCCCGGCAGGCGATCCTGCGTCTTGCCCTGCGCGTCAACGGACGCGGTGGCCGCCGGGCTCTGCGGCGCAAAGTCGGCCGGCTGGTGCTTCAGCATGATCGCCGCCGTCGCCGTGAGGCCGACGACGACCGCGATGGCGAGGCCGATCACGGCGGCACGGATCCAGCGCCGGTCGCGCGTCTCCAGCCGGGGCGCCTGCGGCCGGGGGCGGGTACCGGCAGCCACCTCACGCACGGCGTCGTCGACGACGGCGGGAGGCTCGATCTCCTCCCGCGGCGAGCGCGACCACATGTCGTCCGCGGGGGCCAGCGGCTCGGGCTGGGTCGCCTTCGCCGACGACATCGCCTCGTACAGCTGGTCGGCGGTCTCCTCGGCGGTCGTCGCGCGCACCGGCGTCGCCGGCGGGGGCTCCGCCGCGACCGGCGCCGCGGGGACCACCGCGGCCTCCCCCCTCGAATCCTCGGAGGCCGACACCTGAGGCGGGATCGGTTCCGGTACGGTGGACGGCGTGGCCGGGACAGGCGCCGGCACGGGCTCCGGTGCCGGATCGGTCGTCCGGGTCACGCCTCCGGCGACCTCCGTCTCCACGCGGCCGATCGCCTCCTCCAGCGCCAGCCGCTCGCGCGTGATGTCGGCCTCCGGAATCGGAGGATCGGACATCCGCAGCTGCCCCACGAGGGCGTTCGTCGCCCGCGTGTACAGCTCGCGCCGCTGCTCGGGCGTGCTCGTGCCGAGGTTCGCGACCGCGCGGGAGATGAGGGGATAGTAGTCCGCCATGGATGTCAGATCAGCCCGTGAACGGCTCCGGTCAAGCCTCGAAGGGGTTCTGCACGAGGATGGTGTCCTCGCGGTCGGGGCTCGTCGAGAGCAGCGCCACCGGCGCGCCGATCAGCTCCTCGATGCGCCGGACGTACTTGATGGCCTGCGCGGGCAGCTCCGCCCAGGAGCGCGCGCCCGCCGTGGAGCCGGACCAGCCCTCGATCGTCTCGTAGACGGGCTCGACCCGCGCCTGCGCGCCCTGGCTCGCCGGCAGGTGGTCGATCTCGACCCCGTCCAGCCGGTAGCGGACGCACACCTTGATCTCCTTGAAGCCGTCGAGGATGTCGAGCTTCGTCAAGGCGATGCCGTCGATGCCCGAGGTGCGCACGGTCTGGCGCACCAGCACCGAATCGAACCAGCCGCAGCGCCGCTTGCGCCCCGTGACCGTGCCGAACTCGTGCCCGCGCTCGCCGATCAGCTGGCCGATCTCGTTGTCCTGCTCGGTCGGGAACGGTCCGCCGCCGACGCGCGTGGTGTAGGCCTTGGCGATGCCGAGCACGTAGCCGATGGCGCGCGGCCCCATGCCGGAGCCGGTGGCGGCCTGCCCGGCGACCGTGTTGGACGACGTCACGAAGGGATAGGTGCCGTGGTCGATGTCGAGAAGCGCGCCCTGCGCGCCTTCGAACAGGATCCGCTTGCCGGCGCGACGCTCGTTGTCGAGCAGCTGCCACACGGTGTCCATGTAGGGCAGCACGCGCGGCGCCACCGAGGCCAGTTCCTCGTAGATCGCGCCCGCGTCGTACTCGGGCAGCCGCAAGCCGCGGCGCAGCGCGTTGTGGTGCGCCAGCAGCCGGTCGATCTTGGCAGGAAGGGTCGGCAGGTCGGCGAGGTCCATCAGCCGGATGGCCCGGCGGCCCACCTTGTCCTCGTAGGCGGGGCCGATGCCGCGCTTCGTGGTGCCGATCACCGTGCCGCTGTTGGAGGATTCGCGCAGCGCGTCGAGCTCCCGGTGGACGGAGAGGATCAGGGTCACGTTGTCCGCGACGCGCAGGTTGTCGCGCGAGATCGCCACGCCCTGCGCCTGCAGCTTGTCCACCTCGGCGGCGAGCGCATAGGGGTCCAGCACCACGCCGTTGCCGATCACCGCGAGCTTGCCCGGGCGAACGACGCCGGAGGGCAGCAGCGACAGCTTGTAGGTCACCCCCTGGATGACCAGCGTGTGGCCCGCATTGTGGCCGCCCTGGAAGCGCACGACCGTGTCGGCTTGCTCCGACAGCCAGTCGACCAGCTTGCCCTTCCCTTCGTCACCCCACTGGGCGCCGACCACCACCACATTCGCCATTGGCATTCACTCCGCGGATTGAGCCTCCATCTGGAGGCGCCGGGCGCGGTCCTGCCGGGACAGCGGCGGCTCCCGGCCGGGCGCGACCGCAAGGCGGCAGGGCCGGGGCTTGCCGGGAGGTGTTATCCAATCAGGACGGGAGCGTAAAGCGCGCAAGTACCGGCCCCCCGCCACGGGCCTCCCCGCCGTCCCCGCCGTTCAGCGCAGCAGGGGCTGCGGGCGCCCGCCGGTCACGAGCTCCTTGTCGGCCGGCCAGGCGATCTTGTAGCCGTGCTGGATCTCGCGCTGCTCGCCCGGCTTGTAGTCGTAGCTCCATGCCACGACGCCACGCTGGTCGCCGAAGGTCTTCTCGGTCGGCGCCGTCATGCCGGAGAGCGGCTCCACGGTGACCGAGGCGTTCTCGCTGACCGGCGTCTGGTCGACGACGACGATGCGAAGCGGCGTGTCGTGCAGGTTGCGCACGGTGGTGCGGAACGCCCGCACGTCGCTGCGGGTGTTGCCGATCCAGCCCGGGTCGCTGGCCTGCCGCTTCAGCGGCACGCGCGTCACCTTCACCTTGTCGTCGGCGCCGAAGCCGAGGTCGATCCGCTCGCCGGGCGCCTTGGCCTGCAGCCGCCCGCGCCCGACATAGACGCCGTCGCGCTGCAGGGTCACGGGCCCCGCCAGCAGAGGCACGTCGTCCTCCAGCGTGAACGAGGCCTCCAGATACGCCGTGTCGTCGAGGACGGGCGCGGTCTTCACCACGAGCGCGGGGTCGAGCGTGCGGGTGGCGAGCGCATAGGTTCGCTGCGTCCCGTCGGCGGACAGGGTCGCCTTCCCCGGCACGCGGAAGGCCGCCTGGAAGCCGCCCGTCACCGCCTCGGCGGTCGTCTCGGCGATGGCTTCGGGCTCCGCCGACAGGTCCATCCGCGCCGGTGGCGCGGCCGCCGCCAGGGGCGCCGCGCGCGCGATTTCCCGCTGCGATTTCGCACGGACCTCGTTGCGCCGCGCCAGCTCGGCGGGATCGAACAGGGAGAGCGTCTGCTCGCGCAGCTCCGGCGCCTGCGTGCCGCGCGCCGTCTGGACGGTGGAGACGGTCAGAGCCACGTCGGCCCAGTCCTCACCCGTGGTCTGCGCCACCTGCGCGCGCCGGACAACGTCGAGGCTCGGCTTGCGGTCGCGGGCACCGGTGTCGAGGCGCACGTCGTAGACGGGCGTCCACCGGGCCCCGGCGACGCGGTAGGTCACCTTCAGCGCCGCCTCGGCGTCGACCGGGGATTCCAGCGCGATGGTCACGTCGCGCTTCGGCGCCCGGCCCGGCACCGGCTTCGGCCGGGCCTGCTCCAGCGCCTCGATCTCGTCGTCAAGCTCCTTGGCCTTGATGCGCAGGTCGACGAGCTGGGCGTTGACCTTCTCCAGCGCGTCGCCCACCGCGTCCCAGGCGGCGACAAGCCGATCCACGGGCAGCGGCGGTCCGTCCTTCGGCGTGCCGCCGCCCGTCTCCGCGAACTTCTCGATGGCGACGCGCTTGGCATCGGCCGAGTCGATGCGCGCCTGAAGGCGGTCGCGGTCCTGGCGGCGGGCGGTGATGCGCTTCTCCAGCGCCGGGTCGACCGCCGGCTGCGCGTCTCCGGGCACGGCACGCACATCGACCGAGCCGATGGCGAGCCTGGCGGACCCCTGCCCTTCCACCCGGATGGAGGCAGGATCGACGGTCCCCGCAAGGCCGCGCAGCACGATGGTGTGGGAGCCGGCCGGCACCCGCAGCGGCACCGCGCGCACGACGCTGGCGCCGTCGGGGAACACGGTCACCGCCTCGATCCGGCTCTCGGCCTCGATCTCGGCGGCGGAAACGGCCTGGGGCAGCACGGCGGCGAGCGCCGTGGCGGCAAGGAGGGCGGAACGTGTCATGGGGGGGGCCCGGACAGGAACAGGATCATCATGATCAAGACCCCGGATCGCGGATTCACTGCGGCGGCAGCATGGCCGTTTGTGGACGACGACGGCGGCGGTCCGCGGGGACTGGCACGCGCAGGCTCTCCGCCATGGACGCCGCGCCCATCCCCTCATCCGGTCCTGCGGACCACCTTCTCCCCGCAGGCGGGGAGAAGGAGGCGGAGCCGTCGCGGCCTCCTGGATCCGCGGCGATCGGCAAGCCGCAACGATGCCGCGCCCCCCCTTCGCCCCGCCTGCGGGTAGAAGGTGCCTCCGCTACAGCGGAGGCGGATGAGGGGCCGGCGGCCACGACGGCCATTGGCGCGTCATGCGACCCGCAGCCCCGCCCCCGTCACCCCGGCAGGTAGGCGCGTGTCCCGTCTCCCGCCACGACGGTCTCGACCGGCGCGCCGTAGAGCCGCTGCAGCGCGTCGGGGTCGATGACCGCCGCGGAAGGGCCGTCGCGGTCAAGCCGGCCCTCGCGCAGCATCACCGTCCTGTCGGCATGGCGCAGCGCCTGGTTTGGATCGTGCGTGGTGAACAGGACGCCGAGCCCGCTGGCCGCGAGGTCGCGGATGCGGCGCATGACGAGGCCCTGGTTGCCGAAGTCGAGGCTCGCGGTCGGCTCGTCGAGGACGACATAGCGCGGCTCCTGCGCCAGCGCGCGGGCGACGAAGACGAGCTGTCGCTCGCCGCCGGAGATGAGCGTGTAGGGCCGGTCGGCGAGGTGGCCGACGCCCATCTGGTCCAGCATGGCGCGCGCCAGCGCCACGTCGCGCGGGCCCGGCCGGCCCAGCAGCCCGCCGCGCGCCGTCCGGCCCATCGTCACCATCTCCAGCGCCGTGAAGGCGAAGGCCCCGGCATGGGCCTGCGGCACGTAGGCGAGGCGCCGCGCCCGCTCGGCCACGGGCAGCGCCGCCAGCGGCTCGCCGTCGAGACGCACCTCGCCGGCCATGGCCTCCAGCAGGCCGAGCAGCGTCTTCAGCAGCGTCGTCTTGCCCCCGCCGTTGGGGCCGAGCAGGGCCACCGCCTCGCCGGGGGCAACGCCCATGGCGACGTCGCGCCCGATGACGCGGCCGGGATAGCCGAAGCTGAGCCCGCGCGCCTCCAGCATCAGGACCAGCCCCGGCGCGAGGAGGCGAGCAGCCAGATGAAGAACGGCGTCCCCACCACCGCCGTGAGGATGCCGAGCGGCACCTCGACCGGCGCCACGGTGCGCGCCAGCGTGTCGATCAGCAGCAGGTAACCGGCGCCGAGGATCGCCGCCGTCGGCATCAGGCGTCCGAAGTCCGGGCCGACGAGGAAGCGGGCGAGGTGCGGCACGACGAGCCCGACCCAGCCGATGACCCCGGCCGCCGCCACGCTCGCCGCCGTCACCAGCGTCGCCGCGGCCACCACCGCCAGCCGCACCGGCCCCGTCCGCAGGCCGAGCGCGGTCGCTTCCTCGTCGGGCAGCGACATCACGTTGAGCCGCCAGCGCAGCGCCAGCAGCAGCGCCGTCCCCGCGACCACCGGGCCCAGCAGCGGCACGAGGTCGGAGGCGTCGGTGCCCGACAGGCTGCCGAGCAGCCAGAAGGTCATCGCAGGGAGCTGGTTGTACGGGTCGGCGAGATACTTCACGAGGCCGACGCCGGCGCCGAGCAGCGCCCCCACGACGACGCCGGTGAGGACGAGGGCGAGCGTCGTGTCGCCCGCCCGCAGCGACGCGCCGATGGCGTAGACCGCGGCGACCGCGGCGAGCCCGCCCCCGAAGGCGAGCAGCTGGATGCCGACGATGCCGAGCGACCAGTAGATGCCGAGCACGGCGCCCAGCGCCGCGCCGGACGAGGCGCCGAGGATGTCGGGCGAGACGAGCGGGTTGCGGAAGAGCCCCTGGAACGCCGCGCCCGCCGTCGCCAGCGCCGCGCCGCACAGGATGGCCGCGACGACGCGCGGCCCGCGCACCGAGAGCACCACGGCCTCCACCGACCCCGGCAGGCCGGAGGGGCGGCCCGCGAGCCGGCTCCACAGCACGGTGGCAACGTCGCCCGCCGACACCGGGAAGCGCCCGAGCGTGAAGGCCACCGCGACGCCGAGCGCCAGCACCGCGAGCGCAACCGCGATCCCGCGCCCCGGGCCGAGGTTGGTCATCCGCGCCCGTCCAGCACGGCCGCCACCTGCGCCTCGTCGGGCGTGCGGTGGTAGAAGGTCGTGTAGAAGTCGCGCGTGACGGCCCGCAAGTCCTCGGGGAAGAGGCTCGGGTAGAGGATTCTGCCGAGCCACCACAGGCCCGGGATGCGGTTCACCGAGGGCGGGAAGTCGACCCAGCCGAACGGCATCTTCGGCGACAGGTGGATGCGCCCGTCCCTCACGGCCCGCACGCCCTTCCACGCCGGGTCGCTGCGCACCGAGGCCGCGAACTCCCGGTCGATGGTGACGATGACCTCGGGGTCCCACGCGAGCACCTGCTCGACGGACACCGAGGCGAGGCCGCCGCGCGTGCCGCCGGCGACGTTGACGGCGCCCATGAACTCGATGGTCTCGACGTTGATCGAGCCGCCGAGCCCGGTCTCCAGCCCGCGCGGACCGCGGGCGTAGTAGACGCGCGGGCGCTTTTCGGCCGGCACGGTGGCGACGCGCGACTGGCAGGTGCGCACCACCTCGTCGCAGCGCCGCGCGAGGTCGTCGCCCCGCTCGCCGCGCCCGGCCAGGCGCCCGAGCAGGCGGTAGCTCTCGGCCACCTTGTCGAAGCGCCCGTCGAGGAGCGCGTAGGGCAGCCCCGTCTGCGCCTGGATGCGGTCGGCGGTCTCCACGAACGTACGCGCCACCGAGCCGATGTCGACGATGAGGTCCGGCCGCAGTTGCAGCAGGCTCTCCAGGTTGGTCGTGTTGCCGCGGCCGGTGAGCCGCCCCAGCTCCGGCCTCGCGCCGACGGCGGGGTCGAGGTAGGCGAGTTCCTCCGGCCGGTTGGCACGCGGCCAGCCGAGCAGCTGGTCCGGCGCCAGCGTATAGAGCGTGATGGCGGCCGGCGGCCCCGCCGGGAACACGCGCTCGACCCGGGCCGGGATCGCGACCTCCCGCCCGGCGCCGTCGCGGATCGTCTGCGCCCGCGCCACGGCGGGCAGGCACAGCGCGGCGCCGGCCGCGAGCATGTGGCGGCGGGTGAGGCTCATGCGCCGCCTCCCTGCGCGCGGTCGCCCGGCCCCGGCGGGGCGAGCGGCGTGAACGAGCAGCGGTCCGGCTTCACGTCGAGCAGCGGCGTGCCGTCGACGCAATCGAGGCCGCGCACCACGAGCCCCCACGGCTCGACGGACACGATCTCGACCAGCGACGTGGAGATCGGGTTCGGCCGCACGGGCGAGCGCAGGGCGAAGGTGCCGTGCGTATCGCCGTCCGACTTCGGGCTCTGCTGAACGAGGTCGCGCCGGGCGAGGTGCATCCAGTAGAGCACCTCGGCGCGCCGGTAGCGCTCCAGCCCCTTCAGCGCAGGCCGCCACGGCTCGTCGATCTCGACGCGGCACTCCGGCCCGTCCGCCTTGCCCTGGCGCGGACAGTCGTCGCGCGTGGCGAACGGCGTCCGGATGCGGCCGATGAAGACGAGCCGGGCATCCGCCCGCTCGGGCAGCGGCGCCTCGATCTCCCCCGGCCGCGTCCGGTCGTGCTGCGTCATGCGGGTCAGGCTCCCGGCTGGCCGGCGTTGGGGTAGAACAGCTGCTCGCCGTTGATCTTGTAGCCGGCGATGGCGGCCTGCCCCTCGGGGCTCACCAGCCAGTCGGCGAAGAGCTGCGCGTCGGCGGTCTTCACGTGCGGGTGCTTCGCGGGGTTCACGACGATCACGCCGTACTGGTTGAAGAGCTTGCGGTCGCCCTCGACCGCGATGCCGAGGTCGCCACGGTTCTTGAAGCTGATCCACGTGGCGCGGTCGGACAGCACGTAAGCCCCCATCGCGCCGGCCGTGTTCAGCGCGGCGCCCATGCCCTGGCCGATCTCGCGGTACCACGGCCCCTTGGCGGCGGCGATGTCGATGCCGGCGGCCTGCCACAGGGCAAGCTCGGCGGTGTGCGTGCCCGAGCGGTCGCCGCGCGACACGAACGGCGCCTGCTTCTCCTGGATGGCCTTGAACGCCACGACGACATCCTTGCCGCCCTTGATCTTCGCCGGGTCGGCGGCGGGGCCGATGACGACGAAGTCGTTGTACATCACCGGGCGGCGGGGCAGCCCGAAGCCTTCCGTGACGAACTTGTCCTCCTGCGACTTGGCGTGGACGAACACAACGTCCGCGTCGCCGCGCCGCGCCGTGTCGAGCGCCTGCCCGGTGCCCTGCGCCACGACCTTCACCTCGACGCCCGTCTTGGCGGTGAAGATCGGCAGCAGGTACCCGAAGAGGCCGCTGTCCTGCGTCGAGGTGGTCGAGGCCACGGTGATGAAGCGCTGGCCGGCCGGGGCCGTCTGCGCCTGCGCGGGAGCGCCGAGCACGAGAGCGGCCATCAGGCCGAGGGTCAGTCCGAGTTTCGTCACGAGATCCTCCTTGGACGGGATTACCAGATGAGATCGCCGGCGAGGAAGGCCCGCGCGACGTCCGCGCGCGGGCCGGCGAAGAAGGGTGTGGCGGAACCGGCTTCGACGAGCCGGCCGCGGTGGAGCATGAGCACGCGGTCGGCGAGGCGGCGGGCCTGGCCGAGGTCATGCGTCGCCATGACGAGGGTGACGCCCTCCTCGCGCAGCGATTGCAGCATCGCTTCGATCTGCCGCGTCGCGCCGGGGTCCAGCGCCGACGTCGGCTCGTCGAGGAAGATCACCTCCGGCGACAGCGCCCACGCCCGCGCGATGGCGAGGCGCTGCTGCTCGCCGCCCGACAGCAGCCGCGCCGGCCGGTCCGCCAGCGCCTCGAGGCCGAAGCGTTGAAGCGCGGCGTCGGCCCGCCGGTCCCGGTCCCCGCCGGCGCCCGCCGCCGCCAGCGCATGCAGGATGTTGGCGCGGGCCGAGCGGCGCAGCATCACCGGCCGCTGGAACACCATGGCGTGGCGCCGCCGCCCGGCGATCGCGCCGCCCGGCTGCGCCCAGGACGCGCTCCCTGCCGAGGGCGCGATCAGCCCGTGGCACAGGCGCAGAAGCAGCGACTTGCCCGCGCCGTTGGGGCCGAGAACGACGGTACAGCCGCCGGCGGGTATGTCGAACGACACGTCCGTCAGCAGGTCCGCGCCGCCCGCCTCGTAGCCCAGCCGTTCGACCCGCAGCGGCAGGATGGAGGGGGTGTCGCGCATCGGCTCAGCCCGCATGGCGGGCGCCGATGCGGCTGGCGCCGAAGGTGAGCCCGTTGATGAGCAGCGTCAGCAGGATCAGCACGATCCCCATGCCGAGCGCCAGCGGCAGGTCGCCCTTGGAGGTCTCGAGCGCGATGGAGGTGGTCATCGTGCGGGTGTAGCCGGCGATGTTGCCGCCGACGATCAGCACCGCGCCGACCTCGGCGCTCGCCCGCCCGAACCCGGCCAGCAGCGCGGTCGCCAGCGAGAAGCGCGCGTCCCACAGCAGAGTCGGGATGGCAGCGAGCCCGGTCTGGCCGAGGGAGCGCAGGTGCTCGCCGTACTCGGCCCACAGGTCCTCCACCACCTGCCGCGTCAGGGCCACGACGATCGGCAGCACGAGAACCGTCTGCGCCGCGATCATGGCGCCCGGCGTGAACAGCAGGCCGAGCGGGCCCAGCGGCCCGGAGCGCGACAGCGCGAGGAACACCATGAGTCCAGCCACCACCGGCGGCAGGCCCATCAGCGTGTTGACGAGAACGACGAGGGCAGAGCGGCCCGGAAAGCGCGAGAGGGCCAGCAGCGCGCCGAGCGGCAGGCCGATGACGGCGGCGATGAGCACGGCCGAGAGCGTCACGCGCAGCGACAGGAGGACAACCTGCGTGAACGCCGGATCGAGCGTCACGATCAGGCGGATCGCGGCTGAGAACGCGCTCGCGACATCCATGGCTGCGGCAGGCCCTTCCCCTCAGGAACGCGCACACATATGGTCTCGCCACGCAGGAAGGCAAATTCGTAAACCCCGCAGGTTTTTGCATGTCAGAGCAGCTTGGTTCGTACCTCACGACCGCGCAGGCGGCCAAGTACCTCCACCTGAAGGAGCGCAAGCTCTACGAACTGGTGGCCGAAGGCGGCATCCCCTGCTCGAAGGTCACCGGCAAGTGGCTGTTCCCGCGCGCGGCGCTCGATCGCTGGATCGAATCCGGCATGAGCCGGCCGGACGGCATGGCGCCGGCCCCGACGCCCCCCATCGTCGGCGGCAGCCACGACCCGCTGCTGGAATGGGCGATCCGCCGCTCGGGCTGCGGTCTCGCCATGCTGCCGGAAGGGTCGGAGGCCGGCCTTGCCCGGCTCGACCATGACGAGGTCGCCGTGGCGGCCATTCACTGCCACGATGCCACGGGCGACGAGGATGCCAACGTCCGCGCCGTCGCCTCGCGCTCCCATCTGCACGACTGCGTCCTCATTGCGCTGGCGCGCCGCGAGCAGGGGCTGGTCCTCGGGGCGGGCGCCGCCGGCGTTGCATCGCTCGCGGACGCCGTCCGCCGTCGCCTCTCCTTCGGCCTGCGCCAGCGCGGCGCGGGCGCCCAGCTCCTTCTGACCGTGCTCCTCGAGCGCGCGGGCATGACGCTGGACGACGTGCAGGCCGCCAACGAGCCGTTCCCGACGGGAGCGGACCTCGCCGCCGCGATCCGTGCCGGCGACGTGGACTGCGGGATCGCGTCGCGCGCGGTCGCGACGGGCGCCGGGCTCGGGTTCCTGCCGCTCGCCTGGGAGCGCTTCGACCTCGCGATGCGCCGGCGGACCTACTTCGAACCGGGCCTCCAGCTGCTCCTGGAGACCGTTCGCAATCCGGCCTTCGCCGCGCAGGCATCGCGTCTCGGCGGCTACGACGTCGCGGATGCCGGCCGCGTGCGTCTCAATCGCTGAGCATCGCGCCCGACGGGCATCCGGCCGGCCTCCAACGTTCGCTCGACCTCAAGCGTCACCCCTTCCCCTTGTGGGGAGGGACAGGGGTGGGGGGCCTTCGCGGAGCCTGAAGGCAAGGCACGGTCCCACGGTGCCCCCACTTGCACGAGGCCCCGCCTCCTCGTTGCCGCTAGTTCTTCCGGACGTGGTCGGGCTTGCCCTTGCGCGGCGTCGCGGCGAGGTCGTGCAGCTGCTTCTGGTCCATCGACTTCGCCATCGAGCGCGACGCGCCCTTCAGCGACTTTGCCGGCACCTCGCCGCGCTTGGCGGCAAGCGCCGCGCCAGCCGCCTTCTGCTGGGCCTTCGACTTGGCGGGCATGGGTGTCTCCTGTCACCGGTGGAACCGCCCTCTCAATCGCGCCTGCAGCCCGACGTTCCCCATGCTCCGGCGGCTGACGGAACCAATCCTTGTCCCCTCCGCATTGATAGGAATAATTACTTTACATCGCATGCGTGATCGCGCATCATTCCCGGGCCTCGACGCGGGATGGGACCGGACCATCCGGCCCGGGGCCGGAGGCGACGCGAGGGCCCGCGCGTCGTGCCGAGGCCGAGGGGTTGTGACGATTCCCCGGAGCCGGGACTGAAGCCGGCCGTCGCGCGGCGGCCGGCCCACTGGAACTGAAGCGGCGCGGAAGGCGGTCCAGCCTCCCCCCTTTTGCTTCCCCGATACCGGACTGCCTTCCGCGATCCGCTCTTCGCGACGACGCTCCCTCACCCGGCGCGGGGGTGCGGGCCATTGCCCGCGCCCGCAGCGCCGGATCAGGGGCAGCGCGGCCCCTCAGCCCGCGTTGCGCATCGTCTCGCGAGCGATGATGAGCCGCTGGATCTCGGAGGTGCCCTCGTAGATGCGCGTGATGCGCGCGTCACGGGCGTAGCGCTCCACCGGATAGTCCTTCACGTAGCCGGCGCCGCCGTGCAGCTGAAGCGCGGTGTCGGTGCAGCGGTGGGCGGCCTCGGACGCGAAGAGCTTGGCCATGGAGGCCTCCTTGGCGAAGGGCTCGCCCCGGTCCTTCCGCGCCGCGGCCGAGAGGATCAGCAGGCGGGCCGCCTCGAGGTCCGTCTCGCGGTCGGCGATCATCCACTGCACGCCCTGGAAGTCGGCGACGCGCTGGCCGAACTGCCGGCGCTCCGCGACGTAGGACTTGGCCGCGTCCATCGCCGCCCGCGCGATGCCGAGCGACAGCGCGGCGACGCCGATACGTCCGCCGGCGAGTTCGCCGACGGCGATGCGGAAGCCGTCGTTCTCTCGTCCCATCAGCGCGCCGGCGGGGACGCGGCAGCCCTCGAAGTGCACCGTGTTGGTGGCCGAGCCGTGCTGGCCCATCTTCTCCTCGGCGCGCCCGACGACGAGGCCCGGCGTGCCGGCCTCGACGAGGAAGCAGGAGATGCCCTTGCCCTTCGGCCGGTCCGGGTCCGTGACCGCCCACACCACGAAGACCCCGGCATACTCGGCCGAGGTGATGTAGAGCTTCTGCCCGTCGAGCACCCAATGGTCGCCGTCGCGCCGCGCGCGCGTCGCCATGCCCGCGGGGTCGGACCCTGCGCCGCTCTCCGTGAGGCAGAATGCGCCCGCCGGCCACGTGCCGTCGGCGAGACGCGGCAGGCAGCGTGCCTTCTGCTCGGCCGAGCCGACCGCCTGGATCACCTCGCCCACCATGTTGGTCACGGATACGGTCACCGCCGTCGCGGCGCAGGCATGGGCCAGCGCCTCGACGGAGAGCGCGAAGGCCACCGTGCCGGCGCCGGTGCCGCCGAACCGGGGGTCGACGTTGAGCGCCATGAAGCCGTTCTCGGCGAGGAGGCGCAGGTTGGCGAGGAGCTCGTCGCGGCCCTCGCCGCGGTCGAGCCGGGCGGCGACGGGCGCGAGCCGCTCGGCCGCCAGCCGCTCGGCGGTCGCGCGGATGAGCTGTTCTTCCTCGGTGAAGGCGAAGTCCATGGCGGTCGTCCCAAGTGCGGCCCGCAGTGGAGCGCGCCGCGCAGTGTAGCGCGGCCCGGGCGCGGCGCGAGCCCCCGCTACTCGGCAAGCACCCGGTTGGTGGGGAACAGCACCTCGACGAGCGTGCCGCTGTCGCGTGCGCTGCGGATCGTCATGGTGGCGCGGTTCGCCTCCACCAGCGCCTTGGTGAGCGGCAGGCCGAGGCCCGTGCCGCCGGCGCGCCGCGCGGTGGCGAGCTGCCGGAAGGGCTCCAGCGCCGTCTCGATCTCCTTGTCGGTCATGCCGATGCCGGTGTCGCGCACGCGGATCGCCACCTCGCCACGGTCGGTGAAGGCGGTCGAGACGATCACCTGGCCGCCGGGATCGGTAAACTTCACCGCGTTGGAGAGCAGGTTCAGCACGATCTGCCGCAGCGATCGCTCGTCCGCGACGACGCGCGGCAGCCGGGCGGAGAGCGCCGTGCGCACGACCACCCGCGAGGCGCCGGCCTGCGGCTGCATGAGCGACACCGAGCGCGAGACAATCTCGTTCACGTCGACGCCGACGAAGGTGAGGTCGAAGCGCCCGGCCTCGATCTTGGAGAGGTCGAGCAGGTCGTTGACGAGGCTGATGACGTGCCCGCCCGACGAATGGATGTCGCGCAGGTACTCGAGGTAGCGCTCGTTGCCGACGGGGCCGAAGCGTTCCTCGATCATCACCTCGGCAAAGCCGATGATGGCGGAGAGCGGCGTGCGGATCTCGTGGCTGATCTTGGCGAGGAAGTCGGACTTCTGCGAGCTTGCCGCCTCGGCCGCCTTCTTCGCCTCCATCAGGTCGGCCTCGGCCTTCTTCCACGGCGTGATGTCGCGCAGCACGGCGCAGAAGCGCACCTCCGGCGCCGTCGAGATGGCGCCGAGCGTCATGAACAGCGGGATGCGCCCACCCTGGCGCACGCGCCCCACCACCTCGCGGCCGTCATTGAGGACGCTGGCGACGCCG
Organism: Alsobacter sp. R-9; assembly: GCF_054612375.1. NCBI lineage: Bacteria > Pseudomonadati > Pseudomonadota > Alphaproteobacteria > Hyphomicrobiales > Alsobacteraceae > Alsobacter > Alsobacter sp. R-9. The sequence goes on along the minus strand of NZ_JBTSWJ010000001.1, from coordinate 485,118 downwards.
TTCGACTTCAGCCCCTCGAGGTAGTCGAGGGCGGTCGCGTGGCTGTCGGGCGCCAGCAGGGAGATGAAGGTCTCCCCGGCGATCTCCTTCTGGTCGTAGCCGAACAGCGCCTCGCCCGAGCGGTTGATGCTGAGGATGCGCCCGTCGACGTCCAGCACGATGACGCCGTCGGTGGCGGTGTCGAGGATGGCGCGCAGCTCGCGCTCCTCGGACTCGCGGCGCCGCAGCTCCAGTTCCGCCGCCTTGAGGCGCGGCGTCAGGTCGACGTCGGCGGCGCGTCGGAAGCTCATCAGCGTCGCCGGAAGCCCGTCCCACGACAGGGTCTGGATGCGCGCGTCGACCGCGACGATGTCGCCGTCGCGCGTGGTGAGGGCGACCGTGCCGCCCTCGCCGCCCGCCGGGATCGCCTCCGCGCCGCGCCCGCGGAACATCCGGGCGAGCCCGCCGCCGTCGTAGAAGGCGTCGATCGAATCCCAGCCGACGAGGTCGCGGAGCGTCCTGTTCATGACGATCGGCACCTCGCCGCGGCACACCAGCACGCCGATGGGCAGGCGATCGAACAGCTCCTCGGCGTGGCGGGCGAGGTCGGACAACGCAGGCGCTTCCGGGGCCGCGGCGACGACGGGCACCGGCAGCACCGGGGCGGAAACCTCCGCCACGGCGGCAGGGGCGGGCGTCTCGTCAGCAGCAAGGCCCCGATCGACCGTTGCCTCCGTGCCGCCGGCCGCACCGGCCATCGCGCCGTCGTCGGGCGCCCCCGCACGCACCGCCTCCGCGGCAGCTGCCTCCGCGGCCGCAGCGGCCCGCAGCGCCGCCTCGGCGGCGGGTGTCAGGGCCGGGGCGCCCGCACTGCCAGTCGCGGCGGCGGCCTCGGCAGGGCTCGACGACGACGGGCGGCCCGCGGAAGGCTCCGGCGCCGCGGTCTCCGCTTCCGCGGCAGCAGCCGGTTCGACGACCGCATCGTCACCCTCGTCCTCGCCCTCGATGCGGGCGCCGAGCGCCCGCGCGATCTCGCGGAAGGCATGCCGTTCGCTGCGGCTCAGCCCGCGACCGGCATCCGGGACCGGCGGACGCTGCGGCGCGCCGCGCAGCGGGACCACTTTCGGGTCGACCGGCTCAGGCGGGGTGCGCGGCGGGAACGGGACCACGGACGTCGCGGGAGGCGGAAGGGCCCCCTCCTCCGCGAGATCGATCACCTCGTCGTCCGAAGGAGCCGAAGACGAGGACTCGGCAGAAGCCTCGACCGGAGCCGGTTCATCCGCGGCAGGGCCTTCGGCCGGCTGCGGGACTTCGGTCTGGACCGGCGGCGGCTCGCTGTGCGCGTCGAGCGCAATCCCGGCATCGAGCACGACGAGGCCGGCGAGGCGCACGAGGCCGAACCCGCGGAACCCGGTGACGACACGGTCCACGACCGTCGGCACGCCCGAGAGGGACACGGGCACGGCATGGCCGCCCGAGGCGAGGCGCCACGTCACGTCGAGACCGGTGAACGTGCGGCCGGCGGCCACCGCGGCGCCGACGCGGCCTTCGGAGTCGACGAGCGCCCGCGCCTCGAAGGCCGGCCACGTCTCCGCGTCGGCCGGCATCGCGGCGCCGATGGCGGAGCCGAGGTCCGGCGACAGCGCGGTGATGCGGCCCGAGCCGTCGCACTGCCAGATGAAGCGCAGGAACGGCCGGCCTCCGGCCCTGGCGACGAGGGCCTCGGCGGTGAGAACGGCGTCCGTCTGCGGACCCGGCGCCACCGCCAGCAGGGCGGTCAATTCGGGCACCGGCTGCGGAGCCGCGCCACGGGGCGGCGTGCCGGCGAGCATCAGGAAGTCCGGCCCTCCGCCGCCCACGACGCGGCGGCAGGCCAGGGTCACGAGGTCGAGCCGGCGCCCCACAGGGAGCCGGAGGCGCTCCAGCCGCTGGCCGGCGACAGGCGCGAGCCCGGCCGCGAGCTCGGCGAAGCGGGCCACCGGCAGGCGGGACGGGTCGAGCGCGGCAGGCAGCGTCGACTGGGGCGGCAGGCCCAGCAGCGCAAGGCCGGCGGCGCTGGCCCACAGCACCGTCGCGCCGTCGGCGGCAAGCGCCGCCACGGGGGCCCCCGCCCCCGCGGCCGCCGCCATGTCGGCGACGACCTGCCGACGCACGCCGCTCTCCGGCCCGCTCTCCTGCGCCACGCCCTGCTCCCCCACGGGTCGGAACCCGTTATGGTCAATGAATGCTTAATTCTAGGGACCCGCGCGGCCCGCGTAAACGAACCGGTGGACTCGCCGGCCGCCCGTCGCGGGTTTACGTTAACGGGTCCCCGGTCCGCCCTTGACGATTGTGCATCGCATCATTATGTTGCACTGCACAATGAACGGCACGCCGTCGCCCGGAGCCGACGCTCGGCGGGTGCCAACGCCACAGGCTCCGCTGAGGATTGCGAACATGGCCAAGAGCCCGACCTCCTACGAGATTCCCACCGAGATGCGCGACTTCGCCGAGAAGAGCGTCGAGCAGGCCCGCAAGGCCTTCGACGGCTTCGTCGGCGCGGCCACCAAGGCCGTCTCGGCCGCCGAGACGCAGACCGCGACGCTCCAGGCCAACGGCAAGGAGTTCGCCACGAAGGCGTTCAGCTTCGCCGAGCAGAATGTCGGCGCCGCCTTCGAGCATGCTTCCGCCCTGGTGAAGGCGAAGGACGTGCAGGAGATGATGCACCTCCAGACCGAGTACCTGAAGGCGCAGGCCGCCGCTCTGCAGTCGCAGATGAAGGAGCTCGGCACCGCCATGCAGACCAACCTGCAGAAGGCCGCCACCGAGGCGCAGGCCACGGTCCAGAAGGCGACCGCAGAGGTGCAGAAGGCCGCGGCCGACGCCCAGGCCACCCTGCAGAAGGCCACCGCCGAGGTGACCAAGCGCAAGTAACAGGCCGCTCGCGGGCGCCGGCTTAGGCCGCGCCCGCGCCGCGCAACCCGGGGCGGCCCGCGGGACCCTGTCCTGCCCGGCGGCCCCTTCCCCGCCCGGTCGCACCCGCGCCGGGCCGTGAAGCTGGAGAGGTCGACCATGCCCGCCCCGACGAAGACGCCGGCGCGCCGCGCCGCCCCCAAGGCCCTCGCCGCCAAGCCCGTCGCCACGAAGCCCGTGGCCGCCAGGCCGGTGGCAGCCAAGTCCGTGCCCCAGGCGACGGCGAAGCCCGCGCCGGCCAAGCCCGCTGCTGCAAAGCCCGCCGCCGAAAGGTCGGCTCTCGTGAAGGCGCCCGCGCCCGCGGCGGCGAAGAGCGTTCCCGTGAAGCCCGCCGCTCCGGTGGTCCCCGCGCCGGCGACGGTCGCCGCGGCCGCCCCGAGGGTCGAGGCCCCGCAGGTCGAGGCCACTCCCGCGCCGGCCGTGAAGCCTGTTCCGGTTGCTCCCGTCGCCAAGGCAGAGGCTCCCCCGGCGCCGCTGACGCTGACGCCGGTCGCCGCCGTCACGGCCGTTCTGCCGCCGGAGGCTCTGCCGAAGGCAGTGAAGGGCGTCGCGGACACCGGCCTCGCCCAGGCGCGCGAGGCCTATGCGACGATCCGCCAGTCGGCGGAGACGCTCTCGAGCGGGCTGAACACGAGCGGCGAGGCCGCTGCCCGTGGCCTGCAGAGCTTCTCGACCACGATGCTGGAACAGATCCAGTCGAACGCCGATGCGACGCTGGGCTTCCTGCGCGCACTCGCCGGCGTGAAGACCCTGTCGGAGGCCATCGAGCTCCAGGCCCGCCACGCCCGCCTGCAGTTCGAGACGATGACGGCGCAGGCCAAGACGCTCGCCGGCATCGTCAACAAGACCGCGACCGAGACCGCCGCGCCCGTGCGCAAGGCCCTCGACGCGACGCTGCACCGCGCCTCCTGAGGCCGCGCGGGCCGTCCACGCCTCCCGTCCCCTCCCCGGCCGCGGCCTCCCGCCGCGGCCGCTTCCGCGACGCTGTCGAGAGGCCGACATTCGGCTTGAAAAGCGGACGCGATCGGCCTAAACGTCCCCACCGCACACGCGCTTCGTGCAGCTGTAGCTCAGTTGGTTAGAGCACCAGATTGTGGATCTGGGGGTCCCCCGTTCGAGCCGGGGCAGCTGTACCACCCCGCCTTCTCGAAAATGCAGAGATACCGGATCGATGGCTTGCGCCGCGCAAGCTGCGGATTGGGGCTGGGCCCGACCGGGACAGGCACGGCGCGACGCGCACGCTGGCGGCACAGGATGACGCCGCGATCGATCGGCGGGGTGCTTGCGCCAGGCGGGAGGCGCTGCCCCACGCCGTGGCCCATCGCATAGAGGCCGATCGCTTTCGGCATCGCCACCCTGAGCCCGCCGACGCTCGATCGCAGTTCGTCGATCGCAAGTCGTCGGTCGCAAGTCCTCGATCGTCAGGCCGTTGATCGACGTTTCGATGCCATGAATGGCGGATCACGGAGCACCGTCGCGACGCGCGGCACTGCCTGTCGAGTGCCAGGATTGGAAACTGAAGTACGCGGCGCGGGCACGCCTCCCCCGGTGCCCGGACATCCTCCGCACGACTACTTATGACCCCAAAACGCAAGGTTCGCCCTGCCCCTCCCGGTTAAGGTCGGTGCAACGAGGGACTCTACACCAAGGGGGCGTGCGATGACGGCTGGTTGCACCATGCGTGGATCGATGGGGGCGCTCGCCCTCGCTTTCGGCCTGGCTGCGCTGGCAGGCCCGGCGGACGCTCAGAAGGCCCCGCCGATCGGCTCGCCGGGGGCGACCATGTCCCTCGATGGGCGGCAGCTGCCGCCTCCGGACCCGGCCTTCGGCGGCGTCATCAAGAACGATGCCCTGCAGTCGAAGCCGTGGTGGGCACCGCGCGTCGTGCCGCCGAAGGGCGCGCCGAACGTGCTCCTGATCATCACCGACGACGCCGGCTTCGGCGTGCCGAGCACCTTCGGCGGGGTGATCCCGACGCCCTCGCTGGACCGCATCGCCGACGAGGGCCTGCGCTACAACCGGGTGTTCTCGACCGCGCTGTGCTCGCCGACGCGCGCAGCCCTCATCACCGGGCGCAACCACCACTCCGCCGGGTTCGGCGTGATCTCGGAGCAGTCGACGGGCTTCCCCGGCTACAACAGCATCATCGACCGCGACAAGGCCACGATCGGCCGCATGCTGAAGGACAACGGCTACTCCACCGCGTGGTTCGGCAAGGACCACAACGTGCCCGCCTTCCAGGCGAGCCAGACGGGGCCGTTCGACCAGTGGCCCATCGGCATGGGCTTCGAGTACTTCTACGGCTTCGTCGGCGGCGACGCCAACCAGTGGCAGCCGAACCTCTTCCGCAACACGACGCAGATCTACCCCTTCGAGGGCAAGGCGCCGGGCACGTGGAACCTCGTCACCGCGATGGCCGACGACGCCATCGACTACGTGACGCGGATGAACCAGATCCAGCCGGGCAAGCCGATCTTCGTGAAGTACGCCCCCGGCGCCACGCACGCGCCGCACCATCCGACGAAGGAGTGGGTGGAGAAGATCCAGGCGATGCACCTGTTCGACGACGGCTACGAGAAGCTGCGCGAACGCATCCTCGCCAACCAGAAGCGGCTGGGCGTCGTGCCGCAGTCCACGGAGCTGCCGCCGTGGCCGGCCGAGCACCTGAAGCCGTGGGACAAGCTGACGGACGTCGAGAAGAAGCTGTTCATCCGGCAGGTCGAGGTCTTCGCCGCCTACGCGGCCTACAGCGACCACGAGATCGGCCGCGTCATCAAGGCCTTCGAGGACATCGGACAGCTCGACAACACGCTCGTCATCTACATCAACGGCGACAACGGCACCTCCGCGGAGGGCGGTCCGCTCGGCACGCCCAACGAGGTCGCGTTCTTCAACGGCCTCAACGCGCTGCCCGCCGAGGTGCAGATGAAGTTCTACGACGTGTGGGGCACGGACCTCACCTACAACCACATGTCTGCCGGCTGGTCCTGGGCCTTCGACACGCCGTTCCCGTGGTTCAAGCAGAACGCCTCGCAGCTCGGCGGCATCAACCAGAACATGGCCGTCCGCTGGCCGGCCCGCATCAAGGAGAAGGGTGCGCTGCGCGAGCAGTTCGTGCACGTCATCGACGTCGTGCCGACCATCCTGGAGGCGGCCGGCATCCGCGCGCCCGAGGAGGTCGACGGCATCAAGCAGGCGCCGATCGAGGGGACGAGCTTCCTCTACACCTTCGACCCGAAGAACGCGAAGGCGCCGACCCGCCACAAGACCCAGTACTTCGAGATGATGGGCCAGTACGCCCTCTACGACGACGGCTGGTTCCTCAGCACCGCCGTCAACCGCGCGCCGTGGGAGGCCTTCGGCCCGGCCAACGCCGACCCGCTGAACAACCAGGTCTTCCAGCTGTTCGACCTGCGCAAGGACTTCAACCAGCGCGTCGACGTGTCCAAGCAGTACCCGCAGCGCGTCAAGGCGATGCGGGCCAGGTTCGAGGCGGAGGCTCGCAAGTACCAGGTGTTCCCGATGGACGCCTCGGTCGGCGCGCGCATCGTGGCGCCGCGGCCCAACATCACGGCCGGCCGGACCGAGTTCGTGTACACGCGGCCGATGACGGGCCTGCCGCAGGGTGACAGCCCGAGCCTCCTCAACAGCTCCTACACGATCACCGCCGACGTCGACGTGCCGCAGGGCGGGGCCGAGGGGATGATCCTCACGTCCGGCGGACGGTTCGCGGGCTACGGCTTCTACCTGCTGCAGGGCAAGCCGGTGTTCCTGTGGAACCTCGTCGACCTGAAGCGGGTGAAGTGGGAAGGGCCCGACGCGCTGTCCCCCGGCCGGCACGTGCTCGAGTTCGATTTCCGCTACGAGGGCCTCGGCGCCGGCACCCTCGCCTTCAACAACGCCAGCGGCATCGGCCGGTCGGGCACCGGCACGCTGAAGGTCGACGGCAAGGTGGTGCAGACCATCAAGCTCGACCAGACGCTGCCGATGATCCTGCAGTGGGACGAGGCCTTCGACATCGGCTCGGACACCCTGACGGGCGTGAACGACGCCGACTACAAGCCGCCCTTCCCGCTGACGGCGAAGCTCAACAGGCTGACCATCAAGGTCGATCGCCCGCAGCTCTCGCCGGCCGACGTCAAGGCGCTGGAGGCCGCGATGGCCGCGGCGGCAGACGGCGCAGCCGCTGCCAAGCCGGCCAAGAAATGAGGCCCATGACCGGCGCGGCAGGCACCGCGTCGCGTCGGTCACGGTTTCGTCCGGCAGGCGAGGACACCTCGCTTGCCGGATGTGGCGTGGCCGCTTAACGACAAATTCGCTTGCGCGAAAGCATCCCCGCCGTCACGATGAGGGCCTCCCCCAAAGCCTTCTTTGTCCTCTCCGGAAAGGGGGCCTGCCGTGGTCTTGAGCCCTGCGAACACCAACGACGAGATCGCGATGGTTCAGATCATGCCCGACTGGAACGACCCGTCCGGCCGCCGCTGGCTTCTGTCCAACGGCAGCGAGGGCCGAACCGTCGTCACCCCCTGCGCCGACGAGCAGGATGCCCGGCTGCGGGCGTTCATGGCCACCGGCGTCGGCGACTTCCTCGCCGGCGTGACGTGGGTGCGCATTCCGCGGCTGGCCGGCGTCGCCTGACGCGCCGCGGCGGACCCGTCCGGCCCACCTCGGCTTGCCTCGCAGGCGCGGCGGCGTAGTCTCGCCGCCATGTGCAACCTCTACAGCATGACCAAGGGGCAGCAGGCGATCCGCGAGCTCACGCGGGCCATGCACGACCGTGCGGGCAACCTGCCGCCGCTTCCCGCGATCTTCCCGGACCAGATGGCGCCCGTCGTGCGCGAGGGCGAGGACGGCCGGGAACTCGTCACGATGCGCTGGGGCATGCCCGGCCCGAAGCAGGCCGGCGAGCGGCCGGTCACCAACATCCGCAACCTCGCCTCCCCGCACTGGCGCGCCTGGCTGAAGCCGCAGCACCGCTGCCTCGTGCCGGCGACGAGCTTCTGCGAGTACGAGGACACGCAGCCCCGCAAGACCGCCGTGTGGTTCGCCCTCGGCGAGGACAGGCCCCTTTTCGCCTTCGCCGGACTCTGGCGCCGCTGGTGGGGAGCGCGCAAGGCATCCGAGGAGCCGGCGGAGCACCTCGTCTTCTCGTTCCTCACCTGCGAGCCCAACGCCGAGGTGGGTGCCATCCACCCCAAGGCCATGCCCGTCGTCCTGGCGGAGCCGGAGGCGATGGAGCGGTGGCTCTCGGCGCCTGCCGAGGAGCTGGGCTCCCTGCAGGTGCCGCTCCCGGACGGCAGCCTGAGCGTGGTCGCCCGCGGTCCCCGTCAGGACGCCGCCCCCGCGCCGGCCTGACGGACCCGGTCCGGAACCCGCTCCGCAACGCCCGCCCCCGGCGGATCCGCCCTGTCGCGCCCGGCAAGGAAGCGTCAACCTCGACACGAGGTGAGCGCGCCGCGCCGCCCCGCCATGCAGCGAAGCTTCACCGGTGACGCTTAAGGCAGGGATCGTGGACAGGGGACGACGCAGGGGGACCGTGATGGGGCGCCGGTTCGGCGGGATGATCGGGGGCGCGGTGCTCACGGCGGCCCCGCTCGTGCTCGGCACCATGCTCGCATTGCAGGACGGCCCCGGCCTGCAGGGACTGCGCAACCTCGTGTTCGACGGCTTCCAGCGGCTGGCGCCGCGGCCCGCGCAGGACGACCTCGTGCGGGTCGTGCATGTCGACGACGAGTCGCTGCGTCGCATCGGCCAGTGGCCCTGGCCGCGCGACCGCATCGCCGAGGCCGTCGAACGGCTGGGCGGGCTGGGCGCCCGCGTGGTGGCGCTCGACATCCTCTTCACCGAGCCCGACCGCACCTCTCCCGAGGAGATCGTCGCCGCCCTGCCCGCCGGCGCGGAGCGGGAGGCGGTCGCCCGGATCCTCAGCGGCCGCTCGCACGATGCCGCGCTGGCGCGGGCGATGGGCAGCACTCCCACGGTGCTCGGCTTCGCCCTGTCCGACTTCGGCGGGCAGCCGCCGCCCGCAGGCACGGCCGGCTTCGCCTTCCTCGGCGGCCCGCCGCAGCCCTTCCTCCCGCGGTTCGGCGGGGCGATCCCGACGCTGCCCGTGCTGGCCGCCGCCGCGCGCGGCCAGGGGGCGGTGAACTGGATCCCGGACAGGGACCTCGTCGTCCGCCGCGTGCCGCTGCTCTTCGACGGCGACGGCCGCGTGGTGCCTTCCCTGGCGCTGGAGACGCTACGGGTCGCCCAGGGCGGTGCCACGGCAGCGGTGAGCACGACGGCCGCCGGGGTCGCCGCGCTGCGGGTGGGCAGCACGGTGGTGCCCACCGACGCGGACAGCTCCGTTCGCATCCGCTACGCCGCGGGGCGGGAGCAGCGCGCGATCCCGTTCTGGCGGGTCGTCGAGCCCGGAGCGCTGGCGCGCGAGGAGGTGGAGGGTCGCATCGTCCTCATCGGGACGAGCGCCATGGCGCTGGGCGACGTGAAGGCGACGCCCCTCGACGCGAGCGTGCCGGGGGTCGACATCCACGCCGAGGTGATCGGTCAGGTGCTGCAGGGCCAGTTCCTCGTGCGGCCTGACTATGCCCGCGGCATCGAGATCGCTGTGCTGCTGCTCGGATCCGTCGTCGCCGTGCTGCTCGCCCGCACGCTGCGGCCGGTGGGCGCGGCGCTGGGGCTCGTCGCGCTTCTCGGCGGACTGTGGATCGGCGCCTTCGCCGCCTTCGTCCGCGGCGGGCTCGTGCTGGAGCCCGTAGTCCCGGGCGCGACGATCGTCGCCGCCTTCGCCGTCGCCACCGTCATCGTCTTCCGCCGCACCGAGGGCGAGCGCCGGCAGATCCGCGAGGCCTTCTCGCACTACGTGTCGCCGGAGATCGTCCGCACCCTCTCGCGTGATCCCTCGCTCCTCAAGCTCGGCGGGCAGACGCGGCCGCTGTCGATCCTGTTCTTCGACCTGCGCGGCTTCACGCCCTTCGCCGAGAGCATGCCGGCCGAGGCGGTGATCCGCTTCCTCAACGCCATGCACACGCCGCTGACGCAGGCGGTGCTGGAAGAAAACGGCACGATCGACAAGTACATCGGCGACGGGCTCCTCGCCTTCTGGAACGCGCCGGTCGACGTGCCCGACCACGCGGCCCGCGCCTGCCGCGCGGCCTTGCGCATGGCCGAGGCGCTGCCGGCGATCCGCAGCGCGCTCGCCGCCGAGATCGGAGAGGAGGCGCTGGCGACGCCCCTCGGGCTCGGCATCGGCCTTCACACAGGCTTCGCCTGCGTCGGCAACATGGGCTCGGCGCTGCGCTTCGACTACTCCATCGTCGGCGACGCCGTGAACACCGCCGCGCGGCTGGAGCCGCTGACCAAGGCCTACGGCGTGCCGATCCTCGTTTCGGACGACGTGCGCGAGGCGGCACCGGGCTTCGCCTTCCTCGCCGTCGACGTGCTGCGGCTCAAGGGACAGGCCCGCGAGACGCGAATCCACGCGCTGCTGGGGACGCTGGAGGCCGCCGGGGAGGAGTTTCCCGCCTTCGCCGCCGCCCACCACCGGGCGCTGGACGCGGTGCGCTCGGGAGCGCCGGGTGCGGAGGGCCTCATCGCCCTGCTGGAGCGCCACCCGATCGGGGCGGAACTCGGCGGAACCTACGCGGCGTGGCGGCTGTCGCTGTCGGCCGGGGCGGCGTCAGACGCCGATCATGAACGGGTAGTCGCCGGGGGTTGAGAGGACGAGGGTCTGCACCTCGCGGGCGACGAACGAGCCGGGCAGCGCTTCCGACAGTTCCGCCTCGATGGCGTCGAGCGCGGCGTCGTCGCGGAACGGATGGTGGTGGAAGGCCGCGAGCGCGCGGGCTCCGGCGGCCTTGCACAGCGCCACGCCCGCCTGCCACGTCGAGTGGCCCCAGCCGACATGGCCGGGATACTCGCGCTCGGTGTAGGTGGTGTCGTAGATGACGAGGTCGGCGCCTGCGACGAAGGCGACGAGGTCCTTGTCGAACCCCTCCGGCGCGTGCTCCACGTCGCTGACGTAGCAGACGCTGCGCCCGCCGTGCTCGAACCGGTAGCCCGTGGCGCCGCCCGGATGCGCCAGGCGGCAGGTCCGCACCTCGCAGGCATTGCCGAAGCGCAGCGTCCCGCCCGCCTCGAAGCCGACATGCTCGATCGTGCCCGGCAGGCTGGAGAGCCGCAGCGGGAACAGCGGTTCGTCGAACATCCTGTCCAGAGCGGCCTGCGCCGTCTGGCCGCCGAGGTTGCCGCAGTGGATGCGCACCGTGGTGCCCTCGCGGAACAGCGGCTCGAAGAAGGCGAGCCCCGCGATGTGATCGTGGTGGAGATGGCTGAGGAGGACGTTGACCTCCTCGTGCGCCTCCTGCGCCAGCACCTGCCCGAGGCCGATGATGCCCGACCCGGCGTCGACCACGAACATGCGGTCGGCGAGGCGCACCTCGACGCAGGACGTGTTGCCGCCGTAGCGCTTCACGCGCGGGTCGGCGACCGTGAAGGAGCCGCGAACGCCCCAGAAGCGAACGGAAATGCCGCGCAGGTGGCCGGATTGTGCGGCCCCGTCGAGATCGAGGCCCGTGCGACCGTAAGGCGTCATCAAGTCCTTCCCGCCGCGCGCGGCGTCGTGTCCTGTCCGCCGAGGTCCTCAGCCCGGCTTCGACTCGCTGCGCGAGACGAGCAGCCGGTTGGTGGCCTCGAGGCGATGGGCGAGGTCTCGCATGACCGCCAGCGCCAATTGAGAGAATTCTTCCAATAAGCTTAAGAAATGATCCCGTGGCAACCGCAGCACGCTGGCGTCGGACGCGGCGATGACCGAGGCCGAGCGCGGGGCGCCGGTGATGACGCCCATCTCGCCCACCAGCGAGCGGGCGCCGATGCGCGACACGACGAGCGGCCCGGACGCCGTCTCCAGCACGACGTCCGCCGAGCCCTCGATGATGACGTAGGCGCAGTCGCTGTCGCTGCCCTGGCGGAACATCACGTCGCCCGTCTTGAAGGACAGCCGCTGGCTGGTGAACGCGATCAGCTTCAGGCGGCGCGGATCGAGCCCCTTGAAGATGGGCACGGCCCGCAGGCTTTCGACTTCGGCTTCAAGTCCCATCGGCGCGTCCCGCTCGGTTCATGGCCGGAAGCCCCCACTGCATCTCAGGCCCTCCCGGCCGCGGCGTCGGCGGCGAGCTTGCCGCCGCCGCGTGCCCGGCCGACTTCCATCGTACCGCGCAGTTTGGGCCCTGCGAAGGCGACGACGTGGTCGAACCCGTCCGGCGCCTCCGCCGTCCGCATCGAGACGACGAGGCTGGCATCCCCCATGGCGGCCTGAATCCGCTCGAAGACCTGACGGCGCTCGCCGTCGCCGAACTGCGACAGCGCGTCGTTGACGACGAGGACCGACGGCCGCTTGACGAGCGCCCGCGACAGCGAGACGGCGGCGCGCTGCGAGGGCGTGAGGAAGCGTCCGCCCGGGCCGCACTGGAAGTCGAGGCCCAGCCGGTAGACGTCCTCGTCGAGGCGAAGGTCGGTGACGCAGCGCCGCACGACCGCGAGCACCCGGTCCTCGGCGCCGGCCACCCCGTAGGTGATGCGGCCGAAGAGGAGGTTGTCCTTGAGCGGGGCGGAGGCGCACACGCGCGCCGGATCGTAGAACTCGATGGCGCCCGAGAGGGCGGCCGGCAGGTTCGCCTGGATCAGCCGGCGCGCCGCGACGATTCGCTGCTCGCGCTCGCCGTTGAGCAGGCCGAGGCGGTGCCGGGGCTCGATGTAGTCGAGGGTGAGTTCGACGAGGCGGGCCTTCTCGCCCTCGTCCAGCGCCTCGCCGCGGTCCTTGCGCGCCACGATGGCGGCGAATTCGGGCAGGTCGTCCGAGCGGATGAAGGAGAACTGCTCGAACAGGAAGTGGTCCGGCGGCAGGTCGGCGAAGATGTCGATCATCGTCGCCGCGATCTCGCGGCCCATCTGGGTGAGGTCGGCGCTGAGCCCGGACGTCTCCACCGTTTCGCGGATGAAGGCGTTGCGCAGGAAGTTGCGGCCGGCAAGGGTCCCGCCGATCGGGATGCCGAACAGCAGGTTCTCCGACACCGTCGCGTTGCGGTTGTAGCGCGCAGGGTCGAAGGGCTCGATGAGATCCGTCGACCCCGCCGCAGCCAGCGCGGCGAACACCGCCTGCCGCGCCTCGACCGCCTTGACCGCGAGCGTCGGGAAGCGGCCGGCATCGATGAGCCCGCCGAGGCCGAAGCGGTAGATCGTCTGGTCCATGCCGGCGATGCGCAGCGCCTCGATGATGCGCCGGTCGAGTTCGTCCGGCCCGTCAGCCCCCGCCGTGGCGTAGTCGATCCAGTCGCCCGGATGGTCCCACGTCTCGTCGACGGGGCGATTGAGGTTGAGGCCGTAGGCGACGTTGTCGCGGATGCTGCCCTGGAAGATCACCGTCTCGGGACCGGCATAGCCGATCATCCGCCCGGCGGTCTCTGCCGGGATGGCCGAGACATCATAGCCGGCGACCCTGAGGCGGCCGGTGTAGGCCATGATCTGGCGCCCGAGGATGCGCGCCAGCACGTCCGGCGCGTCGCCGCCCTCTGCGGTGACCGCAACGTGGGAAGGCAGCGGCACCGCGAAGGTCACGTTGTCGAGGTGCATGTGCCCGCGCGAGTCGGCCACCTTGAGGCCCGACGCCTCGATGGCGCCGACGAGCGTCGCGGCGGGCTCCGGGATCTGCGTCGGCTCGGGGATGAGGTTCACCGAGGCGAACTGGTCCACGACCTGGTCGTACTTGACCTGCACGTCCATGCGCTGCTGGTCCCAGTCGATCAGCTCCTTCACCGGCGGGGGCAACTCGCGGTAGGCGGCGATGACGGCGACGAGCTGGCCGATGTCGAGCCGGCCGGTGAGCGCGAGGTAGCCGCCCAGCGAGTAGAAGACGAAGGGCGTGAACTGGGCCAGCAAGTTATTGATGAACTTCACCATAAACTTGCGGTTGTAGAGATCGAACCGGATCTTGAAGAGCTGGCTCAACCGCCGGTCGACCCGCGACAGCTCGTACTGCGCCGTGCCGTGGCCGTGTACGGCCGACATGCCCTCCACCACCTCGCCGATCTGCCCGGCCAGCGCGCGGGCGGCGAGCTGGCGCTGCTTGCCGAGCCGCAGCTGCTCGCGCCGCAGATGCGGGATCAGGATCGCCTGCACGCCCACGATGAGGCCGGTGATGAGCCCGAGGATCGGGTTCTGGATGACGATGAAAGTCAGCGCCGTCAGCGCCTGCCCGCCGAGGAAGACCGGCGTGACGAAGGCGTCGCCGACGAAGCCGCCGATGGGCTCGACCTCGTTGTTGATGACGGTCGCCATCTCCGAGGGCTTCACCGCCCGCATGCCTTCGGGCGTGAAGCGCACGAGCGTCGAGAACAGCTCGAAGCGCATCGTCTTGAGCAGCTGTTCGCCCAGCTTGCCCTTGCGCAGGTTGATGTACCACTTGAACCCGCCGTTGACGAAGACGAGCAGCAGGAACATGCCGCTGAGCGCGAAGAGGTAGGGGAAGCGCTCCAGCGACAGGCCGTCGAACAGCGTGAACTGCGCCCCGCCCAGCCACGATGGCAGCGTCACCTTCCACGCGAAGAGCGTCGCCTCCGTCTTGCCGCCCGCGAAGGCGCGGCCCTGGATCGCGTCGTTGACGATGTACTTCGGCAGGTCGAGCGAGACGAAATAGAACGGGAGCGATACGAGGACGACCGCGAGGATGGCCAGCTGCTCGCGCCGGCTGTGCGTCCAGATGTACGAAAACAGATTTCGGTTCATGCAGGCCGCCGGACCGGAAACCGGCAACCCGGCTCCGCGCGAGGATGAGGCACGACCCCCCGTACCCCTGCGGCAACTATAGCTTATGGTTGCAAGAACCCAAGCAGCCTTGCAGTCTCATTAACCGTAGGTTGTAGCCGCTACAGGGGCAGCAGCGAGACCGCTCCCATCGAGAGGGCCATGAGAAGGGCGAAGATGGCGGTCGCGATCCGGTCGAGCATGGGTTTGCTCCTCAACGGGATGACAACGTGCTAATTCTACGCCGGTTCGCGGGCATCCGTGCTCAGAATCCCGTGAACGCGGCCGAGGCCACGCCGGGAACCATTGCGAAACAGTAATGTTGTCGCCACGCGGCGGAAGGCCGGACCGGGTTTGTCTGGTGGTGTGCCGGGCGTCACGCCGGCTCGAAACGTGGAGCAAGACGATGAGCACCCTGTCGAATCGTATGGACCGGACCGTGCTGACGGCGGCGGGCCTCGCCCTCGTGCTGGCGGCCGGCGGCGTCGCCTATGCCGCGGAGAACCGCGGCGTCGAGGGCGGCCTGCAGCAGACGCAGTGGCGCGAAGGCCGCGGCGGCGGCGACCGCGGCGACCGGATGGGCGGAATGGACGGCATGGGCGGGATGATGGGCGGTCCGATGATGATGGGCGGCCGGCTCTGCAACGCGTCCGAGAGCTTCGTGCCGCGCATGACGCAGCGCCTGGAGCGCTCGGTCACGCTCACCGACGCCCAGAAGCCCGACTTCGAGGCGCTGAAGGCCGCGATGACCAAGGCCGAGTCGACGCTGAAGGCCGCGTGCCCGACGGAGGCGGAGCGCAACGACCGCACGCCGACGGGCCGCCTCGCGCTCGCCGAGAAGCGCATGACCGCGGCGCTCGACGCGATCAGGACGGTGCGGCCCGCCTTCGACGCCTTCTACGCCAAGCTCGACGACAAGCAGCGCGACCAGATGCGCTGGTCGACGCGCGGCGGAGCCGGCGGCCACATGATGGACGGCCACCGCCACCGCTGGAACTGACCCTGCCGAGCCGCCGCCCCATCGCCGGGGCGGCCGGCTCGTCCCCTCTCAGCGACCGATGGCGTAGGCCTGCATCAGGCGCGGCGTCGCCGCCGCGCGGAGCAGGCCGTCGTCGTCGCGCTGCGCCGCGGTGAGGCGGCCCACCGTCCACTCCGGCGCCACCTCGACGTCGTGCCCGCGCCGGCGAAGCTCGGCGATGGTCGCCTCCCCCGCCGACTTCTCGATCATCAGGCTGCCCGGCTTCGCCTCGCGCGGGAAGAACGACGAGGGGAAGTGCCCCGTGTGGAACAGCGGCAGGTCGATCGCCTCCTGCAGGTTGAGCCCGTGGTGGACCTTCCGCAGGAACAGCGAGATCTGCCACTGGTCCTGCTGGTCGCCGCCGGGCGTCCCGAACACCATGCGCGGCACGCCGTCCTGCAGCGCCAGCGAGGGCGTGAGCGTGGTGCGCGGCCGCTTTCCGGGCGCCAGGCTCGACGGCAGTCCCTCCTCCAGCCAGAACATCTGCGCCCGCGAGTTGAGCGGGAAGCCGATCTCCGGCACCACCGGGGACGACTGCAGCCAGCCGCCCGACGGCGTCGACGAGATCATGTTGCCCCAGCGGTCGATGACATCGATGTGCACCGTGTCGCCGCGGCGCGCCGTGCGCAGGTGCGCCATGGTCGGCTCGCCGACCCCCGCCCCGCCCTGCGTCGGCCCGATGGAGGCGAGCAGCTCCAGCGTGCGGCGCACCTGCTCCTCGTAGCCCGGCAGGACGCTCGGCCGCAGCTCGCGCGAGGCGGTCTCGCCGATCAGCGCGCGGCGGGCGGCGGCGTTCTCCCTGGAGAGCAGCCGGTCGATCGGCACGTCGACGAAGTCCGGGTCGCCGTAATAGGCCTCCCGGTCGGCGAAGCCGAGCTTCATCGCCTCGACGACGAGGTGGACGAAGTCCGGCGAGACCGGGTCGAGCTTGCCGATGTCGAAGCCCTCGAGGATCGACAGCGTCTGCAGGAAGGCCGGGCCCTGCCCCCAGGGCCGCTGCTTGCAGACGGTCCAGCCGTGGTAGTCCAGCGTCTGCGGCGCGTCGTAGCTCGCCTGCCACTCGGCCATGTCCTGCCCGGTGAGCACGCCGCCGTTGCGGTGGCCGCTGGCGTCCATCACCTCCTGCGTGCGGCAGAACCGGTCGATGGCCTCGGCGACGAAACCCTTCATGAAGGCGGCGCGCGCCGCCTCGATCTGGCGCTCCCGGTCGCCGCCGGCGGCCTCGGCCTCGCGGCAGATGCGCTCGTAGGTGTCGGCGAGGACCTCGTTGCGGAAGAGCGAGTCGGGCTTCGGCACGTCGCCGCCCGGCATCCAGGTGGCGGCCGACGTCGGCCACTCCTTGCGGAAGAAATCCGCCTGCCCGGCGATGGTGTCGCAGACACGCGGCAGGATCGGGTGCCCGTGGCGGGCGTAGTGGATGGCGGGCTCGAGCACGTCGCGCGGGCGCATCGTCCCGTGGTCGCGCAGCAGCGTCATCCAGCCGTCGAAGGCGCCGGGGACGACGGTGGCGAGGAGGCCGGAGCCGGGGATGAGTGAGATGCCGCGCGCCTTGTAGGCCTCGATCGTCGCGCCCTTCGGGGCGACGCCCTGCGCGCACATGACCTCGACCTTCTTCGTGCGCGACGACCAGAACACGGCCGGCATGTCGCCGCCGGGGCCGACGAGGTGCGGCTCCACGACCTGCAGGACGAAGGCGGTGGCAGCGCAGGCGTCGAAGGCGTTGCCGCCCTTCTCCAGGATCGCCATGCCGACGGCGGTGCCGAGCCAGTGCGTCGAGGTGACGACGCCGAAGGTGCCCTTGATCTCGGGACGGGTGGTGAACACGGGGCGGACCTCCGGATGCTTCTTGTTGTCTGGGTGATGCGGACGATCAGCTTTCGCGCGGATCGAGGGCGTCGCGCAAGCCGTCACCGAGCAGGTTGAAGCCGAGCACGGTGAGGAAGATGGCGACGCCGGGAAACACCGACATCCACCACTGCCCCTGCTGCACGAAGTTCTTGCCGGTGTTGAGCATCGCGCCCCAGCTCGGCGCCGGCGGCTGCTGGCCGAGGCCGAGGAAGGACAGGCTCGCCTCGGCGATGATGGCCTGCGCCACGATGAGCGTCGCCTGAACGAGGATCGGCGCGAAGATGTTGGGCAGGATGTAGCGGGCGATGATCCAGCGGTGCGGCAGGCCGACCGCGCGGGCGCCCTCCACGTAGTCCTCCGTCTTCACGGTCAGCGTCTGGGCGCGGGTGAGGCGGATGAAGAGAGGCGCGGCGGCGATGCCGATGGCGATCATCGCGTTGACGAGGCTCGGCCCCAGCACGCTGCCGAGCGCGATGGCGAGGATGAGGAACGGACAGGCGAGCAGCGCTTCCGTGCACCGGGAGATGATGCTGTCCGTCCAGCCGCCGAAGTAGCCGGCGATGACGCCGAGCGGGCCGCCGATGGCGATGGCGATCGTCACCGAGACGACGCCGGCCATCAGCGAGGCGCGGGCCCCGTAGACGACGCGCGAGAGCACGTCGCGGCCGAGCTCGTCCGTGCCGAACCAGTATGTCAGCGACGGCGCCTTGCGCACCGCGCTCCACGACGTCTTCACCGGGTCGAACGGCAGCACCCACGGGCCGGCGACCGCCGCGAGCACGAAGAAGAGCACGATGGCGCCGCCCAGCGCGGCGGAGCGGTTGCGCAGCAGCTTCCCCCAGACCCGGCTGCGCGGCGCGGGGGCGGCGGTGGCGGCGGTGTCGAGCGCGAGCGTCATCAGCGCGTCCTCAGCCGCGGGTTGAGCACGACGTAGAGCACGTCGGCGAGGAGGTTGAGCCCGATGTAGCCGATCGCGGTGCACAGCACGACGCCCTGCACGACTGCGTAGTCGCGATTGAACACCGCATCGACGATGAGCTTGCCGAAGCCCGGGATGGTGAAGATCTGCTCGGTGAGCACCGCGCCGGCCAGCAGCTCGCCGAACAGCAGCGTCGCGATGGTGACCACCGGCACGAGAGCGTTGCGCAGGGCGTGGCGAAGGATCACGACGCTTTCCAGGAGGCCCTTGGCCCGCGCCGTGCGCACGTAGTCCTGCTTGAGCACGCCGAGCATCGCGCTGCGGGTGTGGCGCATGATGCTGGCGGCAAGCGCGTTGCCGAGCACGAAGGCCGGCATGATCATCGTCCGCAGGTTCTGCGACAGGCTCTCGGTGGGCGGCACGTAGCCCGACGCCGGCAGCCAGTTGAGCTGCACCGAGACGAGGAAGATCAGCATGATGCCGAGGAAGAAGTTGGGGATCGACAGCCCCCACAGCGCGAGGCCCGTGGCGGCGTAGTCCCACGCCGTCCCCTTCTTCACGGCGGCCATGATGCCGGCCGGGATGCCGATGGCGAGCGCGAAGGCCATCGCCATCGCCGCGAGCTGCAGCGTCACGGGCAGCTTCTCGCCGATGAGGTCGAGCACCGGCAGGTTGGTGCGCAGCGAGATGCCGAGGTTGCCCTGCAGCGCCTGGAAGGCCCAGGCGAAGTACTGCAGCGGCAGCGGGTCGTTGAGGCGGTACTTCTCGCGCAGCGCCTCGATGACGAGGGGGTCGCGCTCCTCGCCGGCCAGCACGAGGATCGGGTCGCCGGGCAGCATCTTCTGCAGCACGAACACGAAGATCGAGACGAGCACGATCGTCGGGATCGCGATGAGGATGCGCCGGGCGATGAAGTTCAGCATCGAGGAGGCTCTCCGGCCGGTCGGTGCACGCGGGTGCCCCGTCAGGCCGCGCCGGACGGAAGCGGAAGGTGGTGAGGTCCGTCGACCCCCACCCCTTGCCCCTCCCCACAAGGGGGAGGGGGATCGGAGGGGTCGAGGATCATGAGCCGGACGAAAGCCGGCGATCCACGTGGGCCGCACGAACCCGGCGAGGCTGGATCCTTCCGCCTCCCCTTCCCCTTGTGGGGAGGGGCCGGGGGTGGGGGTTTGCCGTGCGCCAGCGGGTCTCGCCGGGTCAGCCCTTGACGTTGTCGAGGCGGATCATGCCGTCGGGATGAGCGACGAAGCCGTCGATCTTCTTCTTCATCCCCCAGATCCAGCTCTCGTGGTAGAGGTAGATCGTCGGCAGGTCCTTGGAGAGGATCATCTGCGCCGCCGTGTACTTGGCCTTGCGGGCCGCCGGATCGGCGAGCGTGCGGGCCTCGTCGAGCAGCTTGTCGACCTCGGGGTTGCAGTACTTCCAGTCGTTCAGGCCGCCCTTGCAGGTGACGAAGGCGTGGATGTTGCCGTCCGGATCGGGGCGGCCGGACCAGCCGTACTGGTTCGCCTGGAAGTCGCCCTTGGTGCCCTCGTTCAGCATCGTGGCGAACTCGGTCGCCTTCAGCTTGATGGCGAAACCCGACTCCTCGGCCATCGACTGGATGACCTGCATCACCGCCTGCGAGCGCGGGTTGTTGGCCATCGTCACCTCGACGGCGACCGGCGTCGTGACGCCCGCCTCCTTCAGCAGCGCCTTCGCCTTGGCGACGTCACGCGGCTGGATCGGCAGTTCCTTGGCGTTGTAGGGGTTCGCCGGCGGGAACGGCTGGTTGCCCGGCGCGAACTGGCCCTCGAACACCACCTGGTTGATGGCGTCGCGGTCGATGGAGAGCTCGAGCGCCTGGCGCACGCGCTTGTCCTGGCCGAGCGGGTTCTTGGCGCGCTCGCCGTTGGCGAGGTTGATGTTGAGGCCCTGGTAGCCGAGGCCCACCGCCGAGGCGACCTTGAGGTTGGCGTCGGCCTTGGCCGTCTTCACGTCCGTCGCCTCGAGGCGCTCGATGATGTCGAGGTCGCCCGAGCGCAGGTTGGCGAGGCGCACGGTGGAATCCGGGATCGGCAGGTAGGTCACCCGCTCGAAGGAATAGGCGCCCTTGTTCCAGTGGTCGGGATAGCGCTGCAGCACGATGCGGTCGTTCTGCACGCGCTCGACGAACTGGTAGGGGCCGGAGCAGACCGGCTTGGCGCCGAAATTCGCGCCCGCCGCGGCTGCGGCCTTCGGCGACAGCATCATGCCCGAGCGGTCGGAGAGCTGCGCGAGCACGGTGACGTCGGGCTGCGAGAGCACGAGCTTCACCGTCATCGGATCGACGACCTCGACGGCCGAGATCGACGTGATCTCCGACTTGCGCCGGGACTCCGGCAGGGTCTTGGCGCGCTCGATGTTGTACTTCACCGCCTCGGCGTTGAAGGGCTCGCCGTCATGGAACTTGACGCCGTCGCGCAGCTTGAACGTGAGCGACTTGCCGTCGGCGCCCCACTCCCACGAGGTGGCGAGACGCGGCACGAACTTCAGGTCCGGCGTCACGTCGACGAGCTTGTCGCACAGCGCCGTGAAGACGATGCGGCCGACGAAGGTGCGCGCCTGGTGCGGGTCGAGCACGTCCGGGTCCTCGGCGAGGCCGACCCGCAGGTTCTGCGCCGAGGCGGCCCCGGCGAAGCCGGCCACGAGGGCGGCGGCGATGACCGTCCCGAGCACGGGACGGCGGATGGATGGCAGTCGTCGGGTCATGGATACTCCCCTCTCCACGATGGTCAGGCGGATGGCGGCGCCGCGGCGCCGTCCCCGCCCCTCTGGTCCTGGAACCGGCGATAGAGCGCCATGCGACGCAGCTTCGCCGGCGGTTCCGGATGGGCGATCAGCCGGGCCGTGTCGTCGGCCGGCAGCGTCTCGTAGAAGTGGCAGGCGACGGTGCGCCCGCCGGCGTCGCGCAGCGCCGGCTCCTCCTCGCGGCAGCGCGCCTGCGCGAAGGGGCAGCGGGTCGAGAAGCGGCACCCCGGCGGCGGGTTCGCCGGGCTCGGGATGTCGCCCTCCAGCAACCGGCGCTCGCCCCGCAGGCCCGGCACGGGCACCGGGATCGCGGCGAGCAGCGCGCGCGTGTAGGGGTGCAGGGGACGCTCGTAGAGTTCGCGCGTCGGCGCCACCTCGACGATCTTGCCGAGGTACATCACGATCACGCGGTCGCTCATGTGGCGGATGACCGCAAGGTCGTGCGCGATGACGATGAGCGTCAGCGAGAAGCGGTCCTTCAGGTCCTGCAGCAGGTTGATGACCTGCGCCTGGATCGACACGTCGAGCGCCGACACCGGCTCATCGCCGATGACGAGGCGCGGATTGGACGCGAGCGCCCGGGCGATGCCGATGCGCTGGCGCTGGCCGCCCGAGAACTCGTGGGGATAGCGGTCCGCGTGCTCCGTGCGCAGGCCGACGGTCGCGAGCAGGTCGAGCGTCTTCTCGCGCCGCTCCTTCCCCGAGCCCATGCCGTGCAGCCACAGCGGCTCGCCGACGATGTCGGCCACCGTCATGCGCGGGTTGAGCGACGAGAACGGGTCCTGGAAGACGATCTGCATGTCGCGGCGCATGCGCCGCAGCCCAGCCTCGTCCAGCGCGGCGAGGTCCTGGCCCTCGACCGTCACGGTGCCGCTGGTGGGCTCGAGCAGGCGCAGCGCGAGGCGGCCGACGGTCGACTTGCCGCAGCCCGACTCGCCGACGATGGCGAGCGTCTCGCCCGTTTCCACGTCGAAGCTGACGCCGTCGACGGCGCGCACCACGGTCGGCTTCTGGAAGAGGCCGCCGCCCGTCCGGAAATGCTTGCGCAGGTTGTCGACGGAGAGGATCGCGCTCATGCGGGCACCGTGTCCATGTCGGGCGCGGCGTGTACCTCGAGCGGCGCCCGCAGGCAGGCGACGTCGTGGCCCTCGGCGACCGCGGCCAGCGGCGGCGTGCGCTCGGTGCAGGCGGCGACGGCGAAGGGGCAGCGGGGCGCGAAGCGGCAGCCGGCCGGCATGCGCTCCGGCGGCGGCACGCTGCCGGGGATCGTCGCCAGCCGCCCGCCCCCGCCGGCGAGCGACGGCAGCGAGCCCATGAGGCCGATGGTGTAGGGGTGCTGGGGATCCTCGAACACCGCCCGCACCGGGCCGCGCTCGACGATGCGTCCGGCGTACATGACCGCGACGTCGTCGGCGACCTCCGCCACCACGCCGAGATCGTGCGTGATGAGCAGCATCGCCGTCCCCGTCTCGCGCTGCAGCGAGCGGACGAGGGCGAGGATCTGCGCCTGGATGGTGACGTCGAGCGCCGTCGTCGGCTCGTCCGCGATGAGCAGGCGCGGTCCGTTGGCGAGCGCCATCGCGATCATCACGCGCTGGCGCATGCCGCCGGAGAGCTGGTGCGGATACTCGTCGAGCCGCTTCTCGGCCGCGGGAATGCGGACCCGCTTCAGCATCTCGAGGGCGACGTCGCGGGCCTTCTCCTTCGGCACGTCGCGGTGCCGCGACACCACCTCGGCGATCTGGTTGCCGATGGTGAAGGCCGGGTTCAGCGACGTCATCGGCTCCTGGAAGATCATCGTCATCCGGTCGCCGCGCAGGTCCGCCCGGGCGCGCGGATCGAGCGTCAGAAGGTCACGGCCCTCGAACAGCACCTTGCCGGCGGTGATCGACAGGGGCGGCGTCGCGAGGAGACCCATCACCGCCAGCGACGTGATGGACTTGCCGCAGCCGGACTCTCCGACGAGGCACAGCGTGCGGCCCGGCGCGATGGAGAACGAGACGTCGTCGACGAGGGTGGTCGTACGGTCCCGCGCGCTTACGGCGATGGAGAGACCCTCCACAGCGAGCGTCGGGAGCTCGGAGGCACGCGGGTCGTCAATGGCAGGGGCAGCGGACACGGCATTCACGGAGCGTGATCGTAGTTCCCACCCCCGGCGCTTCAAGGGGGTCACATGTTATTTTACACGTAAAGGAACGGCGGAAATGGAACACGCCCGGATTGCGGGCAATCCGGGCGTGTCGAAAGCAGTCGGTGATCAGACTTGCGTCACTCGGCCGTCGCGCCGGCGGCCTTGATGACGGGGGTCCAGCGGGCGACCTCCTCGGCGACGAAGCCCTTGAGCCACTGCGGGTTCTGCTGGTTGGCGGCCGGCAGCACGGCGCCGAGCTCGAGCAGGCGGGTGCGGGTGTTGGAGTCCGCCAGCGCCTTGTTGAGCGCGTCGCTCAGCTTGGCGACCACGTCGGCCGGCGTGCCCTTGGGGGCGAAGACGGCGTTCCACGCGCTCACCTGGTACTCGGGGAGGCCGGCCTCCTTCGTGGTCGGCACGTCGGGCAGCGCCGGCGAGCGCTCCGGCGTGGCGATGGCGTAGGCCTTGATGGAGCCCGCCTTGATCTGCGTGACCACGTTGACGATCTGGTCGGTCATGAAGTCGACCTGCCCGGAGACGAGGTCGTTCAGGGCCGGGCCCGTGCCCTTGTAGGGGACCTGGGTCGGCTTGGCGCCGAGCTGGGCACCAAGGAGCAGCGCCGTGGTGTGCGAGACGCTGCCGACGCCGGCGTGGGCGAGGTTCAGCTTGTCGCCCTGCGCCTTGGCGAAGGTGATGAACTCCTTCAGGTCCTTCGGCGGCAGGTCCTTCTTGGCGACGAGCAGGATCGGCGTGCCGGCGGCCATGCCGATCGGCTCGAAGTCCTTCGTCGGGTCGTACTTGAGCTTGGGATAGAGGGCCGGGGCGGCGCCGTGCGTGCCCATGTGGCCCATCATGATGGTGTAGCCGTCAGGCGCCGCCGTGGCGACGCGGGTCGTGCCGGTCGTGCCGCCGGCGCCGGCCACGTTCTCGATGACGATCTGCTGGCCCAGCGTCCGCGACATGTTCTCCGACACGATGCGCGCGATGACGTCCGTCGGCCCGCCGGCGGCGAAGGGCACCACCATCGTGATGGGCTTGTTGGGATATCCCTGGGCAAAGGCCGGCGCGGCGGCCAGCGTCAGCGCGGCCGCGGCCGCTGCAAGGAGGCTCTTCATCGGTTCACTCCCACGAAGGCGTTTCGCGGGCCGGTGTTCCGCCGTGCCCGCTGGTGGACACCACATAGGAGTCATTTGTCAAAAATGGAGTCGGACGAAGGTCTATTCTGTGAAAACTTCGTCGCGACCCTTCCGGACCGACGGAAGCAGTGCAACCACAAGCAGCACGAGCGCAACCACAAGCAGCCCCGCCGAGACAGGCCGCTCGATGAACGTCATGAAGCTTCCGCGTGACAGGATGAGTGCCTGCCGCAGCTTCTCCTCCATCAGCTTGCCCAGCACGAAACCCAGCAGCATGGGCGCCGGCTCGAAGCCGAACTTGAAGAGCACGTAGCCGACGAGCCCGAAGAAGGCCGTGGCCATGACGTCGTCCGGGTTGTTGTTGATGGAGTAGATGCCGATGCAGCAGAAGATGAGGATGGCCGGGAACATCAGCCGGTACGGCACCTTCAGGAGCCTCACCCAAAGGCCGACGAGGGGCAGGTTGATGATCAGCAGCATCAGGTTGCCGATCCACATGGACGCCACCATGCCCCAGAAGAGCGTGGGGTTCTTCTCCATGACCTGCGGGCCCGGGATGATGCCGTGGATGGTCATCGCGCCGACCATCAGGGCCATCACCGCGTTCGGCGGGATGCCGAGCGTCAGGAGCGGGATGAACGCCGTCTGAGCACCGGCATTGTTGGCCGCCTCGGGGCCCGCCACGCCCTCGATGGCGCCGCGCCCGAAGCGGCGCGGATCCTTGGCGATCTTCTTCTCGACCGTGTAGGACGCGAACGGGCCGAGCACCGCGCCGTTGCCGGGCAGGATGCCGAGCAGAGCACCGAGGCCCGTGCCGCGCAGGATGGGCATCGCCGACTGCCGCAGGTCGTCGCGGGACGGCAGCAGCCGCCCTATGGAGCCCTTCACCACGTCGCGCGCCTCGGGGTTCTCGAGGTTGCGCAGGATCTCGGCGAAGCCGAACAGGCCCATGGCCAGCACGGCGAAGTCGATGCCGTCGGAGAGGCCGGTGAGGCCGAGCGTCAGCCGCTCCTGCCCCGTCTCGAGGTCGGTGCCGACCGTCGACAGCAGCAGGCCCGTCAGGATCATGGCGATGGCCTTGATGATCGACCCGCGCGCCAGCACCACGGCGAAGACGAGGCCCATCACCATCAGCGAGAAGTACTCGGCCGGCCCGAAGATCAGCGCGAGGCGCGTCAGCGGAACGCCGAGCGCGGCGATGACGAGGGTCGCCACGCAGCCCGCGATGAAGGACGAGATGGCGGCCGTGCCGAGCGCCACGCCGGCCCGCCCCTGCTTGGCCATCTGGTGGCCGTCGAGCACGGTGACGACGGACGTCGCCTCGCCGGGGATGTTGACCAGGATCGCCGTGGTCGAACCGCCGTACTGCGCCCCGTAGTAGATGCCGGCGAGCATGATCAACGCGCCGGTCGGGTCGAGGCCGAAGGTGATCGGCAGCAGGATGGCGATGGTGGCGATCGGGCCGACGCCCGGAAGCACGCCGATCAGCGTGCCGACCATGCAGCCGACGAAGCAGAGCGCGAGGTTCTTGAGGCTCAGCGCGGTGGCGAAGCCCAGCGCCAGGTTGCTGAAGATGTCCATGGCGCCGACCTCACATGAAGGCGACGACCGGGATCGGCAACCCCAGCGCGACCTTGAAGAGCAGGATGCAGAAGGCGGTCATGGCGGCGGCGAAGATGATCGCCTCGCCCCAGCGCACTTCGTCGGATGCCATGGACCCGATGATCATGGCGAGCGGGCCCGCGAAGGCGAGCCCGAGCGTGCGGATGGTGAGCGCGAAGACCGCGACGGCACCCAGGATGAAGATGGGCCCGCGCAGGTGCCAGCGGGTGAGAGGTTCGCCCTCCTCCATGAAGGCGGAGATCACGAGCACGACGCCCGAGAGACCGACCAGCACGGCCAGCGCCCGCGGCAGCATGCCCGGGCCCATGGCCCGCAGCGTCCCCATCGGAAGATCGGACGACTGCCACAGGGCGAACGCGGCCACGGCCACGAGAAAGAGCCCGGCTGCCACGTCCTGAGGCGACTTCGGCTGCCCGCCGCGCGAGGCAGCGCTACGCTCGTCGGTCATGCTCACGCCGACCCCTCCCCCACTCAATCAACCGGAATTTGGCGTCAGCGCCTTGTTGTTCGTTCCTGTTGATTGCCTTACAGACGGCGCCAGTCAAGCACCCCCGCGAACCGATCAGCCCCGGTCCGGCACAAATTCGGTCGAAAGTGACGCCCATGGCCAGCAACCGCGTGCATCGCATCGCCGTGATTCCCGGAGACGGGATCGGCAAGGAAGTGGTCCCGGAAGGGTTGCGGGTCCTCGAGGCAGTGGCCGGCCGGCACGGCTTCGCGTTGCAACTGGACAGCTTCGATTTCGCGTCCTGCGACTACTACGCGCGCCACGGCCGCATGATGCCCGACGACTGGAAGGAGCGGATCGGCGGCCACGACGCGATCTTCTTCGGCGCCGTGGGCTGGCCCGCGACCGTCCCGGACCACGTCTCGCTGTGGGGCTCGCTGCTGCTCTTCCGGCGCGAGTTCGAGCAGTACGTCAACCTGCGGCCGGTGCGGCTGATGCCCGGCGTGCCGAGCCCGCTGGCGGGCCGCAAGCCGGGCGACATCGACTTCTACGTCGTCCGCGAGAACACCGAGGGCGAGTATTCCTCGATCGGCGGGCGGATGTTCCCCGGCACGGACCGCGAGTTCGTCGTGCAGGAGACCGTGATGACCCGCACGGGTGTCGACCGGATCCTGCGCTTCGCCTTCGAACTGGCGCAGAAGCGGCCGAAGAAGCACCTGACGTCGGCGACCAAGTCCAACGGCATCTCGATCACGATGCCCTACTGGGACGAGCGCGTGGAGGCGATGGCGAAGGCCTACCCCGAGGTAAGGTGGGACAAGTTCCACATCGACATCCTCACGGCGCACTTCGTGCTGCACCCGGACTGGTTCGACGTGGTCGTCGCGTCCAACCTGTTCGGCGACATCCTCTCCGACCTCGGCCCCGCCTGCACGGGCACCATCGGCATCGCCCCCTCGGGCAACATCAACCCGGAGCGGGACTTCCCGTCCCTCTTCGAGCCGGTGCACGGCTCGGCGCCCGACATCGCGGGCCAGGGCATCGCCAACCCGGTCGCCCAGATCTGGTCGGCGGCGATGATGCTGGAGCACCTCGGCGAGGTGGAGGCGGCCCGCGACATCGAGGCCGCCATCGAGCGGGTCCTTGCCGATCCGCGGCTGCGCACCCGCGACCTCGGCGGCAGCGCCGACACCGTCGCCTGCGGCAAGGCCGTGGTCGCCGCCCTCGCCTGAGAGACCTTCACGCGCTAGAAACCACGTGGTGCCACGCGGGCTCGCTCCCGACGGCCCGACCGGAGGATGCCCCCGATGGAGTTCAGCCCCCAGACCCTCGTCCAGATCCTCCAGATCATCTGGATCGACCTGCTGCTCTCCGGCGACAACGCGGTCGTGATCGCGCTGGCCTGCCGCTCCCTGCCCGCCCACCAGCGCCGCGTCGGCGTGTTCCTGGGCGCCAGCGTGGCGGTGGGGCTGCGGATCATCTTCGCCTTCGTGATCAGCTACCTGCTGGAGATCCCGCTGCTCGGGGCGATCGGCGGCGTGCTGCTGTTCTGGATCGCCGTGAAGCTCGCCATGGGCGAGGACGAGGACCATGCGAACGTCAGCGAGAGCGAGACGCTGTGGCAGGCGGTGCGCACCATCGCCATCGCCGACGCCGTGATGAGCCTCGACAACGTTGTGGCGATTGCCGCGGCGGCTGACGGCAATGTCTGGTTGTTCGTCTTCGGCCTGATCGTCTCGATCCCGCTGATCATCTTCGGCTCGACGCTGATCATGGGCCTGATCGCCCGCTTCCCGATCTTCGTGTGGGCCGGCGCGGCGCTGCTCGGCTGGATCGGCGGCGAGATGATCGCCGCGGACCCGTGGGTCGAGGCCAAGATCGGCCCGACGGCCCACTCCTGGCACATGCCGGCCGCCATCGCAGGGGCCGCGCTGGTGCTCGTCATCGCCCTCGTCGTGCGGTGGAGGCAGTCCACCGCCTCCCAGACGCACTGAGGGCGCCCGAGCGCGAGCTTTGCCGCGGCCGGCGTATTGCCGGCATCCGTCGAACGCTGTAACCGACTGCCATGGACTTTTCCTGGCAGTCGGCGATCGCGATTCTCGAGGTCGTCTGGATCAATATCATCCTGTCCGGTGACAACGCCGTCGTGATCGCGATGGCGTGCCGGGGGCTGCCGCCCAACCGACGGCGCATGGGTCTCGTGCTCGGCGCGGGTGTCGCGATCCTCCTGCGCATCGTCTTCACCGTGCTCGTCGTCCTACTGCTGCAGACGCCGTTCCTGCGCATCGTCGGCAGCCTGCTGCTGCTGTGGGTGGCGGTGAAGCTGCTGGCCGAGGAGAGCGAGGAGGACGAGGACGCGGTCAAGGCGAACGACAAGCTCATCGCGGCGATCTGGACCATCGCCGTCGCCGACATGGTGATGAGCCTCGACAACGTTCTCGCCATCGCCGCCGTGGCCAAGGGCAACACCATGATGCTGGTGCTCGGCCTCGTCATCTCGATCCCGCTGATCGTTGCCGGCGCGACCCTGATCATGGCCCTCCTTGCCCGGTTCCCGATCCTCATCTGGGCCGGCGCCGCCCTGCTCGGCTGGGTGGCCGGCGAGATGATCGACAGCGATCCCTTCCTCGTCGGCCGCTTTGGCGAGGAGACAATGCATCATCTGGAATACGTCTTCGCGACGGCCGGCCTCGTCATCGTCGTGGCCCTCGGCTGGCTCATCCGGCGCCGGAACGAGGCCAAGGCGGGCCACGGCCACCCGTGAGCACGCCTGCGCCCGTCGCCGACCGCGTCACGCGGGACGGCCTGCTCCAGGGCGCGCGGCTCACCGTTCCCCTGTGGCCGGGGATCAGCGTCTTCGCCATGGCCTACGGCACCGCCGCCGTGCAGAAGGGCCTCTCGGTGCTCGAGGCCGTGCTGGCCAGCGGCATGGTGTTCGCCGGCGCCGCGCAGCTCGTGGCGCTGGAGCTGTGGACCGACCGCTGGACGCTCGCCGGCATCCTCCTCGTCAGCGTCGTCACCTTCACGGTGAACGCGCGCATCATCCTGCAGGGCGCCTCGCTGCAACCCTGGCTCGTGCAGATTCCCGGCCGCATCACGTGGCCGAGCCTCGCCTTGCTGACGGACGCCAACTGGGTCATCTCGGAGCGCTACCGGGCCGAGGGCGGCAAGGACGCAGGCGTCATGATCGGCGCCGGCCTGATGCTCTGGATCGTGTGGACGATCACGACCCTCCCAGGCGCCCTGCTCGGCAAGCTGGTGCAGGACCCTTCCCGCTTCGCCATCGACCTCGTGCTGCCGGTGTTCTTCTCGGCGATGGCGGTGCCGCTGTGGAAAGGTCGGCGCGACACCATCGCATGGACGGTCGCCGGCGCCGTGTCGCTGGCGACGTGGTGGCTGGTGCCCGGCTATTTCTTCATGGTGACGGGGGCGCTCGCCGGCGCCGTCACCGGCGCGCTGCTGGGACGCCTCGACCGTGGCTGATCCGCTCCTCGGCCTCTCCGCCGGCAACATGGCGGCCATCGTCGGGATGACGGTGGCGACCTACCTGTGCCGCACGCTGGGCGTGCTGCTGATGGCGCGCGTCCCGCTGACGAAGCCGGTGCGCGACGGCCTCGCCGCCCTCCCGGGTTCCATCGTCGTCGCCGTCGTGCTGCCGCTCGCGGTCAAGGCCGGGCCGACGGGCATCCTCGCGCTGGCGGTCGCCATTGGGAGCATGCTGGTGCGCCGCAACGAGCTGCTCGCCCTGCTGCTCGGGCTCTCCAGCGCCATCGTGGCGCGGGCTCTCGGCTTCTGAGGCGCCCTCAGCGCGACAGGCGGTCCTTGATCTTGCGGATGAGCAGGTCGCGCACGGCGCGGTAGGCGTCGAGCGTCTGGTCGCGCGAGCCCTGCACGAGCGTCGCATCCGGCATCGGCCAGTACTCGACGTCGACGGCGGAGGTGCGGGTCAGCTCCAGCGCCCGGTGGTGCGCCTCGGGACTGAGCGAGACGATCAGGTCGAAGTTCAGCCCCTCCCAGTCCTCGAGCTCCTCGAGGGTGCGGGCCCGGTGCTTGCTGGCGTCGATGCCGATCTCGTCGAGCACCGCGACCATGAACGGGTCCGTCTCGCCCTTCCGCACGCCCGCGGACTGGACGTAGACCGACTTGCCGAAGAAGTGGCGGGCGATGGCCTCGGCCATGGGCGAGCGCACGGCGTTGAAGGCGCAAGCGAACAGCACCGCGCCGACGCGGCGGCCGGGAACCGTGTCCGGGGCGTCCACGGCTCAGCGCTCCCCGCCGGGTGCGCCCCGGCACGGCCGCCGAACCGCCTGGCCCCCCGCGCGCAACGGCTCAGCCTTTCCAGTGGAGGGCGGTGATCAGCGTGAAGAGGCGCCGGGCCGTGTCGAAGTCGACCTCGATCTTGCCGTCGAGCCGCTCCATCAGGATCGTCGCGGCCTCGTTGTGAAGGCCCCGCCGGCCCATGTCGATCGCCTCGATCTGGGCCGCGCTCGCCGTGCGGATCGCGGCGTAGTAGCTCTCGCAGACGAGGAAGTAGTCCTTCACCACGCTGCGGAACGGCGCCAGCGACAGGATGTGCGTGATGATCGGCGTCCCCGCCGGGTCGCGCACGTCGAGCGCCAGCTTGTTCGAGACGAGCGAAAGATGCAGGGCGTAGGGACCGCCGTCGTGGTTCGGCAGGCCGAAGCTGTTGGACTCGATCAGGTCGTAGACGGCGACGGCCCGCTCGTGCTCCTGCTCGGGCGCGCCCCGGCCGATGGAGACCTCGTCCAGCGTCACCGCGACGAGTCGCCGGCGCGTGCGGTCCTGCGCGTCGTGCCGGTGCGTCATTCCCTCACCCCAGGTTGAGCCTCGCGGCGACGGAACGGGCATGGGCCTCCAGCCCCTCGGCGCGGCCAAGCGCGATGGCCGCGGGACCGATGGCGCGCAGCGCGTCCGCCGAGCACTTGAGGATGGAGGTCCGCTTCATGAAGTCGAGCACCCCGAGCCCCGACGAGAACCGCGCCGAGCGCGCCGTGGGGAGCACGTGGTTCGGACCGCCGACATAGTCACCCACCGCCTCCGGCGTGTGCGACCCAAGGAAGATCGCGCCAGCGTTGCGGATGCGGGCGGCCAGCGCTTCGGCGTCGGCGGTCTCGATCTCGAGGTGCTCCGGGGCGAGGCGGTCGACGAGCGGAATCGCGTCGACGAGCGACGGCACGAGGATGATGGCCCCGAAGTCGCGCCAGCTCGCGCCAGCGATGTCGGCGCGCGGCAGCGTGCGCAGCCGCCCCTCAACGGCAACGGCGACGGCGTCCGCAAGCTCGGCGCTGTCGGTGACGAGGATCGCCTGCGCCGCCGTGTCGTGCTCGGCCTGGGCGAGGAGATCGGCCGCGATCCAGTCGGGGTTGGCCGTGGCGTCGGCAACCACCACCACCTCCGAGGGTCCGGCGATCATGTCGATGCCGACCTGCCCGAAGACGCGCCGCTTGGCGGCGGCGACATAGGCGTTGCCGGGGCCCACGATCTTGGCGACCGGCGCGATGGTGGCCGTGCCGTAGGCCAGCGCCGCGACGGCCTGGGCGCCGCCGATGCGGTAGATCTCGTCCACCCCCGCCACCTTCGCTGCCGCGAGCACGAGGGGGTTGAGCACGCCGTCGGGCGTGGGCACCACCATGACGATGCGCGGAACGCCGGCGACGCGCGCCGGAACGGCGTTCATCAGCACCGAGGACGGATAGCTCGCCGTTCCACCCGGCACGTAGAGACCCGCTGCCTCCACCGCCGTCCAGCGATGGCCCATCTCGACGCCCAGCGCGTCCGTGAAGCGCTCGTCGGCGGGCTTCTGCCGGCGGTGATAGGCCTCGATCCGCTCGTGCGCCAGCTCCAGCGCCGCCAGCGCCTCCCGGTCGCAGCGCGCGACGGCGGCCTCGACCTCGGCCGGCGTGACCCGGAGGCCGGCGGCGGTGACGTCCAGCCGGTCGAAGCGGCGCGTGTAGGCGACGACCGCCTCGTCGCCCCGCGCGACGACGTCCTCGATGATCGCCTTCACCGCGGCGTCGACGTCCTCCGAGACCTCGCGCTTCATGGCGAGGAGCGCGGCGAAGTCGCGCGGGAAGGAGGGAGAGCGGGCGTCGAGGCGCAGGGCCATCGGAAAACCTTCAGTTGCCGGTGCCGGAGCCGGTTTCGGTGTCGTGGGCAGGAGCGCTGGTGGTCTCCCACACGGGGCCGAGGTCACGCAGCTGGCACTCCAGGCACTCGACCTCCAGGCGGATGGCGGCCCCGCCGGAAAACACGAGCGTGACCGCCCCCGACGGGTCGTCCGACACCTCGAAGGTCACCGCGAGAAGGTTCAGCACCGCCTCCGGCTCGCCGGTGCGAACCTTGGACTGGCGCACGCGCGACACCCGGTCGAAGTGCAGGCCGGTGCGGCGGCGGCGGCGCAGGCCGTCGGCGGCGCCCTCCCAGTCGAACCGGTTGCAGACGAGGGCGAACCGCTTCTCGCGCGGCAGCCACGCCATGTCGGCGATCTTGACGACGGCGTCCTGCAGGTGTGCCGACACGACCGCGAGGTCGTCGGCATCGAGGGCGACGAGCTTGAGGGCGTCGGTGGGCGCTTCGGACTTGGACGGCATGCGATGGGGTCCCGGGGCCGCGGCTCCTGCGCCGTCCCTGTAGCCGGGCCGGCCACGCCGCGCAACGGGCAGCCCGCTCGCCACCCCTCTTCCAGCCTCCGCCGATGGTCGCCGGGTGACACGAACCGGGCGGGCCCGGCGCGCGCTGGCGATCTCCGGGTGGCGCGAACCGGGCAGGCCCGGCGCGCGCTGGCGATCTCCGGGTGGCGCGAACCGGGCAGGCCCGGCGCGCGCCGCTACTTTTCGCCCGACAGCCGCTCGACCACCGCGCCGCAGGCGCCGAGCTTGCGTTCCAGCTGCTCGAAGCCGCGGTCGAGGTGATAGACGCGGTGGACGATCGTCTCGCCCTCCGCCGCCAGCGCGGCGATGACGAGCGACACCGAGGCGCGCAGGTCGGTCGCCATCACGGGAGCTCCCTTGAGGGCGGGGACGCCCTCGACCACCGCGAGATCGCCGTCGAGCCGGATGCGCGCACCGAACCGCGCCAGTTCCTGCACGTGCATGAACCGGTTCTCGAAGATCGTCTCGCGGATGCGGGAAACGCCCTTGGAGCGGGTCATCAGCGCCATGAACTGGGCTTGGAGGTCGGTCGGAAAGCCCGGGAAGGGCGCGGTCGTCACGTCGACCGGCGCGATGCCGTGGCCGTTCCGGTAGACCCGGATGCCGTCGTTCGTCGCCGTGATCTCGGTGCCGGTCTCCACCAGCACGTCCAGCGCCGACTGCAGGAGGTCGGCGCGCGTGCCGTCGAGGGTCACGTCGCCGCCCGCCATGGCCACGGCCATGGCATAGGTCCCGGTCTCGATGCGGTCCGGCAGCACCCGGTGGCGGGCGCCGGAGAGGTACGTGACGCCCTCGACGACGATCCGCTCCGTCCCGGCGCCCTCGATGCGGGCGCCCATCTTGACGAGGCAGTCGGCGAGATCGACGACCTCCGGCTCCCGCGCCGCGTTCTCGATGACCGTGGTCCCCCGGGCCAGCACGGCGGCCATCAGCGCCGTGTGCGTGCCGCCCACCGTCACCTTGGGGAAAACGATCTCCCCGCCTCGCAGTCCGTTCGGCGCCCTCGCCACGGCGTAGCCGGCGTCGATGTCGATCGTCGCGCCAAGGCGCTCCAGCGCCATGAGCAGCAGGTCGACCGGCCGCGTGCCGATGGCGCAGCCGCCGGGGAGCGACACCCGGGCCTCGCCCATGCGGGCGAGAAGCGGCGCGATGACCCAGAAGCTGGCGCGCATCTTGGACACGAGTTCGTAGGGGGCGGTCGTGTCGACGATCTCGGCTGCGCTGAGGCGGATCGTGTCACCCGTGATCTCGCTCTGGCCGGCGCGCTTGCCGTCGATCGAGGCATCCACGCCGTGGTTGCCGAGGATGCGCATCAGAAGCCGCACGTCCGAGAGGCGCGGCACGTTTTCCAGCACAACCGTCTCGGGCGTCAGGAGGCTGGCGATCATCAGCGGCAGGGCCGCGTTCTTCGCCCCGGAGATGGGGATGCTCCCTGTCAGCCGCTGCCCACCGACGATGCGGATGCGATCCATGTGCGCTCTCTCCTGGCCGGGGTGCGGGCGGGCGGCGCCAGTGGCGTCCCGATTGTCCGCACCTGCGCGGTGAATTGCGGCGCGGACGGGGCAGCGCCGGGCGAAGCGGGGGACATTGAGCAGAGTGTGGCCGATTCGTCACGACCACGGGACTGAGGACGAGAAAAGGCCCCGCCTCAGGCCGGTTCGTCGTCCGACGGCGGCCCGCCGTTGTCCCGTCGGCCTGCCGGCGCAGGGGCCGGCTCGTCGACCTTTCGCGCCCGTTCCTGCGCCTTGCGGCGCTTGAGGTTCTCCCGCAGCGCCTGGGCCAGACGCTTCCTGCGTTCCTCGTCCGCCCGTCCGGTGCTCACCGCCATCCCTCCGCGGAACGTGCCATCGTTCCGCCAGCCTCCTGCCGCAAGCGACAGGATGACGCAATCGGCTTCAGCATTGCTCCGGATTGCGCCAAAGGCCGTCGGATGCCATCTGGTCGGTCGACAATCTGTTGGTGGGCCATGGATTACCAGCGTTTCTTCAGCGACGCCGTCGACGCGCTCAAGGCCGAGCGCCGCTACCGCGTCTTCGCGGACATCGAGCGCGTCGTCGGGCGCTTCCCGAACGCCCTGCGGCACACCCCCGAAGGCGTGCGCCCGGTGGTGATCTGGTGCTCCAACGACTATCTCGGCATGGGCCAGCACCCCGCCGTCATCGAGGCGATGGCGACGACGGCCCGGCAGATGGGGGCCGGAGCAGGCGGGACACGCAACATCTCGGGCACCCACCACCCCATCGTCCGCCTCGAGGCCGAGCTCGCCGACCTGCACGCCAAGCAGGCCGCCCTCGTCTTCACGTCCGGCTACGTCTCGAATGCCACCGGCATCGCCACCATCGCCCGGCTGATCCCGGACTGCCTGATCCTTTCCGACAGCCTCAACCACAACTCGATGATCGAGGGCGTCCGCACGGCGGGCCGCGACAAGGCGATCTTCCGCCACAACGACGTGGAGCACCTCGAGGATCTCCTGCGCAAGGCGGGCAAGGAGCGTCCGAAGCTCGTCGTCTTCGAGAGCGTCTACTCGATGGACGGCGACATCGCCCCCATCGGGCGGATCTGCGACCTTGCCGAGCGCTACGGCGCCATGACCTACATCGACGAGGTGCACGCGGTCGGCCTCTACGGCCCCCGAGGCGCCGGCGTGGCCGAGCGCGACGGCGAGATGGGCCGGATCGACGTGATCGAGGGCACGCTGGGCAAGGCCTTCGGCTGCCTCGGCGGCTATATTGCCTCGTCCTCCGCGGTGATCGACGCCGTCCGCTCCCATGCGGCGGGCTTCATCTTCACCACGGCCCTGCCGCCCGCCGTGGCGGCCGCCGCCGAGACCGCGGTGCGTCACCTCAAGGCCTCCGGCGAGGAACGGGCGCGCCATCAGCAGCAGGTCGCGCGCACCAAGGCCGCGCTCGCCGCCGCCGGCCTGCCGGCGCTCGACACGCCCACGCACATCGTGCCGCTGATGGTGCGGGACCCCGAACTGTGCAAGGCGGCCTCCGACCGCCTGCTGGAAGTTCACGGGCTCTACATCCAGCCCATCAACTACCCCACCGTTCCCCGCGGCACGGAGCGGCTGCGCATCACGCCCACCCCGTTCCACGACGACGCCCTGATCGCCGAACTGACCGACGCCCTCGTCGAGACGTGGAGGCATCTCGGCCTGCCCTTCGAGACCGACATCCGGCAGGTGGCGGCGGAGTAGGCCCGGCCGCCAGCGGCGCAGCCCTGCGCGCCGACACGGCAGTCGTGGGTCATCCTTCTCCGGCGCCACGAGGGAACGGGCGTCCCCGCGGGCGTCATTCGTGCCCCGTTCACCCCCTCGCACTTTTCCCCGGCCGCGTGCTTGCACCGCCCGACCCCTTGTGGCAGTAATCGCGCCGCTTCGGCCCCTCCCCTTCGAGCGGGCCCTTCGCTGCCGTAGCTCAGTGGTAGAGCACTCCCTTGGTAAGGGAGAGGTCGAGAGTTCAATCCTCTCCGGCAGCACCAGCCAAACCATTGAAATCGCAGAAATCGCTTGCAAACCAAGGCGTGCAATACGATTATCCGATACAAAGCTCGATACAAAATTGGAGAGATCGATGGCCCTGCCTCGGCACCTTCAACGCGTCGGCGACGTCTACAAGACCCGCCTGATTGTGCCTGCCGATCTGCGCGCGATCGCAGGCAAGCGGGAGTTCGTCAAGTCGCACGGGACTGACCGCAATCGCGCTCTACGCCATCACCCGGAGACGATAGCCGGCTTCCTCAACGCATTGGACGCCGCACGCGCCAAGGCAGCAGGCGCGAAGACGCCCGCCCCTTCCGCGCCTCGTCGTCTCGATCATCACGAGCTCGCCCGCGAGCACTACGCCACCGAGCTCGCGATGGACGAGGCGCACCGCGACCGCTTCCCGGAACCGGAGCTCGATCCCAAGACTCGCGACGTCTACGAGAAGCGGCTCTGGTCCGTGGTGCAGGGAGACACCGACACCGAAGAGACCGACGCACTGATCGGTTGGGCGATCAACCGGCTCGGTTCGCTGGCACCGAAGATCGGCAGTCCGCTCTGGCGCACGCTGGCCGTCGAACTGGCGCGGACACAGATCGAGGTCTTGCGGCGCCAGCGCGAACGCGACGAGGGCAAGCCCGAAGGCAAACCGACGGCGCTGGTCCTACAGCCGCCGGAGAAGCGCGCCACGAAGGTCAAGATCGACGACCTCGTGACGGACTACATGACGGAGGCCAAGGCCGTCGGGAAAGGCGCAGCTGCCGAGAAGCGATGGAAGCCGGTCTTCGAAAACTTGAAGACCTTCCTGAAGCACGACGACGCAGCCCGCATCACGCCCAAGGACGCAGCCGCGTGGAAAGCCGATCTGATCGCGCAGGGATTGGCGCCGAAGACCATCGGCGACGTCTACCTTGCCGCCGTGCGTGCGGTGTTCCGTTGGGCGCGCGAGAACCACAAGATCGAGGCGAACCCGTTTGCCGACACCCGCATCAAGGGCAAGCGCAAGATCATCAGCCGAGAGCTCGGCTTCACTGATGACGAGGCCAGGGCGATCCTCAAGGCGGCGCAGAGCTACACCAAGCCGACCCGCGAGTCGCAGCAGATGGCAGACGCGAAGAAGTGGATTCCACTTTTGTGCTGCTACACGGGATGCCGCGTCGCAGAGGCCGCGCAGCTGACGCGGGAGCATGTCTTCCTCGACGCGCCGATCCCCTACATCCGGATTTCGCCAGCTGACGGATCGGTGAAGACCGGCCTCTATCGCGACGTGCCGCTGCACCCTGCGATCCTCGCTTCCGACTTCCCGGCGTTCGTGCGCACGGTCAAGGCCGGTGCGCTCTTCCACAACGGCGAATCGGACAAGGCGGCTTCGACGACAGCCGGTCAGGTGAGCGAGTGGGTTCGTGGTCTCGGCGTCCTCCCGAAAGAGGTCCAGCCGAGTCACGGCTGGCGTCATCGCTTGAAGACCGTCGGCCGCAGCGTCGGCATGGACTCCCGAGTGCTCGACGCCATACAGGGTCACGCGGCTCGCTCAGCCGGCGACGACTATGGCGACGTCGACCTAAAGGCAAAGATCAGGAATCTCAGGAAGATGAAGGCGATCGAGCTCTAGGTCGCCACTTGCAATTCACATTCTCTAGCGTATAATAGTGACCAATCGCCGGATTAACCGGCGAAGAGACTACACGCACACACACAAGAACCGAGCGCCTTGAAGTGACGCCATCCCGGCGTCGCGCTGATCTTGTGTGTTTGCTGATGTTTGGCTTCGGCCGTCGAAAGAAGATCGAAGAGAAGGCGAGCTCCGGGATCGCGATCCCTGAGCCTTGGCTGTCCGAGCTCTTCGGCGCAGTCCCGACCCTTTCCGGTGCCTCAGTGACGCCCGAGAGCGCGATGCGCGTTCCGGCCGTCAAGGCGTCCGTCGAGCTCATCTCTTCCACCGTAGGCACGCTCCCGGCGAAGGTCTTCCGACGCTTTCCCGAAGGCGGCAAAGAAGCCGCAACGGACCATCCGGCCTACGCCCTCGTTCATGACGACGCGAACGACTGGACGTCTGCGCACGCCCTTCGCACGCAGCTGACGATCGACGCGCTGCTTCGCGGGAACGGCTTCGCCTACGCGAACCGCGTGAACGGTCGGATCGTCGAGCTCGTGCGCCTGACCGGCGTCGAAATCCTCGTCGACGACGTGACCGGCGAGCCGGCCTATCGCGTCGACGGTCGCATCTACCAGCGCACCGAAATCCTGCACATCGCCGCTCCGGTCAGCTTCGACGGCATCACCGGCGTCTCGCCGGTCACGCTGGCCCGTGAAGCGATCGCCCTGGCCCTCGTGCTTGAACAGCACGCCGCGAACCTCTTCGGCCGTGGCGCCCGTCCTTCCGGCATCCTGCGCTTCCAGAAGGCGCTTCCCGCAGAGGTCGCGGCACGCATCCGTGACGCGTGGCACACCGCACACGGCGGCTCGAACTCCGGCAAGACTGCCGTGCTCGAAGAGGGCGCCGAGTTCCAGCAAATCGCCTTCAACTCGGTCGACGCGCAGTTCGCCGAAATGCGCACCTTCCAGACC
The DNA here is from genome assembly GCF_054612375.1 of Alsobacter sp. R-9. Taxonomy (NCBI): domain Bacteria; kingdom Pseudomonadati; phylum Pseudomonadota; class Alphaproteobacteria; order Hyphomicrobiales; family Alsobacteraceae; genus Alsobacter; species Alsobacter sp. R-9. Next base: position 445,773 of record NZ_JBTSWJ010000001.1, on the reverse strand, counting down.
CTGGAAATCGCCCGCGCCTTCCGCGTCCCACCGCACATGCTCTTCGAACTAGGCCGCGCGACGTGGAGCAACAGCGAACAGCAGAACCGCGAGTTCCTACAGACGACGCTTCTGCCTTGGCTTCGCGCTTGGGAAGCCGCCTATCGCCGGCTTCTCCTGACGCCGGAGGACCGCGCCGAGCATTCGATCGAGTTCGTGGTCGACGATCTCCTGCGCGCCGACACGGCGTCCCGCGCCACGGCCTACGCCGCACTTCGTCAGGCCGGCGTCATGACCGCGAACGAAATCCGCGCCCTCGAAAACCTTCCGGCCCATCCCGACGGCGACATGCTCGACAACCCGGCGATCGCCACGACCAGCAATCAGGAAACGCCATGAACCAGCACGTCGCATTCATCGGCGACGGCGAGCGCACGCTTCGTCTCACGCCGAACATGATCGGCGAACTCGAACGCAAGCGCGGCGCAGGAATCGGCCTGATCTTCCGGCGTCTCGTGTCGAACGAGTTCGCCCTCGCCGACGTGTCCGAGACGATCCGACTCGGACTCATCGGCGGCGGCACGCTGCCGGAGGACGCCGACGCTCTGGTGAAGGTCTACATCGCCGAGCGTCCGCTCGCGGAAAGCTATCCCCTGGCCCTCTCCATCCTCGAACGCGTGTGGTTCGGCGCCAGCGGTGCCGATCCCCTCGACGTGCAGATGGTCGAGGAAGCGAAGGCGATGGAAGACGTCCTTCAGGCCGGTGCGTCGGAGGGTCTTCTCTGATGACCGACCGGCTCGAATTCAAGGCCGCGCTCCACGTCAACGACGCCGGTGAGATCACCGGTCTCGCATGGCCCTTTGGCACCGCCGATCGCGTTGGCGACGTCATCACGAAAGGCGCCTTCACCGGCGCCCCTGACCGTCTCCCGATGCTGTGGTCGCACGATCAGGCACAGGTCATCGGCGTGTGGGACTCGATCACCGAGACTGACGAAGGCCTGTCCGTGAAGGGCCGGCTTCTTCTCGACGTCGAGCGCGCCCGTGAGGTCCGCACCCTCGTGAAAGAGGGCGCCGTGTCCGGTCTCAGCATCGGCTTCCAGACCAAGACCGCAGCCGCACGCAAGGGCGGCGGTCGAACCATTTCGGCGCTCGATCTCGTCGAGGTCAGCGTCGTTGCCGTCCCGTGCCATCCCGGCGCGCGGATCACTTCAGCCAAGGCCGCAGGCGCGGCCGACAACATGGGGTCCAACTTGGACATTGAAAACAAGGGCGCCGCGCCTGAACTCGCGGCTATCGAGACGAAGCTCGCCGACCTCGCCGGTGAGGTGAAGTCCGTCGCCGCGATCGGCGACCGGCTGGACAAGATCGAGGCCCGTCTGAACCGTCCGGCCGCTTCCAGCGAGAAGCCGGAAGGCGCCGAGAAGAAGGCCTTCAACATCTACGTGCGCCGTGGCGTCGAGCGCGCCTCGCCCGACGAGGTGAAGGCGCTCCGCGTCGCCTCGGACACCGCTGGCGGCTACCTCGCCCCGGAAGAGTTCGGCAACGAGATCCTGAAGGCGCTGGTCCAGTATTCCCCGATCCGCTCCTACGCCCGCGTCGTCGCGACCGGCGCCAGCGAGATCAAGTATCCCAAGCGCACCGCTTCGACGGCTGCGACGTGGGTGGCCGAGACTGCTGCGCGCACGTCGTCTGAGCCGGCCTATGATCAGATGACGATCACGCCGTTCGAGCTCGCGACCTATGTCGACGTCTCGACGCAGCTGCTCGAAGACAACACCTATAACCTCGAAGGCGAACTCGCCGCCGACCTCGCCGAGCAGTTCGGCAAGACGGAGGGCGCCGCGTTCGTGAACGGCACCGGCACCGGCCAGCCCGTCGGCCTGCTGACTGCCGCCGGCATCACTGAGGTGAAGACCGGCAACGCGTCGAGCTTCGCCGCGTCGAATCCGGCCGACGTGCTGATCAAGACCTTCCACGCTCTGCCGCAGGCGTTCGCCCAGAATGGCGCTTGGCTGATGAACCGGAACACGCTCTCGACCGTGCGCCAGTTCAAGGACGGTCAGGGCCGCTATCTGCTGGTCGACCCGCTGGCCGACGGAATGCCGATCACGCTTCTCGGCCGTCCCGTCGTCGAGGCGATCGACATGCCCGACGTCGCGGCGAACGCGACGCCGATCCTGTTCGGCGACATGTCGGGTTACCGCATCATCGATCGCGTCGGCCTGTCGGTCCTGCGTGATCCCTACTCGCTCGCCACGACCGGCCAGGTGCGCTTCCACGCCCGTCGCCGCGTCGGCGCTGCCGTCACCCATCCCGATCGCTTCGTGAAGATCAAGGTCGCGGCGTAACCGCGGCCTCTGGTCTCTGAAAGGAATTCCACATGGCAGTTTCATCCGCAGCGAAGTCGAAGGTCTACATCTGCACCTCGACCACGATCCCGACGACGCTCTCGGCGTTCAAGGCGCTGACGTGGGTCGAGGTCGGCGAGGTCATGGAAGTCGGCGAGTTCGGCGACGAGTCGGACGTGATCGAGTTCACGGCCCTCGGCGATGCCCGCGTTCGCAAGTTCAAGGGTCCGCGTGATGCCGGCACTCTGGAGATCACTTGCGGTCGCTCGCCGAACGACGCCGGTCAGATCGCGGTTCGCGCCGCCCTGAACGACGACTTCGATCGCCCCTTCAAGATCGTCCTCAACGACAAGCTGACCACCGGCGGCACGCCGACGGGCTTCTATTTCGGCGGCTCGGTCCTCGGCATGAAGACCAAGGTCGGCAACGTGAAGGATATCGTCGAGGACACGATCACGATCGGCGTCAACACGGCGATCCTCGAAGACGTGGCGACCTAAGCCCATGTCGCTCGCAGCCGAAACCGTGACGATCTCCCTCGGCGACGAGGTGCTGCATCTGCGGCCGACGCTGCGTGCGGCAACCCGTCTGCATCGTGCACACGGCTCCTTCGACGTGGTGCTGCGCGGCATTGCCGAAGGCAACACCACGATCCTAGTGAGCGTCCTGCGCGAAGCTGGCAACGCACCGGCCGCAGCCGCATGGCTGAGCTCCCTCGACCGTGTGCCGCTCGCCAGCCTCGTCGGGACGCTTCAGGCGCCCCTTCTCTCGGTTGTTCTCGCGATGGCGGGCATCGAGGAAGGGGCGCTCTCCCTTGCTGACGACGAAGACGACGAGCCGACCGAAGCGCCCGACTTCAACGCGCATTTCCTGCGCCTCTATCGCATCGCAACCGGCTGGCTCGGATGGCCTCCGGCGCAGGCTTGGGACTCGACGCCGATCGAGATCGTCGAGGCCTACAAGGGCCGCATCGAACTCCTGAACTCGATCTTCGGCACCGGCGACCAGAAGCCCGACTCGAACCTGACGCCGGAGGACAAGCTCCGCGCGATCTTCGCGTCGATCGGCACGCGTAAGGAGGCCGCATGATCCGCGCCCCTTACGTCTGCCAGTGCTCCAAAGTCGTGAAGTCCGGCACGCGCTGCGCCTGTCGCGCTGCCGGCGATCTGGAACGCAAGCGCCGCTTCGACGCGACCCGTCCGTCGGCCCGCGAGCGCGGCTATAATTCTCGTTGGGACAAAGCTCGCAAGACGTTCCTGGCCCATCATCCGAAGTGCGAGATGTGCGGCGCCGTGGCGTCCGTCGTCGATCATCGCATCGCGCATAAGGGCGACCAGAAGCTCTTCTGGAACTCCGCCAACTGGCAGGCCCTTTGCGCGCCCTGTCACAACTCCCGAAAGCAGTCGATCGAACGGAGGGCAGCGTCATGGCGCTGACCATCTTCAATCCGCCGCTGCCGCCGTCTGTCGGCCTCAAGCGCCGCCCTGAGGTGAAGCTTCTCAAGGCTGAGTTCGGCGACGGCTACACGCAGATCGCCCGCGACGGCATCAACCACATTCGCATGACGGTCGAGCTTCAATGGGACGCTCTGACCGCGACGCAGGCCGTCTTGATCCTGAACTTCCTCGAAGAACGCGGCGGCGATCAGGCCTTCCTCTACACGCCGCCGGGCTTCTCCACGGCGCGCAAGTGGCGTTGCGAGGAATGGGAAGACACCGCGATCAGCGCCAACGGCTATCGCTCGGTTCGCGCCGTCCTGCGCGAAGACTTCAACGCGAGCTCGTGACCATGGCCGTCGACGAGTCGAAACTCAGCATCAAGTCGCAGGCCGAGAGCTCGACGAACGACGAAAGCCCCGAGCTCGCCCTCTGGTGTGCCGTCATTCGTCAGGCGGTGTCCGATGCCGTCGACAGCGTGGCGAGCGACAGCGTGTCAGCGGCCGCACGACAGAAGGCCCGCGTCTGGTTCGTTCGCAAGGGAAAGGACTTCCGTGAGGTCTGCACTCTGGCCGGCGTCGATCCCGATCAGGTGCACGCGGCAATGACCAAGCGCATCGCCGATGCCGACGGGATCACCATCGAAGAAGCACTCGCCCGCTACAACCCTCGGCCGGAACACAAGCGCCTGAACGTTGACTTCAACGCGCCGGCTCCCGAGCACAAGCGCGGACCTCACGGTCGAACGATCACCTACGCTGGCCGCACGCTCACGGTCTCTCAGTGGGCAGCGGTCACGGGTCTCAACCGCAAGACGATTGCGGAGCGTCTTGATGCCGGTCTCTCACTCGACGAGGTGTTCTCGGAGCGCATCATTCGCGGCGAACCCTACACGTTCAACGGTCGCACGCTCACCGCGAACCAGTGGGCCGCAGAGCTCGGCATCTCCGAGCGCATCATCCGCCATCGCATCGCGAACAACCTTCCGCTCGACATGCCACTCGGCAAAGGCGGCAACCATCGCGCGCCGATTGAGCTGACGCATGACGGAAGAACGCAGTCTGTTGTCGTCTGGGCAGATGAACTCGGCATCTCGGCAACGACGATCTATGAGCGGCTGAGAAAAGGCTGGCCGATCGAGCTCGTCCTCTCACCGAAGGACCAGCGGCTGAACAACGGTGCACCGCGAACGGTCGGCGCCGAAGCCGAGCCTGCACTAGCGCTCACAGTCCAAACCATCGAGACCGAACCCGAGCCGATCAAGCGTCCCGGCCTGCTGAGCAGGGCGCGGGGGTGGGTCGCAACTTTCCTCAAGGCAGCAGGGACCGGCGCGGGTTCCGTCGCGCGAGATTGAGCCGAAACAGAGTTCCATGATCATCACAACCGCTGACCTGTCCGTGTTCCTCAACCTCATGCCGGAGGGCGACGCCGAGCGCTTCCCGGAGACGGATGACCAGTATCTCGACGCCATCCGTGAGGCCGCAGAGGACTACGTTCGCGCATTCCTGGCCGAGCCCTATCGCAGCGCCGTTGGCGTGGTGACCAACGTCGGCACCGAGACCGAGCCCGAGTTCGTCCTGACGTTCAACACTGGTGGAAGCGATCCGCAGCCCTTCGACATGCCCGAGCCGATTCGGCACGCGGTCAGGCTCGTCGGATCGCACCTCTATGAAGCCCGTGAGGTCGTCACCATCGGCGCCCCGATCCGGGAGATGCCGCTCGGCGTCGCAGAGCTCTTGCTTCCCTATCGGGGCTTCACCTTCTGATGACGACGCTCCGCAACCTTCAGCGCCGTCTCGACGCCATCCCGAAGGCGGTCCGCGACGCGGTTCAGCCCGCTCTGGCGCAGAGCGGCGACGAGCTCGCCGGCGCCGTGAAGGCGCTCGCGCCGGTCGATGAGGGCAAGCTTCGGGACTCGGTTGCCGTGACGCTGCCGGGACAGACGACGCCGGCCTATTCGCAGCCGGGAGGCTCGAAGACCGCTGGTCCGCTCGAAGTGCTGGTGACCGTCGGCAACAGCGACGTCCGCTATCCGCACCTCGTCGAATACGGGACGAGCAAGGCGCCTGCGCAACCCTACTTCTGGCCTGCGTTCCGGCTGCTGCGGAAGCGTCTTCAGAACCGGATCAAACGCTCGATCGGCAAGGCGGTCCGCAGCAAGTGGGGCGCCGGCAAATGAACGCCATGCTTGCCCTACAGGGCGCGCTTCGCACGCGCCTGATCGAGACTGAAGCGGTGACCGAGCTCGTCGAGCCGAACGCCATCTTCGACCGGCATTCCCGGCCCGAGCGCTTCCCCTGCGTCGTCATCGGCGAGGGTCAGGCGATCGTCGAGAACGCCGACTTCGCGCGCCGTCTGGTCCGCGTCTTCTTCACCGTTCACGTCTGGTCGCGCGAGGTCGGAACGACGCACGCGAAGGCCATCACCGGCGCCGTCGCAAGCGCCCTCAAACCCGAGTTCGATCATGTCGAAGGTCACAAGGTTCTCGATCTGGTTGTCGCATCCGCTCGCTTTCTGCGCGATCCCGCTGGCGAGCATTCTCACGCGGTTCTGACCGTGGAAGCGCTCGTTCAGGAGGCCGTGTAATGATCCGTCCCGGAAAGCTCGACCGCACCATCACGGTCCTGCGCAGCGTCGAAGACCTCGACGTCTACGGCGTCCCGGTTCCCTATTGGAGCTCCGTCGCACTGCTGCGCGCCGAACTCGTCGAGCAGTCGCTTGCGGACGTGAAGGCAGACGCCGGGTCGCTCTCGAATCGCGTCATCGTCCTGCGCTGCCGCTGGGCGGCAATCACGCTCGACGATCGCCTTGAGTTCGAGGGTCAAACCTTCGCGCCGGTGTCGCTGGTCGAGATCGGCCGGCGTCGCGGCCTTGAGATCAAGGCCATCGCGCGAGGTGCGTCGTGAGGGGAACGAAGCCCGCAACCATTAGGCCAGGAACGTCGTCGGTGAAGTCTGCGCCGAAGGCCCCGGCGTGGTTGTCGAAGGACGCAAAGGCCGAATGGAGCCGCGTCGTGCCGGTGCTCGTCGAGCGCCGCGTTCTGACCGACGCGGACCTCGGATGCGTCGAGGCCTACTGCGTCGCGATCGGTCGCGTCCGTGAGTTCGAGCGGCTGATTCAGTCCGGCGACGGCGATCTTCTGCGCCTTGTGCGGGCGCAGGACAAGAGCACGCAGACCGCGCGCCAGCTGGCCGCCGAGCTCGGCCTCACGCCGGTCTCGCGCAGCCGTCCGACGATGCGTGACGAAGACGAGGATGAAGACCTTGCCGGTCTCGACCTCTAACGTCACCGCGCCCGCTTGGGTTCTCGACGACACGCCCATCGCCGATCCGCTCGGCTACGGTCAGCGTGCGGTCGACTTCCTGCGGATGCTGCGCCATCCCAAGAGCACGGCGCAGGGCCGCGCCTTCGAGCTCCCGCGCTGGCAGGAGCGGATCGTTCGTGCCGTCTATGGTCCGCGTGACGAGAACGGTCAGCGCTTGGTGCGCACCGTCGCGATCCTGATCCCGCGTGGCAACCGCAAGACGTCGCTCGGCGCCGCTCTGTCGCTGCTGCACCTCATCGGTCCCGAGCGCATGAACGGCGGGCAGATCGTCAACGCGGCTGCGGACCAGAAACAGGCGCGGATCGCCTTCGAGGAAGCTGCCGGCATCCTGCGTGCCGATAGCCGGATCGAGAAGCGCCTCACGTTCATGGATTACCGCAACCGGATCGCGCACCCGAAGTCGGGATCGGTCCTTGAGGCGATCTCCAGCGATGGCGCAACGCAGCACGGTCGCACGCCGACCTTCGTGCTCGCCGACGAGCTCCACGCGTGGAAGAAGCGCGAGCTCTGGGACGTGATGCGCACCGGCTTGGTGAAGGTGCCGGGGTCGCTTCTGGTCGTGATCAGCACGGCAGGACGCGGCCAGGATCACGTCGCCCATGACGTCTACGACTACGCGCGGAAGGTGCAACGCGGCGAGATCGTGGACCCTGCGTTCCTGCCCGTCATCTTCGAGGCGCCGAAGGATGCCGACTGGCGCGATGAATCCATCTGGCGCGCGGTCAATCCCGGCCTGTCGTGCAACCCGCCCTTCCCGGACATCAACGGCCTGCGCCAGCTGGCCCGCGAGGCAGAGAGCCGCCCCGCTGATCGCGAGGCGTTCCGGCAGCTGCACTTGAACGTGTGGCTCGATCACTCGGCCGAGCCCTTCGTCGACATGGCGACGTGGGATGCTGGCGCCGGTTCGATCGACTTCGACGAGCTCGTCGGTCGCCCCTGTTGGCTCGGCGTCGACCTCTCGTCGACGACGGACCTCACGGCGATCGTCGCAGCGTGGCGGGATGGCGAAGACGGCTACATCGTCCGGCCGTGGTTCTTCTGTCCGCGCGACAATCTGCGGCGCCGTGCCGACAAGGATGGCGTCCCCTATCCGGCATGGTCGGACGAAGGCCACATCACTGCGACGCCGGGGAACGTCGTCGACTTCCGCGCCGTCGAGGACACAATCCGCGACCTATGCGAGCGCTACGACGTGCGTGAGATCGCCTTCGACCCGCACATGGGCCGGGTTATGATGGCGAACCTTCTGGAAAGTGGACTGCCCGTCGTCGAGATGCGTCAAGGCTGGGTCACGATGGCCCCGGCGATCAAGGAACTCGAGCGCGCGATCATCGCCGAGCGCCTGCGCCACGGAGGTCACCCGGTCCTTCGCTGGAACGTCTCGAACATCGCGGTCGAGACCGACAAGGCAGGCAACAAGAGCTTCCATAAAGGCAAATCAACGGACCGCATCGACGGCGCCGTGGCGATGGCGATGGCGGTCGCACGCGCCTGCTACGGCGGCAACGAGCGGTCCGTCTACACCGACACCAACGCACGGCCGGAAGGCCTGTTGATCTTCTGAAGGACCAATCATGGCCGGCGATACCGAACAGCTAGTCGTCTCACTCGAAGCCCGTATCACACAGTTCGAGAAGGCCTTCGCGCGTGCCAACGCGACGGCTTCCCGCAACTGGACCGCGATCGAGCGGCGCGGGCAGCAGGCTGCGCGCAACCTTGAGCGCTCATTCGCACGCGCCGGCAATGGCGTGAGCGCACAGATCAGCCGCATGGCGAGCACGTCGGCGGCGGCGCTCGGCGCAGCGCTGAGCGTGTCGCAGATCGCCAAGATGGCGGACGTCTACACGAACCTCTCGAACAAGCTGGCCGCTGCCGGCGAGACAATGGGAAGCGTGTCTGCACGACAGGAAGAGCTCGTGCAGATCGCCCTTCGGTCGCGCTCGTCGCTGGAGTCCGTCGGCGACCTCTACACCAGCCTTCGCCGCTCCACGGCCGACCTCGGCGCCAATCAGGCACAGGTCTCACGCGTCACCGAGACCATCAGCAAGGCCTTCGCTCTGTCTGGTGCGTCAGCAGCAACGGCATCCGGCGCGATCACGCAGCTGGGACAGGCCTTCGCCTCTGGCGTGCTTCGTGGCGATGAACTGAACAGCGTGCTCGAAGGCGCCCCGCCCCTGGCCCGCCTGATCGCGAGGGAGTTCGGCGTCTCGGTCGGTGAACTGAAGCGGCTCGGCGAGGAAGGAAAGCTCTCGGCCGATCGCGTGTTTCAGGCGCTCCTGAACGGCTCGAAGGAAATAGAGACACAATTCGCCGCGACGACCTCGACGATCTCGCAGGCCTTCACGAACCTTGAGACGGCGATGACGGCTTGGCTCGGCAAGGCGGATCAGGCCAACGGCGCCAGCGCGAAGATCGCAGGCGGCATCAACGCCCTCGCTGGTGCGATGGAGACCGTCGCGCCGATCGCGTTCAGTCTCGGCGCCGCGCTTCTCGCGCTGCCGCTTGGACCGATCGCCGCTGGCCTCGCTGGTGCGGCGACGGCGAGCTACCTTTTCAGCGACTCGATCCGTCCGATCGCCGGTGAGCTCGCCACGCTAGGCGACTATGCCCGCGTCGCGTTCGATCTCGTCTCGATGCTTTCCGTCGACGCTGCGAACGCTCTGGTCGAGTCCTTCCGTCAAGCCTCGGAGCTCGTGGTCTCGGCCCTGAATGCCATCGGCGCACCGGAGGCCTTCACGGCGTTGCTCGCGGCCGTCAAGACGACCGTGAACGGCGTCATCGGCGCCTTCGCGATGGCAGCGAAGACGATCATCGCAACGTGGTCGACGCTTGGCGGCGCGATTGCCGAGAGCATCGTCGGCGCCATGAACGCCGTGATCGCCACGATCGAGGGCGCGATCAACCGGATCGTCGGCGGTGTCAATTCCGTCCTGGGGTCCATCAACGCGGGCGGCGCGAAGGTCGGCGTCGACCTCGGCTTGTCCAACATCTCGAACGTCAGTCTCGGACGTGTGGCGAACTCCTACGCGGGCGCCGGCAAAGTCGCGGGCGATGCGTTCGGCGATGCGTTCGCTGCGCTGTCGAAGGATTACGTCGGCGACGCCCTCGGCGCAGTCAGCGACAAGGTGAAGGAGGTCGGCGACAAGATCAGGTCCGACGCCAACGCCCTCGCCGACAACCGTGCGGAGATCGAGCGGCGCAGGCAGCAGAACCTAGCGGGCAAGGGCGGCTCGCTGCTTCAGCCGCTCAAGGCACCGGGAGCCGGCGTGGCAGCTGGTGGCGGCGGTGGCGGCGGTGCGTCCGAGAACGGCTTCGACAAGACCGTCGCGCAGATCGAGCAGCAGATCGCCGCCTACGAGCGCCAGCGGCAGACCCTCGGCATGACGAACGCGGAAGCTCTGCGCTTCGAGACGACGGCGAAGCTCCTGAATGCCGCACAGCAGGCGGGAATCTCGATCAACGACGAGCTCCGCGCCAAGGTCGACCAGCTGGCGACGTCCTACGCGAACGCGGCGACGAAGCTGGAAGAGGCCGAGCGTGCGCAGCAGGAATTCCGGTCCGCTGCACAGAGCCTCGGCTCTTCGCTGGCCTCTGGCCTGACCGATGCGATCTTCGAGGGCAAGAAGCTGAGCGAGGTCTTCAAGGACTTGGCGAAGCAGATCGCGAACATGCTCATTCAGAAGGCGATCTTCTCGCTCATCGGCGGCTTCGGGTTCGCCGACGGCGGTCCCGTTCGAGGCTTCGCCACTGGCGGCTATGTCAGCGGTCCCGGCACCTCGACGTCGGACTCGATCCCAGCACTCCTGAGCGACGGCGAGTTCGTCATGAACGCCAGCGCCACGCGGCGCTATGGCCCGCTTCTGGCGGCGCTGAACAGCGGCAAGGCGCTCCGGCTGGCCGATGGCGGTCCGGTCGGTCCGATGCCGCTGCCGAGCACGTCGGGAAAGGCTGGCGCGTCTCAGGTCATCACGCTCGCACCGACGGTCAACGTGAACGCCACTGGCGGGAAGCCCGAAGAGAACCGCGACCTCGCAGCGAAGATCGGCGGCGAGGTGCAGCGCCAGCTTCGAGGCCTGATCGCGACCGAGCTCCGGCAGCAGTTGAGGCCCGGCGGCATCCTTAATCGGTAAGGTTTGGCGGGATAAATCGCGTTTTCCATGCGAAACGCTACTCTATACTACTGTTTACTGTCTGTTCCGGCAACTGTATAATGTTGCGCAGTGAGTAACCCGGAGTGTCCATGCATGGCCGCTAATCTTGTTCGTCTCAGCGCCGAGCGTTTCGCGCAGCTGAGTCACCTTGCCGCAGCACGCCGCACGTCTAAGGCGGCTGCGCTCGACGTCCTGTTTCAGCTTGGGGTCGATGCCGGTGTGATCCCGGCCGAGATTCCCGGCGTCGAAGTCATCGCCGTCGGCCCTTACGTCGCAATCACGACGGGCTCCTTCACGCTTCCCGGAATCGGCCGGTCACAGGCCATCCGCATCGCCGACGCGATCGATGGCGTCGCAGAAGGCACGACCGACAGCGGCGTCGAAGTGCGGTTCCCTGACGGTGCGAGGCTGGAAGTCGTGCGGTTCGGCCGCGCGGTGGCGCTTGTGTTCACCGATCCCGATGGCACCAGCGCGAAGAAGGTCTTCGGCTCGATCGCCGTGGCGCACCAGTTCGCCGAGTTGATCCGGAACGCTGCCGAGACACCGTGAGAAGTAAAAAGCCGCCCGGAGGACACACACCGGGCGGCTTAGGAGTCAGTAATGTCCCCTTTGCAAGGACCGCTAGGACAGCAGAACCAAAGGACCCAATAATCATATGAGACTTTCAGCCGAAGTTCAAGCCGAGATTGAAGCACGCGTTGCCGATATCATTCGGAATGACCCGAATAAATCTGGAGCAGAAGTTCGCGAGATCGAATATCTACTCGCTGAGTGGGATCTGGACGACGAACGCAATGGCGCTTCTGATGACTATAGCGCCAGCGACACGGATCAGATCGATCTGGTCGCGATGCCGATCGAGTTGCCGGCGCCGGTGATCGGCACGCCCTCGATCGAGGTGCACGACGACGAGCCCGATCCCGAGCCGGTGGCGGCCAGCCCACTTCGCCAGCGCGTCCCTTGGAAGCACACGAAGGTCTACCTCAAGGACGCGAAGCACCCGCTCTTGCGTGCCGCCTATGAGCACTTCGAGGCGAAGCGCGAACGGCAGGAGGAAGCCAAGCGGCTGATGAAGCGCACGCTGCGCAGCGAGAAGGCTGCTGAAGCCCGACAGGCGCCACGGACGGCGATCGAGCGGGAGGCCCGGAAGAAGCTTGCCAAGCTCTATCGGACAACGCGCCACCATCGAACCGACAAGGCCGTTCAGCAGATCGTCGGCCGTGAGCGCGAGATCGTCGCCTTCTGGACCGCGATGCAGTTGGCCGCGCTGGACGGCAAGACGGTGACCGACGCAGCGGTGGCCGCGATCTTCCTGGCGCTTCCAGACGCGGTGAAGGAGTGCACGAAAAGCGCCGCACGTCAGCGCCGGCTTTTGATCGCGCGCCTCGAAGAGCGCGGTCTCATCTAGAGCTTCCAGCGCCCAAAAAGCACAACGCCTCCGGCATCATTGACGGAGGCGGTGGCCTTGCGCACCCAGTGGTCGCCGAAGACCGGGCATGTCGGCTGCCGTGGGAATGGTGGGCAACGTGACCAGCAGACCGACGCCTGAAGCTTGGCCTTAGCCGAGTTAACGAGTGGCGAATATCCCGCGCCGCATCTGTGATTTCCGGCATAGACCTTAGTTGATTAGCGCCCGGTCAGCTTCGGGGCCGACCGGGCGCCGTCACCTTCGGAGATGGATTCCAAACCCGGAGGGTGAGCCCGCAAGATAGCCGGGCAAAGCTCTAGCGTCGCCATCGGTCGAGCACGGATGCCGCGTTACCCTGCCGGCGCCGCACCGCGTTACCCTGGCCCTGAGCGCGGCACGTCCGTCGTCACGTTATCAGGGATGAAGCCTCAGTAACGCATACACGAGAACCGGCGCTTTCTCAGGCCTCAGAGCCCGAAAACCAGCCAGAACACCGCCGTTCTGGTCGTTCTGCCGCGTTACCCTGCCGGAACAGGAGCGCGTTACCCTTGGTCTACAAACCATTGAAAACCAACGGTTTTTTCAATACGACACGCGTTCGGTTTTCCTTACTGTCTACGTTTCCTACTTTCCTAAGTATCTATTTCTTCTGCTCGCGCCTCCGGCGCTGCGCGGCGGGGAGTGCTCGCTTCGCTCGCTCCCCGCCCTAGGGTTCTGATTTCATCGCCGGGATTGAGTGGAGCTCTGGGATCAAGAACCTCCGGTCACCCTTTGGGGTCGAGGTAGCGAGGTGAAGAAGGAAACCAAACACCTCCGGTTCCCCTACGAGGTCCGAGGTATCTCTCTGGAAGGAAACCCAACATCCTCCAGGACGTAGCGAAGCGTCGCGGTGCGCCTCTCGAAGCAGAGAACCAAATTCTATGCCGCTCGCGGCGTCGTTCCGAGGTTCGTCCGCGCGTAGATTCGACGCTAGGGCCTCTAGGAGCCCCGTATAGGCCGGTCGACTCCTTCGTGAGTCCTTGGCACCGAGCGCCGATTAGCGGCCGTCTACGGAGCTCTAACGCGACCGTCGCCTTTTCCCGCCGCCGTGCGCATTGCCTGTGAAAAGATGGCGCGGAGTCGGCTCAAATGGTTCCGGCCCGGTTGCATGCAGCGCCGAACCACCACCATGCTCGTCGCCGGTGAAACGAAGTAGGCGAGGCGCGGATGAGCAGTGTTTTCGGACTGGAACTGATGAAACTCGTTCCGACAACGATCCTTGGCCTGATCGCGGTTTACATAGCATGGAGGCAATACACAACAGCGCAGGCGCAACACCGGACAGCGCAGGAGAAACTGGCGCTCGATCTTTTTGAGAAGCGCACCGAAGTCTTCAATCTTGCGACGCAGGCTGTGCAAGAGCGCCTCACGGTGCCGGTCGGTGACAGAAAGGAGTTCGCGAAGATGCACGAGGCCATAGGCCGTGCTCGGTTCTTGTTCGGCGACGAGGTGCGGGCGCTCTTGAAATCCACACTAGAGGACATGGCTCACCACGCCGTTGCAGAAGACAAGATGACGCGACCTCTGAGTGACGATCAGAGAGGCCAAGAGCTCGACGCGACGATCGCGCGGATCGATAAGCTGATCGCGTTCTACGACAATCTAGCGAATGCTTGCGAGCCCTACATGCGGATGGATCAGAAGCTTCCGGTCCGCAAGAAATAGCTCACTGCATCAGCTCTCGGATGCCCTGCCACGCGACATCGGTCGTCACGAACGTCGCGTGCCACATGCCGCAGATCATGCTCACGGCGCCGACCTTGTTTCCGTCCTTCAGCATCGCGGCCAGCCCGGTCTTGAACATCTGGTGGACCTCGGCGCGGCCAGCGGGATCGGACTTTGCGCCGCCCTTTGACGCCAGACCCGACAGTGCGTAGGCCAAGGATGGGATCGAGGTCTGCACCTTCGACGCGTCCCGGTCGAGATAGCCGTTGCAGAAGATGTAGAGTTGCTGGTCGCGATCCTGGGCAGCAGCGGACCCCAAAAGCGTTACCGCAAACACGCATGCTGCTAACGTTCGGCCGATGCCCATGATCATGCCCCGCGATCATCACGTTCGGGAAGTCTAGTCAGACAACTCTGGCACGACAATCGCGCGATCAGTCAACGCTGACTTATCTTTATTTTCCTAGACGCGAGGCCTTCGGATTGCGATTCTTCGCTCGTCTCAACAGGAGAACGAAGCGATGCACCTCGAAACCATCACACTCGAAACCTGGGCCGACCTCAACGACCGGATGGACATCAGGCACCGGCACGACGACGGCACCACGCTGACCGTCACCGGACATCACCCGGAACTCGGCGCCGTGGTCATCGTTCAGACGATCGACGGCGTGGCGCTGGTGAGTGAAGTGCCGGTTTCGGCCTTAAGTCATTGAAATCGCTCAATCCAATCTTCCTATTTCTTCCTATTGATTTGCCATGATTTTTCTGAGACAAGCAATCTCAAGATGATTTTGAGGGCGCCGGAAGCACACCGCTTCGGCGCCCTTTTCTGTTCGGTATATATGCCGACTAAATCCGGCCGGCACACCTAACACAGCAAGGCCAAAACGCTGCCGAATGATCGGTCAGCGGACGATCAACCATGCGCGGGAGACCGCGCCAGCAATAGGAGCATGACAATGAATATAGCTAACTCGTCTCTCATGACCCCGAAGCGTCGCGCAATTGAGGCCTTTAATGCTGCAGAGTGCATGGCAAGGCCTACCGCAATCGAGATCACGTTCGAGTATCTTTTGAGGGCGTATCAGTGTGGTGCATTGAGATCGACGTCAACGCTCCGCACGCTTGCGGCCGTCGCCGAAATTATCGTCGAAATCAAAATTCTCGTCCCGAGCTATACAGGTCCTTACGAGGGGTTAGCGATCGTCCTGTTCAACTTGCTGGACGAGGATCTTTGTGCCGCGCTGGGCGAAGATCGCGATGAGATCGAATGCGAGACGGTGGCAGACGTGGCGTCGGTCTTCCTTCGCTATCTGCCGTTGCTCATGGCGGACTGCGCCGCTGGTGAAGTTGCCGCCAAGCCGAAGACTCGCGGTAAGGCAACTGCCGGCTGACGGCGCGGCAGTCTGCACCAGTCCTAATAATCAGCCCCGCCCTCACCGGCGGGGCGCTTCCGCTATTGCTGAGGGCGCCAGCTTGGCATTGACAAGAGAAGCGCAAAGCGTTCGGCTTAAGGAATGCGACACGTTGCGAAGCTTCTTCTGTTAGCAGCCGCACCGGCCCTTACTGGCTGCAGTGAGGTCATTGAAGATATTCGAACCCAAGGAACAACGGCTGGATACAAGCGCTGCTATGATAAACTGATTGCTCAAACACTTAGTGCCGTTTCTGCGCGAGCGTTCTGCGTTTCGAAACATGAAGCACCGCTAAAGAACGTGGAACTTGGCGGAAATGCATCCTTCGGATTCATTGGAACTTTTTCAGGGCAATTGTTTAACAAGTCAAAAGATTACGTTGTCACCGAGTATTTCGTCGGCGTTCGATCGATTGACCCTCCGATCGCAGATTTCAAAACGCTCAACGGCTGGATTGAACCTCAGCGTTCTGAACTTTTTACTCTCTCTGAGATTTCTAAAGAGTGGAATGAGATAGAGAACTCGAAGAAGAACTTTACGTGGACTGCTACTGCGAATAAGGGGATTCGGGTTTCCGACTGAGTGGGACACAAAGCGCGATACAATACACAGATACAAACACCTTGCCGGAAAACCAATAACATATTGATTTTGTTGACTGTAATATCCTCTCCAACGAGTTCAATCCTCTCCGGCAGCACCAGCAGGTTTGTCACGCAGGGCTGCACCGTCTCCGACCGTCGCCATGCCGGTCCGCGCGAGGCTACATTCGACCTCCGTCCGCGACGAGATCACGGGTCTGATCCCCGAGCACTGCCCTGCAGCGAACCGCCGCTTGCCGCGGCGACCGCCGTGCAGGGCGCTCAGCGCGCGAAGGCACCATCCTTGCGCTTCAATCCCTCGGCCAGGAAATCGATGAAGACGCGGACCCTGGCGGGGACGAGCCTCGTTTCCGTCAGCGCATAGACCGGGATGGCAGGAGGGCGCCAATCGGGCAGGACCGGCCGGAGGCGGCCCGCTTCGACGTCCTGCGCGACCATATCGTGCGGCAGCGCCCCGATGCCGATCCCGTGCAGGGCCAACCTGCGCAGCAGGCCGATGTTGTTGGCGGCGAACCGCCCCGACACGGGGACGGTGGCCTCCTCGCCGGTGCGAACGTTGAGGAGCGGCCACGGGCGGTCCGCAATCTTCAGGCAAGGCACGGCCAACAGGTCCTGCGGGGTCCGCGGCACGCCGAATGCCGCGACAAGGGAGGGAGCAGCGTAGAGCGCCAGGGCCGACTCGCCGAGCTTTCGGGCGATCAGGGTCTGCGCCTTCGGCTCGCCGATGCGGATGGTCAGGTCCACGGGTTCTGCGACGAAGTCGCTCTGGCGCGGCGTGACGTCCAGTTCGACGCTGATGCCCGGATACAGGCGCAGGAACTCCGCAAGAAGATCGCTGAGATAGACGACCGTGAAGTCGACGGGCACGGAGGCGCGGATGAGCCCGGTCGGGCGCAGCACCGCCTCCGACAGTTCCTCGTGCGCCAGTCGCGCCTCGTCGATGACCCTGCGGCAGCGCTCGAAGTAGACCCGCCCGGCCTCGGTGAGTTCGACCCTGCGGGTCGTACGGGTGAAGAGCCGCAGCCCGATCTCCCGTTCCAGGCCGGCGATGCGGCGGGACAGGGTCGAATTCGGGATCCGCAGCCGGTCTGCGGCCGCGCGAAAGCCGCCCGTCCTCGCCACCTCGACGAAGAGATGCATGTTGCTCAGGATGTCCTTCATTGCTCCGTAGACGGATCAGTGTTCCCCACGGATGCAGGTTTATCCGATTCTACAGCAGCAATAGCCTGAGGTTCAGCCAATACCGTCCGGCATGGAACGAGGCTTCCTGCACCGCGGGCGGAACCATGCCGGTCGAAAGGGAGCAGGGCATGACGCAACCTTCCTCCGCCGAAGCGGATTCGACCGGTCCGCACCGCAGGCCAAGGGTTCTCATCGTCGGCGCAACCGGATTCCTGGGCGCGAAGATCCTGCGCGAGCTGGAACGGGACGAGTCCGTCGCCGTGAGGACCATCTCGCGGCGCGGGGTGCCGGCCGGGGCGAGCCCGGCGGTCGAGTGGCTGCGCGCCGACCTGATGGATCCGGTCTCGCTCGACGCGGCGCTCTCAGGCGTCGACATCGTCGTCAGCTCGGCCAACGGCTACATGAAGGAAACCATCCAGACCGACTTCCAGGGCAACCGGAACCTGATCGAGGCTGCGTCACGCGCCCGGGTGAAGCGCTTCGTCTTCCTCAGCATCGTGGCCTGCGACATGGCACCCGACGTGCCTCACTTCCACGCCAAGAAAGTGGCCGAAGACCTGATCAAGGCTTCGGGCCTGCCGTACGTCATGATCCGCGCGCCAGCTTTTCTGGACCAGAGCCCGGATTATGTAGCCGACGGCGTGAGGGCGGGCCGGTACTATGCCGTGGGCGACAGGAACACTCGGTGGTCCTACGTGCTGACGGACGATCTGGCGGAGAGCGTCGCGAAAGCGGCGACGTTTCCGGACGAGACGATCGCCAGCCAGACGATCGACGTCGGGTGGAGCGATGGCGCCCGCAGTCAACAGGAGATCGCGGCCCTGATCACGCAGGTGACCGGAAGGTCCCTGTCGATCTGGGTCGTGCCCTGGCTGGCCATCCGCGTGCTGACGCGGCCGGTGAAGCTGGTCTCCGAGCTGGGCTATGACCTGATGAAGATGTTCCTGTTCTTCAGGACCGGACGCTTCGTCGCGGACACCACGCGGCAGGACGCGCTCTTCGGCCGGGCTCCGACGGCCCTCGAGGCGATCACGCGATGGGCCAGGCGGAACGGACTGCTCTCCGGCCAACCGGAGTGAGGCTCGAACGCGGCAGCACCGGCAAAGCCAGGAGCCTGGGTCAAGTGGCGCTCGTCGCAGCCGCGGGATCGGTCGTGACCGCCAGCACGTCGAGCAGCCTCACGCCCCCGCCGGCGGGCAGCACGCGCAGTGGGTTGATCTCCAAGGTGTCGATGACGTCGCTGTAGGCCCCAGCGATGGCGCCAAGGCGAACCATCGCATCGAGGAGGGCCTCGACGTCGGCGGGAGGGGCGCCGCGCCAGCCGGCGAGGAGGGGCGTGACCCGCGTGCGGTCCAGCATCCGGCGCGCGGCCGAGCGGTCCACGGGCAGCACCTCGACCGCGGCATCACGGACGAGTTCGACGAGGATGCCCCCGCTCCCGACCGTCAGCACCGGGCCGAAGGTGGGATGGCGCGTGACGGACAGCACGAGGTCGATCCCATCGCCTGCCATCTCCTGCACCAGAATGCCGTCGATGCGCGCCCCCGGCACGTGCCTGGCGACGGCGGTCATGATGGCCGAAAATCCCGCGCGCACGGCGGCCTCGTCCGCGAGACGCAGCTGGACGCCGCCCACGTCGGTCTTGTGGGCGATGTCCCGGGATTCGACCTTGAGCGCGACGGGACCGGCGATCTGCCGCCAGAGCGCCGCCGCCTCGTCCGCGGAGCGGGCGAGTCCCTCCCGCATCGCGGGAAGACCGTGGGCGGCGAGGAAGGCGCGGCCGAGCCGCTCGGTCAGGGGCTCGGCCCTGAGCCGCGCGTGCCAGGCGGGGTCAGGAGCGAGGTCGGCTACGCCCCGGGAGAGACCGGTGACGGGCGGTGACAGCAAGGTCTTCAGCGCCAGGAGACCGGCGCGTCCGCCGTGCAGCAGCGGCACGCGGCCGGCGAGGGCCCGTGCGAAGGCGGGATGCGACTCCACGAGGTTCGACAGCACGACGAAGGGCACCGGTGCCGCGGCGGCAAAGTCGGCGAGAGCCCCGGCGATGCCGGCATATTCCTCCGCGCCGCCGGCATCGAGCCCGGCCGGGACGTCCTGCACGGCGACGATGGCGCCGGTGGCGGGGTCGCTGGCGAGAGTCTCCAGCGCGCGGCGATAGACGGACGAATCGCCGAAGACCACGCCCGTCAGGTCGAGCGGGTTCTGCGGCGTTGCGAAGGGCGGAAGGATCGAGCGCAGCGACGCGGTCGTCTCCACGCAGAGGGCTGGCAGAGACAGTCCCGCTGCATCGGCGAGGTCGCTGGCATGGGCCATCCCGCCCCCGCTCACGCCGACCAGCACGACCCCGCGGCCGCGCCCTGCGGCAAGGCGACGGCCGCCTTGGGCGGACAGAAGCGCGGCGGTCTCGACGGCCGTAGCCATGTCGTCGACGGCATGGACGCCGATCCGCTCGAACCAGGACTGGAACGCCGCGTCCGGACCCAGCAGCGAGCCGGTGTGGGCCGCGCTGGCCCGCGCGCCAGTTGCCGAGCGACCGGCGCGCAGGACGACGACGCGCTTGCCCGCGTCGTTCATCGCGGTCACGGCGCGGGCGAAGGCGTCGGGCTCGGCGATCTTCTCGACGACGAGCAAGGCGGCGGCGGTACGCTCGTCAGCCGCAAGGAACCGCAGGTAGTCCGGCATGTCGGTGACGGCCGCGTTGCCGGCGGACACGAGCAGGCTCACGCCGAAGCGGCCGGAGTGCGCCAGCGCGATCCCGAGCGCGCCGGAGTGGGAAAGCACCGCGACGTTGCCGGGCGGGATCGGCGCAAGGCGCGAACTGTAGAGGGCGAGCCCCGTCGCGGTCTCGAACAGTCCCAGGCAGTTCGGCCCGCAGATGGCCATGCCGTGGCGCACCGCGATCGCCTTCAGCCGCTCCTGGCGGGCGAGGCCCTCCGGGCCCGTCTCGGTAAAGCCGCTCGCGAGCACCACCGCGCCGCGCACGCCGATCGCGCCCGCCTCCTCCAGCACGTCGCAGACCGCCTCGGCCGGAACACCGATGAGCACGGCGTCCGGCGGGGCGCCGAGGTCGGAGAGGCGGGGTACGGCCGGCAGGCCGAACACGGTCGCCGCGGTGCGGTGGATCGGCAGGACCCGGCCCGCGTAGCCCTGCGACTGGAGGTTGCGCATGACGAAGCCGGCGGAGGCCCCCGGCCGTTCCGAGGCGCCGACGACGGCGACGGATCCGGCCCGGATCAGCCGCCGCAGCGCCTCGTCATGCGCCCCTGCTGACATGGTGCGCTCAGTCGAGGCCGCGGAAGGGGGCGTCGCGGAACTCGAGGTACTCCTTCAGCGACATCTTCGCGAGCTTCGCCATCCACTCGCGACCCTTGGTCGAGGTGTGCAGGGCCGCCATGGCCTCGACGTTGTAGTCCCAGGACGAACGCAGCCCCGCGATCATCTGCTGCTGGTTGAGCGAGGCCTTGGCGAACTTGATGGCCGGCGCCGGCATTCGGGCGAGCTTGCGAGCGATCTTCAACGTCGCGCTCTCCAGCTCGGCCGCCGGGACCACCTTGTTGATCAGGTGCATCCGCAACGCCTCCTGCGCGTCCACGAGGTCGCCCGTGTACATGAGCCAGCGCACGTCGCGGCTGGCCAGCAGCCACGGCATCATCAGGGTCGGCGGGCCGGAGTTGTGCCGGACTTCCGGCTCGCCGAACCGGGCCGTGTCGGCAGCGATGGCGAGGTCGCAGCACATCATCAGTTCGAGCGCGCCGGCCAGCGCGTAGCCGTGGACTGAGGCGAGCACGGGAATGGGCGCGCGGTAGACCTCCAGCCACGCCTCGGCGTTCTCGCTCATGTCGTCGCGCCAGAACTCCACGTCGACGTCGAAGTCGCCGCCCTGGAGATCGTACCCCGCCGAGAAGCTGCGTCCCGCGCCGCGGATCACCAGCGCATTGACGGCGTCGTCCGAGGCGCAGGCCTTCACCGCGTGGACGATCTCATGGATCACCGTCTTGTTGATGGCATTGAGCTTGTCGGGCCGGTTCAGCGTGAGGACGGCGAAGGCATCGTCCTTGTCCTTCTCGAGGAGGATCGTCTCGTAGGTCATCGCGGGCTCCGGCGGCGGGGATGGAACGGGAGGCCCGGCACTCCGGTCAGGCCTCGGCGGGTTCGGCCGCGGCCGACAGGGCGGCGGCGAGAAAGCGCGGCGAGAGCTCCGGCAGCACGGTCGCGGTGTTCTCCACCGTCAGCGCAGCGAGCACCGTACCGGCCCGCACGGCGTCGGCCAGCATGTCGCCGGCCAGGAGCCGATGCAGCGTGCCGGCGATGAGGGCGTCGCCCGCTCCCGTCACGTCGACCGGCCGCGCCGGGCGGCTCGGGATCGAGGTCACCTCGCCCTGCGTCGCCACCACGGCCCCGGCGCTGCCCTGTGTGATCACGGCCGCCTCGACGCCCCGCGCCACCAGCGCCGCGGCCGCGTTGCGCGGGCGCGGCAGCGAGCCGAGCAGCGCGCCCGCCTCGTCGTGGTTGGTGAACAGCAGGTCGATGCCCGAGAGGTCGGACGGCAGTCGCAACGCCTTCGGCGTCGAGACGGTGTTGACGGCGAGGCGGAAGCGGCCGGAGTGCTTGCGGGCGACGACGTGGGCGATCACCTCGGCAGGCAGGTTGCAGTCGAGGAAGACCCAGCCGGCCGAGGCGATCTGCGGCCATGCTCGGGCGACGTCGTCGACGCTGAACAGGTCGAAGATGTCCATGTCGGCGAGGCCGACGACGAGGTCGCTCTCGGGTCCGAGAACCGCGACATACTCGGCCGTCCGCTCGCCGCGCCCGATCATGACGGCGGACGTGTCGACGCCGAGGCTTCGCAGGTGCTCCACCATGGAGCGGCCGGCCTCGTCGTCGCCGACGATGGAGACGAGGCTCGTCGCCACGTTGAGCCGCGCGAGGTTCTCGGCGACGTTGCGGGCGACGCCGCCGAAGGTCCGGAAGCCGGAGGCGGGATTGGACGTGTGCGGCTCGATGGGCTTGCGGGTGCGGTACTTCCGGTCCAGGACGGCGCCTCCGAGGCAGACGACCCGACGGGCCTCCGGCAGCAGGTAGCCGCGGCCCAGGATGTGGCCCTTCTGGATCAGCGAGACGATGTGCGCCGCGACGGTTGAGCGCGCGATTCCCAGCGCGTCGGCGATCTCCTGCTGGCTCACGAAGGGGTTCGCCGCGATCGCCTCGAGCACCGCGCGCTCCTGCTGACCGAGTTCGATCGAGGCCATCGTTTCCGCCCTTGTGTGCGTCGAGTAGGGCAACAGGCATCTTGCTTGTCAACAATTGTTGATGCCGCTAGCCTGATACCAACGGGCTGTCCCGCGACCGGCGGCGACCCGCGAAGGCAGGGGCCGCATGACGACGCAGACCGTCTCCGCCGACATCCCCGTCATCGACATCGGCCCCTTCCGCCGCGACGATCCTTCCGCCGAAACCGTCGTCCGCGCCGTCGAGGCGGCCTGCCGCGACACCGGCTTTTTCCTCGTGACCGGCCATGGGGTCTCGCCGGAAACGACGGACCGGCTCTACCGGCTGGCGCGCGCCTTCTTCGACCGGCCCGACGACGAGAAGCGGCGCTCCGGACAGGGCACGGAGGTGCCTGGCGGCCTGTCCTTCGCGCCGCTGGCGCAGGAGGCGCTGGCGGCGACGCTCGGGATCAGGACTCCCGGCGACTACAAGGAGAGCCTCAACCACGGGCCGCGCCTGCCAGGCGGACCGTGGCCGGACCAGCCTGCCGGACTGCGCGAGGCCTTCGTCGACTATTTCGCCGAGATGGAACGGCTGGCCCACACGCTGCGCCGGGTGTTCTGCAGGGCCATCGGCCTCCCCGCGGACCATTTCGAGCCCTGCTTCACGCAGCATCTGTCGGCGCTGAGGGTCATCAATTACCCGGAGCAGACGGTCGATCCCCTGCCCGGCCAGCTGCGCGCGGGCGTCCACACCGACTACGGCTTCATGACGATCCTGCGGTCCGAAGCGTCGAGCGGCGGGCTGCAGGTGCGCCGCCGAGACGGGACATGGCTCGATGCGCCGTCCATCGACGGAGCCTTCGTCGTGAACATCGGCGACGCCTTCATGCGGTGGACGAACGACACCTGGGTCTCGAACCAGCACCGGGTCGCCAACCCGCCCCGCGAGGGCGGCGGCACGTCGCGGCGCCAGTCGATCCCGTTCTTCCTGAACCCGAACGCCGACACGCTGATCGAGTGCCTGCCGCAGTTCAGGAGCGAGGGGCGACCAGCGCGGTACGAGCCGATCACCTATGCCGACTACATCAAGCTGAAGACGAGCCAGGCCTTCGCGGCCTAGCCTCGTCGTCGACATCGAACCGGTCACGGAGGGGGAAGACGATGACGGTCATCGACAGGAGGCAGGCCCTCGGGGGCCTGGCCGGGATCATCGGCGCCGGCGCGTTCGGCGGTCCGCTCAGGGCGCAGGGCAAGACCCTGATCGTGCCGACGCTCGGCGGAGTCTGGGAGCAGTTCTGGCGCAAGACGATCGGCCCGGCCTTCACCAAGGCGTCCGGCGCGGCCGTCACCTTCGAGGTCGGCAACGGACGGATCTTCGGCGCCAACCTGCGCGCCGCGGGCGTGGCCAAGCCGCCCTACTCCGTCATCATGACGAACGAGGTCTTCGCCTCCAGCCTGCGCAAGGAGGGCTTCTTCGAGAAGCTCGACCTCGCCAAGGTCCCGAACTACGCCGACCTGTACCCGTTGGCGAAGACCACCGAAGGCTTCGGCGCCATCGCGGCCGTGTCGCCCATCGGCATCGGCTACCGCACCGACATGGTCAAGACCCGCCCGAAGGCCTGGAAGGACCTGTGGACCAACCCCGAATTCAAGGGGAAGATCGGCCTCTACAACTTCGCCAACAGCGCCGGGAAGATGGAGCTGCTGCTGGCCTCGAAGATCTTCGGGAAGGACCAGTACGACGTCGACGCCGGCTTCGCTGCGCTGGCGAAGCTCGGGCGCGTGATCCAGGTCGACTTCAACCTCTCGACCGCGCTCTCCAGCGGCGAGATCGTGGTCGCGCCCTTCGACTTTGCCGAGATCGCGCGCCTGCAGGGCCAGGGCCTGCCCGTCGACTACGTCATCCCCGAGGAGGGGATGCTGATGTTCGACCAGACCCTGAACATCCTCGTCAACGGCCCGGAGAAGGAACTCGCCTACCAGTACGCCAACTTCATCCTCTCGCCGGAGATCCAGGACCTGATGATGCGCGAGTTCTACATCTCGCCGACCAACCAGAAGGTCGTGGTGCCGCCGGAGCTGAAGAAGGCCGTGCCGATCTCGGGCGCCGAGATGGCGAAGATCCTCACGTGGGACTGGGACTTCGTGAACAAGAACCAGGGCGACTTCGCCGAGCGCTGGGCGAAGACCCTGAACTGACCCGCAGGCCCGCCGGCGCGGACGCACCGTACCGCGCCGGCATCCCCCTCGAGACGCCTGCCGGAACCGCTTCATGACAGAAGTCAGCATCAGGGGGCTCACCAAGTCCTTCGGATCCGGCCCCGTGGTGGACGAGCTTTCCCTGACCATCGGGCACGGCGAGTTCGTCTCGCTGCTGGGCCCCTCCGGCTGCGGCAAGACGACGACGCTGCGCATGATCGCCGGCTTCGAGGAGGCCGACGCGGGGACGATCGCCTTCGACGGCGCGGACGTGCTGCACGTGCCGGCCGAGCGCCGCGACATCGGCATGGTGTTCCAGAACTACGCGCTGTTCCCGCACATGACGGTCGGCCAGAACCTCGCCTTCGGCCTGGAGATGCGCCGCATCGCCCGGCCGCAGATCGAGGCGCGGGCGCAGCGGGCGCTCGAGATGGTGCAGCTGGCGGGGCTTGGCGACCGCTACCCCGGGCAGCTCTCCGGCGGGCAGCAGCAGCGCGTGGCGCTGGCGCGCGCCCTCGTCATCGAGCCTCGCATCCTGCTGCTCGACGAGCCGCTCGCCAACCTCGACGCGAAGCTGCGCGAGGAGATGCGCGAGTTCATCCGAGACATCCAGCGCCGCGTCGGCATCACCACGGTCTACGTCACGCACGACCAGGCCGAGGCGCTCAGCATGTCGGACCGCGTGGTCGTGATGTTCGCCGGCCGCATTGCCCAGGACGGCACGCCGGACGCCATCTACGAGCGGCCGGCGAGCCGGCAGGTCGCGGGCTTCGTCGGGCAGGTGAACGTGCTGGAAGGCGTCGTCGAGAGCGTCGGCGACGCGCATGCAACCGTGCGGCTGCCTTACGGGACCGTCCGTGTCCCGAACGCCGGGCCCCTCGTTCCCGGCCGGACGGTGGCGATCGCGGCGAGGCCGGAGGCGATCGGCGTCGCGACCACCCACGCCGACGGCTGGCGGGGTCGCATCGCCGGGCGCCAGTACGCCGGCAACCTCATCAACTACCGGGTGGCGATGGACGACGGCAGCGTGATCCACGCGCAGACCTTCGCCTCCAGCAACCACCCCACGGGCGCGGCCGTGACGCTGACGCCGGACGAGGGCCGCCTCTGGCCCCTCGGAGCCTGACGGTGGCACGCTCTCGCCGGCCGACGGCCGCGCTGCTCCTGCTGGCGCCCGCAGCCCTGCTGCTGCTCGTGTTCCTCGTCATCCCCTACGTCAACATCGTGCTGATGAGCGTGCGTGCACCGGGCTCCGGCACGCCCTACGGCGAGGGGTGGTCGCTGGCGGCCTACCGCAAGTTCTTCTCCGACGGCTTCTACCTGCTGCAGGTGGCGAACACGCTGTGGATCGGTGCCGTCGTCACCGCCTGCGCGCTGGTCATCGGCTTCCCGGTCGCCTGGCACATCGCCCGCACGAAGAGCCGGCTGCGCGGCCTCTACTACAGCATCGTGCTGGCGCCGCTGCTCGTGGGCATCGTCATCCGCTCCTACGGATGGACGGTGCTCCTCGGCAACAACGGCGTCATCAACCGCACCCTTCGGGACTGGGGCGTCATCGAGAGCCCCCTGCCGCTGATGTACAACGGGCTCGGGATCGTCATCGCCCTCACCCACGTGCTCCTGCCCTTCATGGTGCTGCCGATCATGGGGGCCATCCAGGGGATCAACCCTTCCCTCGAGCAGGCGGCCCGGTCGCTCGGCGCGAGCCGCGGCGTGGCCTTCCGGCGGATCGTCCTGCCGCTCGCCATGCCGGGCATCCAGACGGGATGCATCCTCGTCTTCGTGCTCGCCATCAGCGCCTACGTCACCCCTGCCCTCATCGGCGGGATGCGTGTGAAGACGATGGCCGTCACCGTCGTGGACGCGCTGATCGACACGTTCCAGTGGCCCTTCGGCTCGGCGCTCGCGCTCATCCTCTCCGTCATCGGCGCGCTGTGCGTCGTCGCCTTCGCGCGGGCGACGCGGATGCGCTGGAAGGTGGCCCGATGAGCACGCGCCTCCTCACGGCCTTCTGCATCCTCGTCTACGCCTTCCTGCTGGCGCCCATCGTCGTGGTCGTGGCGGCGTCCTTCAACGCGGGGAACTTCCTCACCTTTCCGCCGCAGGGCCTGTCGCTGCGCTGGTACGTCGTGTTCTTCGAGAACGAGGTGTTCATGCGCGCCATCCGCACCTCGCTGTGGGTGGCCACCGTCACCACCGTCATCTCGACGATCATCGGGACCGCGGCGGCGATCTACCACGTGCGCTTCGCGGGGCGCTGGAAGGAGCCGGTGCGCGTCGCCATGCTGGCGCCGCTGCTCTTGCCGGAAGTGCTCACGGCCATCGCGCTGCTGTTCTTCTTCTACGCCATCGGGCTCGGCACCCGCACGATGGTCGGCATGATCATCGGCCACGTGATCATCACGCTGCCCTTCGTGTTCATGAACGTGGCGGCCGCACTCGAGAGCTTCGACCCCACCTACGACCTTGCGGCCCGCAGCCTCGGCGCCGGTCGCTGGACCCGCTTCACCCGCGTCATGCTGCCGCTCATCAAGACCGGCGTCATCGGCGGCGCGCTCTTCGCCTTCATCATCTCGTTCGACACGTTCACCATCTCCTTCCTGCTGAAGGGGATCGGAACGTCGACGCTGCCCATCCAGATCTTCGACTACCTGCGCACCAACTTCACGCCGGAGGCGGCCGCGGTATCCTCCGTCAGCATCGCGATGACGATCGCGGTGGTTCTGGTGATCGAGAAGGTGCTCGGCCTTCGCATCCACCGGTTCTGACGCCCGCGCGCGAGCAACCAGGAGCGCCTTGAGCGAAATGCAGCAGCCCCCGTCGCTCGACGAGAAGTTCACGCTGGAGCGCGGGCGCGTGCTGCTCTCGGGCAACGAGGCGCTCGTGCGCATGATGCTCATGCAGAAGGCACGCGACCGCGCCAACGGGCTCCACACCGCGGGCTTCGCCTCGGGCTACAGGGGCTCCCCGCTCGGCCGCCTCGACCGGGAGTTCGAGAAGGCAGGCCACCTGCTCTCCCGCAACGACATCGTCTTCCGGCCCGGCCTCAACGAGGACCTAGCGGCCACCGCCGTCTGGGGCACACAGCAGCTCGGCCTGTTCCCCGGCGCGCGCTACGACGGCGTCTTCGGCCTGTGGTACGGCAAGGGCCCCGGCGTCGACCGGAGCATGGACGTCATCCGCCACGCGCAGGCCAGCGGCACCGCTCCAAACGGCGGCGCGTTGCTGCTCGTCGGCGACGACCACGGGGCGGTGTCGTCCACCCTGCCCCACCAGAGCGAGCACAACCTCATCTCCGCCATGGTGCCGCTGCTGAGCGCGGCCGGGGTGGGCGAGTTCCCTGCCTTCGGACTGCTCGGCTGGGCGATGAGCCGCTTCTCGGGCTCGTGGGTGGGCTTCAAGTGCCAGACGGACATCGTCGAGAGCACGGCCACCGTCGAGGTCGACCCGCTGCAACCGGAAATCGTCTTTCCAGCGGGTGTGGCAGGCGCCCCATCGCTCGGCATCCGCTGGCCCGACGGCCCGGCCGCGCAGGAGCGCCGCCTGTTCGAGGACAAGATGGCGGCCGTGCTGGCCTTCGCCCGCGCCAACCGGCTGAACCGCGTCACGACGGGCGAGGGCCGTGCGAGGGTCGGCGTCGTTGCCTCGGGGAAGGCATGGCTCGACCTTCTGGGGGCATTGGCCCTGCTCGGCATCGACGAGCGGCGGGCCGAGGCCCTCGGCCTGCGGCTCTACAAGATCGGGCTCGTCTGGCCGCTCGAGCCCGAGGGACTGGAGCGGTTCGTCGACGGGCTGGAGACCGTGCTCGTCGTCGAGGAGAAGCGGCCGGTCATCGAGACGGACATCAAGGCCCACCTCTTCAACCGGCCCGCGGACCGTCGCCCGCGGATCGTCGGCAAGGCGGGGCTCGACGGCGCCCCGCTCCTGCCGGCGTGGGGCGAGATCGATCCCGCGATGATCGCGCGCGCGCTCCTGCGCTTGCTCGGCCCGGCGGCGGATGACCTGGCGGCCCGTGCCGCAGCGGTGCTCGCGCCGGAACCGACCATTCCCGCCCCGGCTGCCGGCGCCACGCGCGAGCCCTATTTCTGCGCCGGCTGCCCGCACAGCATCTCGACCCGCGTCCCGGAGGGCAGCCGCGCCTCGACCGGTATCGGGTGCCACATGATGGTGATCGGCGTGCCCGAGCGCGCCACTGCCACCTTCACCCAGATGGGCGGAGAAGGCGTGGCGTGGACGGGGATGGCGCCGTTCACGGACGAGCGGCACATCTTCGTCAACATGGGTGACGGCACCTATTTCCACTCGGGGCTGCTGGCGATCCGCGCCTCCGTCGCGGTCCGGGTCAACGCCACCTACAAGATCCTGTTCAACGACGCCGTGGCCATGACGGGCGGCCAGAGGCACGACGGCGACCTCACGGTGCCGGACCTCGTGCGGCAGCTCGAGGCGGAGGGCGTGGCCCGCGTCGAGGTCGTGGCGGAGGATCCGGACAGGTGGCTCGGCCAGCTCCCCGGCGTCACGCTGAGCCATCGCGACGCACTCGACGAGGTGCAGCGCCGGCTGCGGGAAATCCCCGGCGTCACCGCCATCGTCTTCGACCAGGTGTGCGCCGCGGAGAAGCGCCGGCGGCGGAAGCGCGGGCAGATGGAGTCCGGTCCGCGCCGGGCCTTCATCAACGAGCTCGTCTGCGAGGGTTGCGGGGACTGCTCCGCCGTGTCGAACTGCATTGCCGTGGAGCCGGTCGAAACGGCCTTCGGCCGCAAGCGCCGGATCAACCAGTCCAGCTGCAACACCGACCTCTCCTGCATCAAGGGCTTCTGTCCGAGCTTCGTCACGGTGGAAGGCGCCGTGCCGCGCCGTGGCCAGGTCGCGCTGCCCGACCCGGCGGCACTGACGGCCGGCCTTCCGGAGCCGGAGCTGCCGGCGCTCGCTGAGCCCTGGGCCATGCTGCTCGCTGGAATCGGCGGAACGGGCGTCCTCACCGTCAGCGCGATCCTCGCCCAGGCAGCGCATCTCGACGGCCACTGCGTGCAGGCCCTCGACCAGACGGGCCTCGCGCAGAAGAACGGCGCCGTCCTCTCCCACCTGCGCCTCGCGCGCGATCCGGGCCACCTCAACGCCATCCGCATCGGCCGGGGCGAGGCCGACGCGCTGCTTGGCTTCGACCTCGTCACGGCGGCCGGGCCGGTAGCGCTGCGCACGGCCGCGAAGGAAAGGACCCGCGCCGTCGTCGACCGCGCCGTGGCGCCGACCGCGGCCTTCGTCAAGGACAATGCCGTGGACATCCGTGGGGCGGCCTTGGCCTCGGCCATCGCCGGAGCCACGGGCGAGGCGCCCCTCGCCGTCGATGCCACGGACCTCGCCACGCGCCTGCTGGGCGACGCCATCGCCGCCAACATGCTGGTGCTGGGGTTCGCGTGGCAGCGCGGGCTCGTCCCGTGCAGCCTCGGGGCACTCGACGCCGCCATCGCGCTCAACGGCGTCGCCGTCGCGATGAACCGCGCCGCCTTCGCCCTCGGACGCCTCGCCGCCCACGACGCCGGGGCACCGCTGCTGCAGGGCGTCCCGAAGGGCGCGGCCCCTGATGGCTCCCCCGCCGAGCGCCTGAAGCGCCGCGTCGCGTTCCTGACCGACTATCAGGATGCGGCCTATGCAGCCCGTTTCGAGGCGCTGGTCGCGCGGGCGAAGGCCGCCGAGCAGCGTCTCGGGCCCGGCTTCTCCGGCCTCGCAGAGGCAGTCTGCGACAACGCCTTCCGGCTGATGGCGTACAAGGACGAGTACGAGGTGGCACGGCTTTACACGCTGCCATCCTTCCGGGAGGCCCTCGGCGATGCGTTCGAGGGGCGACCCAGGCTCCGCTTCCATCTCGCCCCGCCTTTGCTCGCGCGCACCGATCCGCGTACGGGGCGTCCCGCGAAGATCGCGTTCGGCGCCTGGATGCTTCCGGTGTTCCGGCTGCTGGCATCGCTCAGGACGCTGCGCGGGACGGCCTTCGACCTCTTCGGCCGCACGCAGGAACGGCGGATGGAGCGCCGTCTCGTCGAGGGGTACGCCGGCCTCGTCGGCGAGATCGCCGACGGCCTGACGCCAGACAATCATGCCGCGGCCGTCCGGCTCGCCGGCTGGCCCTCGGACATCCGCGGCTTCGGTCCGGTGAAGCTCGCGGCGGTCGAGCGTGCGTCCCTGAGACGCGACGAACTGCTGGGCCAGTGGCGGCAGGCGCGCGCCGACGTGGCGGCCTGACGGTCACGGCCTCGCCATGCATCACGATCCCATCGTCTCATCATGAAGCTGCGCCAGATCGAGGTATTCCGGGCCATCATGCGGGGTGGCTCCACGACGGCGGCGGCCAGCATGCTGCGGCTGTCCCAGTCCGCCGTGAGCCGCCAGCTGACGCAATTCGAGGAGGAACTCGGCTTCGCGCTCTTCGAGCGGCACAAGGGCCGGCTGGTGCCCCTGCCCGAGGCGCAGGCCCTGCTCGAGGAGGTCGGCGAACTGACGGCGATCCTGACCCGCCTCAAGCGCTACACAGAGGACATCAAGGCCGGTACGACCGGCCAGCACCTGCTGAAGGTCGCGGTACCGCACTCGCTCATCACGTCGCTCATGCCGGAGGTGATCGAGGCGTGGCTCGTCGGCCGCCCCGACGCAGCCATCGAGCTCATCGGCGGGCACTACGACGCCATCCTGCACATGGTCAGTTCCCGCGTCGCCGATCTGGGCTTCGTAGCGCTGCCCGCCAACGAATCCGGGCTCGACAGCCGCGTGCTCCTGCGCTCGGCCTCGGCCTGCGTCGTGCCGAAGGGGCACCCGCTGGCGAAGCGCAAGGTGGTCCGGCCCGGCGACCTCGCCGGACACCCGCTGATCCTGCTGGGGCGCCAGCGGCCGGCCCGTGCCGGCTTCGAGCGGCTGCTGCGCCGTCACCATGTGTCGCCCGTAGCGCGCATCGAGGTCCACTCCGTCGAGGCGACCTGCGCCTTCGTCGCCCGCGGGCTCGGCGTCGGCGTGGTGCCGGCGGTCCTCGCCCGCCTGTTCTCCCACCTGCCCATCGTGCAGGTGCCCTTCGAGCCCGGCGTCCACGGCGACTACGGCATCGTGACCCCCAAGGGCGCGCCGCTTTCGCGGATGGCGGAAGGCTTCGTCACGATCCTGGCGGCACGCCTGCGCGGCGAGTGAAGGCCGCCGCCAATCGGGTGGTCACCACAGCGCGCTCCGGATGAGCCGATGCATTTCGCGCATAGGATTGCGCGACTTCGCGCATCACCGCACTCTTGTTCATCGCCTGCCGGGAGTCCCCCGCCGTCATGACGGTCTTCGTCATCCGCCGCCTGCTACAGAGCCTGGTCGTGCTGGCCGCGACGGCGGCAATCGTGTTCCTCGGCGTCTACGCCATCGGCGATCCCGCGGAGATGCTGATCGCGCCGGATGCGACGCCGGCGGAGCGCGCGCAGGTGGAGGCGGCGCTGGGGCTCGACAAGCCGCTGCCGGCGCAGTTCCTCACCTTTCTCGTCAACGCCCTGCACGGCGACCTCGGACGATCCTTCGTCTTCGACCAGCCCTCCATCTCGCTGATCCTCGGGCGCCTGCCCGCGACGCTGGAACTGGCCTTCGTCGCGGTCCTGATCGCCCTCGTCCTCGGCATCCCGCTCGGCCTCGCCGCCGGCCTGAAACCGCGCTCGTTCGCCGACGAGACCATCATGACCGGGTCCATCCTCGGCTTCAGCCTGCCGAATTTCTGGCAGGGCATGATGCTGATCATGATCTTCTCGGTCTGGCTCGGGTGGCTGCCCTCGACGGGCCGCGGGGCCACCGGCACGATCCTCGGCATCGAGACCAGCCTGGCCACCTGGGACGGCATCCGCCACCTGATCCTCCCGGCGGTGAACCTCGCGCTCTTCAAGCTGGCCCTGGTGATCCGCCTCACCCGCAACGGCGTGCGCGAGACGATGCCGCTCGACTTCGTCCGCTTCGCCCGCGCCAAGGGACTCACCGAGCGGCGCATCGTCCTGGTGCACGTGATGAAGACCATCATGATCCCGCTCGTCACGGTGGTCGGCATGGAGATCGGCTCGCTGATCGCCTTCGCGGTGGTGACGGAATCGATCTTCGCGTGGCCGGGAATCGGCAAGCTGCTGATCGACAGCATCATGAAGCTCGACCGGCCGGTGGTCGTCGCCTACCTGCTCGTCGTGGTGAGCCTGTTCATCGTCCTCAACTTCGTCGTGGACGTGCTTTACTCGTGGCTCGACCCGCGCATACGGCTGGGGCGCACGTGATGGCCACACTGTCCGCCCGCCTCGGCCTCGACGCACTGGCCGCCTCCGACGCACCCGCCGGCCGTGCGCTCGCCGGGGTGCTGAAGAGCCCCAAGGCGACGGTGGCGGCCGTCGTCTGCCTCCTGCTCCTTGCGGCCGCCCTGTTCGGCCCTGCACTCGCCCCGCAGGATCCCTACGACCTCAACACGCTCGACATCATGGACGCCAAGCTCCCGCCGGGATCGGAGAGCATGAGCGGGGGCACCTTCTGGCTCGGCACTGACGGCCAGGGCCGCGACATGCTTTCGGCCATGATCTACGGGCTGCGCACGTCGCTCTTCGTCGGCGTCTTCGCCGGCGTGGCGGCGCTCGTCGTCGGCACGACGCTGGGCCTCGCCGCGGCGTTCTTCGGCGGCCGCGTGGAAAGCCTGATCATGCGCATCGTCGACCTGATGCTGGGCTTTCCAACGCTGCTCGTCGCACTGATCCTCCTCGCCCTGCTCGGGCAGGGCGTCGGCAAGGTGATCTTCGCGCTCGTGCTGGTGCAGTGGGCGATGTTCGCGCGTGCGGTGCGCGGCGCCGCGCTCGTGGAGAAGCAGAAGGACTACATCGAGGCGGCGCGGATGCTCGGCCTGTCGAAGCCCCGCATCCTCTTCGGCCACCTGCTCCCGAACTGCCTCTCGCCCCTCATCGTCATCGGCACTCTGCAGGTGGCCAACGCCATCGCCGCGGAGGCGACGCTCTCCTTCCTCGGCATCGGCCTGCCGATCACGCAGCCTTCCCTCGGGCTGCTGATCGCCAACGGCTACCAGGTGCTGCTCTCGGGGCAGTACTGGATCAGCGTCTATCCCGGCCTGCTGCTACTCACCCTCGTCTTCAGCATCAACATCGTCGGGGACCGGCTGCGCGAGGTGCTGAACCCGCGGCTGGCGGAGCGCTGACCGTGACGGCCGTGCTCCGTGTCGAGAACCTCGAGACCCATTTCGGCCCGCCGGACCGGCCTCTGCGCGCCGTGGACGGCGTCAGCTTCTCTGTCGGGCGCGGGGAGATCCTGGGCCTCGTCGGCGAGTCCGGCTCTGGCAAGTCGGTGACGGGCTTCTCGATCCTCGGCCTCGTCGAGCCGCCCGGCCGGGTCGCCGGAGGGCGCGTGCTGCTCGATGGCGAGAACCTCGTCGGCGCATCGCCCGAAACGCTGCGCCGGGTGCGGGGCAGGCGGATCGCGATGATCTTCCAGGACCCGATGATGACGCTGAACCCGGTGCTCACCATCGAGACGCAGATGGTGGAGGCGGTGCTGGCGCATGACGCGGTGTCGCACGCCGACGCCCGTGCGCGCTCGCGCGATGCGCTGGGTCTCGTCGGCATCCCCTCGCCGGACGAGCGGCTGAAGGCCTATCCGCACCAGTTCTCCGGCGGCATGCGCCAGCGCGTCGCCATCGCCATCGCGCTCCTGCACCGCCCCGACGTCATCATCGCCGACGAGCCGACGACGGCGCTCGACGTGACCATCCAGTCGCAGATCCTGTACGAGGTCCGGAAACTCGCCGACGGGTTCGGCATGGCTCTGATCTGGATCAGCCACGACCTCGGCGTGGTGGCGAGCCTCGCCGACCGGATCGCCGTGATG
Source organism: Alsobacter sp. R-9 (assembly GCF_054612375.1). NCBI lineage: Bacteria > Pseudomonadati > Pseudomonadota > Alphaproteobacteria > Hyphomicrobiales > Alsobacteraceae > Alsobacter > Alsobacter sp. R-9. Next base: position 410,930 of record NZ_JBTSWJ010000001.1, on the reverse strand, counting down.
TACGCCGGCCGCATCGTCGAGGAAGGCGGCGTCGACGACGTGCTCGACCGGCCGGCCCACCCCTACACCCGCGGCCTGATGGATGCGCTCCCTGGGAGCACGCAGCGCGGCCAGCGCCTGCGCCCGATTCCGGGCCTCTCGCCCGCCCCCGGCGCACGGCCGACCGGCTGCGCCTTCCGCACGCGCTGCTTCGCCGCCCGGCCGGACTGCGAGCGCGAGCCCACCGTCACCATCGCCGGGCATCGCCAATGGCGCTGCCACCACCCGCTCGCGGAAGCCGCCGCATGAGCGCGCCGCTGATCGAGGGACGGGGCCTCACCCGCCGCTTCACGCGCGACCTCGACATCGCCGAGCGCGCCGCACGCCTCCTCGGCGTCGATGTGAAGAAGGAGGTCGTGCACGCGGTGGAGGACGTGGACGTCGCCGTGCGCCAGGGCGAGGTCTTCGGCCTCGTCGGCGAATCCGGGTGCGGCAAGTCGACCCTCGGGCGGGTGCTGGCCGGGCTGATCCCGCCGACGGCCGGGACGCTGCTATGGCGTGGAAGGGACGTCCGCGACCTCGCGCGCGCCGAGGCACTCGAGATGCGCCTCGCCGTGCAGATGATCTTCCAGGACCCGATGTCCTCGCTGAACCCGCGCAAGCGCGTCGTCGACATCATCGGCGAGGCGCCGCTCGCCCATGGGCTGATGCGGCGGGGTGAGGTCGACGACCGGGTCTGCGAGCTGCTGGAACGCGTGGGGCTCGACCCGTCCTATCGCAAGCGCTACCCGCACCAGTTCTCCGGCGGGCAGCGCCAGCGCATCGGCATCGCCCGCGCTCTCGCCGTGCGGCCGAAGCTGATCATCTGCGACGAATCCGTGTCCGCCCTCGACGTCTCGATCCAGGCCCAGGTCCTCAACCTGTTCATGGACCTGCGCGAGGCCTTCGACCTCACCTACGTCTTCATCAGCCACGACCTCGAGGTCGTGCGCCACGTCTCGGACCGGGTGTCGATCATGTATCTCGGCCGCATCGTCGAGACCGCCGGGACGGACGCGGTGTTCGGGCGGCCGAACCACCCCTACACCGCCGCGCTGCTGAAGGAGCGTCCGTCGATCCGCGACCGTCGCCGCGACTTCACGCCCATCCGGGGCGAGATCCCCTCGCCCCTCGACCCGCCCTCCGGCTGCGCCTTCCACCCGCGCTGCCCGCGCGCCTTCGCGCCCTGCTCCGCCGCCCGACCCCGGCTCGCCCCGGTCGGCGAGAAACACCTTTCCGCCTGCCATCTCAACGACGGAACAGTGGCGGCCCCGCCGGCCGCCGCATCCGCATGACCTTGGGGAAACGTCCATGAAGCATCGTCGTCTCGCAGCCCTGCTCCTCGCCGCAACAGTCCTGGCGGGACCCGCGTTCGCGGCGGACCTCGTCATCGGCACGGCAACCGAGCCGTCGGCGATGGACCCCCTGTTCTCCCGCACCGGCCCCAACCAGAACATCGCGCAGCAGATCTTCGACCGGTTGGTCGAACCCGACGCGAGCCTCGCGATGCATCCCGGCCTCGCCCTGAGCTGGACGACCACCGACCCGACCACATGGGTCATCAAGCTGCGGCCGGACGCCCGTTTTCACGACGGCAAGCCGGTGACGGCCGACGACGTCGTGTTCTCGCTGGAGCGCGCGAAGAATGTGCCGAACAGTCCGGCGCCCTTCTCCAACAATGTTTCCGGCGTGACGGGGCTGAAGGCCGTCGACGCGACGACCGTCGAGATCAAGACGGAGCAGCCGACGCCGGACCTCATGGAGCGCGTCGGCTTCGTCTACATCCTCCAGCGCGCCGCCGCGCAGGGGAAGAGCCTGCAGGACTACAACCGGGGCGACGGGACCATCGGCTCCGGTCCATACAAGTTCAAGGAGTGGGTGCCGGGCGACCGCGTCGTGCTGACCCGGAACGACGCCTACTGGGGCAGGAAGCCCGCCTTCGAGACGGTGACGATCAAGTTCATCACCAACGACGCCGCCCGCGTCGCCGCACTGCGCTCGGGCGCGGTGGACCTCATCGACGGCGTGCCGCCGGCCGACCTTCCGACGCTGGAGAAGACGCCGGGGATCAAGGTGCACACGACGGCCTCGGCGCGGCTGATCTACCTTGCCCTCGACAGTTCGCGCGACGAGTCGCCCTTCGTGACCGACGCCGCCGGCAAGCCGCTGGTGCCGAACCCGCTGAAGGACGTCCGCGTCCGCACCGCCATCGCCAGGATGATCAACACGCCCGCCATCGTGGACCGCGTGCTGAACAAGGCCGGCGTCCCGGCCGGCCAGCTGGTGCCGCCCGGCGTGCAGGGGAACGACCCGGCCCTGAAGCCGATTGCCTTCGACCTCGACGGGGCGAAGAAGCTCCTCGCGGAGGCCGGGCTCAAGGACGGCTTCGGCATCACCATCCACACCTCGAACGACCGCTTCGCCGGCGACAAGGACATCGCGCAGGCGATCGGCCAGATGCTGTCGCGCGGCGGCATCAAGGTTAACGGCGTCGTCGCCCAGCCCTACAACGTCTATGCCGGCGCCGCGACGAAGCAGAGCTTCTCGGCCTTCATCTTCTCGCTCGGCAACACCACGCCGACCTCGGGCCCGGGCCTGCGCAACCTCTTCATGACCAACGACCCCAAGGCCGGCACCGGCGGGTTCAACCGCACCCGCTATTCCAACCCCGCCTTTGACAAGGCGCTCACCGAGGCATTGGGTCAGTTCGACGAGGCCAAGCGGATCGCCGGCATCCAGGCAGCGACGAGGATGGTCTTCGCCGACATGCCGATCGTCCCGCTCTACTGGCAGACGGTCTCGTGGGCGTCGAAGGACACCATCGGCTACGAGGCGAACATGGCCGAGGACACCTCCGCCGCGCTCGCCACCATCGCCAAGTGACGAGCGTCGCGACCGGGAGCCGCCCGTGACTGCCAACACCACAGCCGTGCGCGGCCCCGCCGGCGGCACCCTTGCCGCCATCGCCGACGACGTCGCGGTCCTGCGCGACGTCATGGTGGAGATGCGCGACGGGGTGCGGCTCGCCACCGACGTCTACCTCCCGGCAGAAGCCGGGCGCCTGCGCGCGGGCCGCTTCCCGGTGATCATGGAGCGCACGCCCTACGGCAAGACCGCCCGGTCCCGGGCGGAAATCGAACTCGGGATGGACGCCCCGATGGCGCGCGGCGAGGTGGCTAGCCACTTCGTCCGCGCCGGCTACGCCGTCATCTACCAGGACTGCCGTGGCCGGTACGGGTCGGAAGGCGAGTTCATCAAGTATGTGTCCGACGCCGCCGACGGGTTCGACACCTGCACGTGGATCGTCGCGCAGGACTGGTGCAACGGGCGCATCGGCACGATGGGCCTTTCCTACGCCGCCCACACGCAGGCGGCGCTCGCGTCCCTGTCGCCGCCTGGCCTTGCCTGCATGGTGCTCGACTCCGGCGGCTTCTCGAACGCCTTCCTGTGCGGCATCCGCCAGGGTGGCGCCTTCGAACTGAAGCAGGCGACCTGGGCCTACAACCGGGCGCACGAGGCGCCGGTCGCGCAGGCGGATCCGCTGGTGGCTCGTGCTCTCGCCGCCGAGGACCTGCACGCGTGGTTCCGCTCCATGCCGTGGAGCGAGGGGCGGTCGCCTGTGCGGTGGGTGCCGGAATACGAGTCCTACCTCCTCGACCAGTGGCGCGCCGGGACCTTCGGTCCCGAGTGGCAACGGCCGGGTCTCTGGCTCGAGGGTCACTATGACGCCGTGCCCGACATCCCCGTCCTGCTCATGTCGAGCTGGTACGACGTCTACGTGAAGACCACCTTCGACAATCTCGCCGGCCTCTCGGCCGGGGGGCGCCGGCACGTGCAGGTGATCATGGGCGCAGGCTTGCACGGCGACCGCCAGAAGCCCACCGCCGGCGACGGCGACTTCGGCCCGCAGGCGCCGTTCAACGGGCAGGTCGGCGACAGTTGGCTCGGCTTCCGGCGTCGTTGGTTCGACCGCTGGTTGCGTGATGTCGAAAACGGCGCCGACCGCGACCCAGCGGCGCGCCTCTTCGTCATGGGCGGCGGGCCCGGGGACCGGACGGAGAAGGGGCGGATCCGGCTCGGCGGCCGCTGGATCGAGGCGCCGTCATGGCCGTTGCCCGGCACGGTCACGCAGGCGTGGCACCTGCACGACGACGGCAGCCTCGACCCGGCCTTGCCCGCCGCAGATGCTGAGCCGTTCGTCTACGACTTCGATCCCGATCGGCCCGTCCCGACCATTGGCGGGGCGCTGACGAGTGGGCAGCCGATCTTCGAGGGCGGCGTCTTCGACCAGCGCGAAGGCGAGCGCTTCTTCGGCTGCACCGCATCCGGCATGCCGCTCACGGCCCGGCGCGACGTGCTCGCCTTCGAGAGTGCGCCGCTGGAGAGGGACATCGCGCTCATCGGACCCATCGTGGTCGAACTGTGGGTCGCATCCGACGCACCCGACACGGACTTCACCGCCAAGCTCGTCGACGTGCACCCGCCGTCGCAGGACTGGCCCACCGGCTATTCCGTTCTGCTGACGGACGGCATCTTCCGCTGTCGCTACCGCACCGGCTGGGACAATCCGCAGCCGATCGAGGCCGGCGTGCCCTTCCGCATCACGATCGAACCCTTCGCGACGGCCGCGCTGGTCAAGGCTGGCCACCGGCTGCGTATCGACATTTCGTCGTCGAACTTCCCGAAGTTCGACGTGAACCCCAACACCGGCGCGCCGGAGGGGCGCGGCCGCACGCGTCGCGTGGCCCGCAACACGGTGTTCTGCGACGAGGGGCGCCCGTCCCGGATCCTGCTGCCGATGGTCGACCCCGCGACGCTCGTGCCGCTGCGAAAGGTCGCGACGAACTGATCAGCCGACGCGGACGACGAGGGCGCGCTCGGCCTGCGATAGCGTGCTCGTGAAGCGATCGAGCATGGCTTCCGCATCGTCCCCGGTGAGCGGAAGAGGTGGCGGGCTCGCGCCATCGGCCGCCTCTTCCGCGACACGGAGCGGCATGACCTCGATGCGCCCGCACGAGCGGCCGGAAAAGGCGAGGCGGACGGCGACTCCGCGGAACACGTCGACCCCTTCGCGGCGATAGACGTCACCCCGTCGCGTGTGGAAGACCGCATTTCCCAGCCCGGCGAGGATCGGCTTGCCCCGGTGCATCGCCATGGCCTGAAGCACGGGAGCGCCGTGGCCGACGACGCAGTCGGCGCCGGCGTCGATCAGCCTGCGGGCGAGGTCGAGCATCCAGCCGGGCGTGCAGGCCCAGTCCGCGTCCCAGTGGTGTGAGTGAAGGACCGCGGCAACCAGCGCCGCTCCCGCCTCGCGGGCGGCATCGAACGCCGATGCGAGCGACGCGAAATCGCCCGGATCGGCCTGTCGCCAGTCGCCGACGGCAGTCCCTTCGACGAACCGCGTGCCGAACAGCGAGAAGCCTCCGTCATCCTGCGGATCTTCGTACCCCACGGCGGACCGCACGCGGTGGCGCCCGCTCTCGCCGAGGGCGTCGTCGATCTCGCGCAGGGCACCCGCGAGCCGCGCCGGCAGGGTGATCGTGCGGCGGACAGCGAGCCGCGCGATGCCGGGCCGATCCGCACCGGCATAGACGACATCTTGCTGCGGCCCAAGGTCGACGGCGAGAACGGCGACGTCCCCGTCCGCCGTCCTAATCCACGCCGGGACCCGGGCAGACGCCGCATCGACGCCGCTCCCCGTGAAGGCGAGCCCTGCCTCTTCCGCGACGGCACGCGTCCGTGCAAGCCCGGGAGGGCCGAGGTCGAAGGCATGGTTGTTGGCGTGGGTCAGGGCCCGGAAGCCCAAGTCCCGGAGTCCCGCGACGGTGTCGCGAGAGGCGAGATGGAGGGTCTTGGTCTTCGTGGGCCAGGCTCCCGGCGTATCGACGCAGGCCTCCAGGTTGGAGAAGGCAGCGGCGGCGGAGAGGAACCGGCGCAGGGGCTCGGCCGCCTCGCCGGTCTCGAGCGGGCCGTGCAGCAGAAGTTGTCCCGTCGTCGCAAGGAGAGGTGCCATGGCGGGACGATGCGACGGCGCCCGGCGCGATGGCAAGCGGACGGGGCGACCTCCTCCGACGCGATTCCTTCCGTGGCCGCGACAGTCGAGGAGCGCGATCCTAGGGGGAACAGGGATTCCTGCCTTGACCGGACGCGCGTTCTCTACAGCTATAGATTGCAATTCTAGCGTCCGGCGACCGCTGGACGTATCGCGGCAAAGCGGGCGCGCGGCACATGGCGGTATGGGTCGAATTGAGCGGCTACCTCGCCGCCGGGCTGGTCTTTGCGGCCTTCTTCATGAAGACCGCGATCAACATCCGCATGGTGGCCATCGCCAGCAACGTGGCCTTCATCGCCTATGCGATCATGGCGCACGCAACGCCGATCCTCGTGCTGCACGGCCTGCTCCTGCCGCTGAACATCATCCGCCTCAGGGAGATGCAGACGCTGACGCGCAACGTCAGCCGCGCAGCGGCATCCGATCTCAAGCTCGACTGGATGAAGCCCTACATGTCGCGCCGCCGCGTCTCGACGGGCGAGGTCGTCTTCCGCAAGAACGATACCGCCGCGGAGATGTTCGTCGTCGACAGCGGCACGTTCCGCCTGATCGACCTCGGTATCGACCTGCAGCAGGGCGACATCGTGGGAGAACTGGGCATCCTCAACCCGAGCACGACACGCACGGATACGCTGGCCTGCTCGTCGGACGGCAGCCTTCTCGTCCTGACCTACGCCGACTGGCGCGTTCTCTACTTCCAGAACCCGGAATTCGGCTTCTACTTCCTGCGTCTCGCGAGCGCCCGCCTGTTCTCCAACCTCGGTCGCCTCGAACGCGAACTCGGCGAGGCGCGCACGGAACTCGCACGTCTCCACGATACGGGGCCGTTGCAGGAGGACCGTGACATCCGCAGGCGCGCCTGAGCCACGGGAGATGGACGGCATCCACCGCATCGGCCTGTCCCGCCGCAACCTCTTCGCCACGGCCGGCGGCTGGGCCGCGCTGCGGCTCGCGGGCGGACTCCCGTTGCTGGCCGCGGCGGCTGCGAAGGCCGCGGAGCCGGCCGCGCGCGAGGTGCCGGCGCGGATCCTGCCCGTTCCCGGCGACCTGAGCAGCCTCATGCGCCAGGTGGTGGGCGCACCGCTGCCCGCCGGCTGGAACAGCGTTCCCGCGGACGCGGAGGGATGGCGCGCGCTGGCGGCCAGCACCGCCAGGGGCCCCCATCCCATCCTGGCCGAGATCCGCGAGCGTCTGCGAGTCTCGGTGGAACCGGCCACGCTCGGCGGCGTGCCTGTCTTCGTCTCGACTCCCGACGACATGCCCGAGCGCCAACGCCGGCGCGTTCTCCTGCACCTGCATGGAGGCGGCTACGTGCTGTTCCCCGGCGAGATCGGGGCTGGCGAGGGGATGATGATGGCCGGCTACGCCCGCATGCGCGTGGTCTCGGTCGATTACCGGATGGCGCCAGACTTCCCGTTCCCGGCCGCGCTCGACGACGCCCTGGCCGTGTGGCGCGCCCTGCTGGCGCAGGCCGACCCCTCGCGGATGGCCGTCTTCGGCACCTCCGCGGGCGGCGGCCTGACGTTGTCCCTGCTGATGCGGGCGCGGGACGAAGGGACCGCTCTCCCCGCGGCCGCGGCGGCGGGCAGCCCGTGGGCCGATCTCGCGGGGCGCGGCGACAGCACCGCGACCAATGCCCTCGTCGACAACGCCGTCGTGTCGATGGACGGCTGGCTGGGTGGTGCGGCACGGCTCTATGCCGGGCGGGAGGCGCTGGACCACCCCCTCGTGTCGCCGCTCTACGGCCGCTTCGAGGGCCTGCCGCCGGTCATCCTCACGTCCGGCACCCGCGACCTGCTGTTGAGCGACACGGTCCGGGTGCATCGGCGGTTGCGACAAGCCGGCGTCGAGGCAGCGCTGCAGGTTTTCGAGGCCCAGAGCCACGCGCAGTTCCTGACGCCCTTCGCGCCCGAGACGCAGGAGGCTTTTGCCGAGATTTCCGGCTTCCTCGACCGCCGGCTCGCGCCCTGAGCCGGATGGTTCGGCAAGGCGATCGGTCCGCGATCCTCAGTCGAAGTTCACCACCTGGTTGTTGAGCGGCAGCCGGTCGCGGGCCGGACCGGCGTTCCACCCGCCGTTCACCCTCACCGGCTTTCCGTCCAGCGCCCCAGGATCGTCGAGGTCGGCGAGGCCGGCGCTGGTGAAGCGGTCGAAAACGTAGGGCAGGCCCTGCGATGCGAGCGGGGTCGGGCCGTTCATGACGTGGAAATGCAGGTGCGGCGCGTCGGAGTTGCCGGTGTTGCCGAGCAGGCCGAGCACCTGCCCCGTCGTCACGGTGTCGCCGACCCGCACCTTCACCGAGCCGGTCTGCAGGTGGGCGTAGAGCGCGAAGTTGCCGCCGCCCATGTCGACGACCACGCTGTTGCCGGCCGCGTTCTCGGGCGTGACGCCGGCGCGCACGGCGCCCGGCACCTGCTCCTCCATGCCGTCCACGACCATCGTCACCGTCCCGCCGGCAGCCGCGTGCACCGGCACGCCGTAGTAGCGATAGCTCCCGACCTGGTCGGCGGGGCCGGAGAAGAGCCGGCCGTCGGGGCCGATCTGGACGAAATCGATGGCGAAGCGCTCCGGGACCTGCACCTGGCCGTCGAAGGCCATGGCCGCCCCGCGGTGGGAGGTGATCGTGGCGCAGCAGCCGTTGGCTGCGATCCAGCCGGGCCCGCGCAGGGGCGGCGCGAGGCGGATGGCAGGCTGCCGGTCGACCGGAAGCGGCGCCGTGTCAAACGTGATCTGGCCGGGCAGCGGAATCGAGGCGTCGAGGGGTTTGCCCTTGTGGATGTCCGGCCCGTCCGCCTTCATCTGCCGCGTCGTCGTGATGCGGTGGACGAGCGCCTGCGGCGCCGCGAGGCCGGCCGGGAGCGCCACGTCGACGAACACCAGCGCCGACTGCGCCGGTCCGAGATTGCCGGCCGGATCGTGCCCGTTGAGCCGGAACACGCTGCGCAGGCCCTCGCCCGACAGCGAGGCCAGCACGGCGCCGGATGCCGGATCGACGACGGCCAGCGTGTCGATCGCGACCACCAGGTTCGTCATGTTCACGACGAGCAGTTCGTAGGCCAGGTGCGTCCTGCCGTCCCCGCCCGCGACGGAGATGGCGGTGAACTGGGGCGGCGACGCGCTGCGGGCGGGCGTGGCCGGGAGGGACAGGCATCCGACGGCCGCGGAAAGTATCGAGGCGGCCAGGATCGAACGGAGCATGGGAAACGCCTCGCGCTGCAGTTACCGCAGCAGCGTACCCCGCGTGGAGAGTGCGGCGTCAAGCCGGGGAGAACCGTCCTCCGGAAGAAATGCCCGTGGAGAGTGCGCGGACGGTGGAAGGACAACCTCCACCCGGCGTCACCATTTGACATCCCCGCGCCTTAGCCTGCACGGCTGGAGACGAGCAGGAGCGGGTCATGCGTTTCATCCACACGGCGGACTGGCACATCGGGCAGACCCTCAACGGGTGGTCGCGGGAGGTCGAGCACCGGGCGTTCCTGGCCCGCATCGCCGACATGGTCGCCGAGCACGAGGCCGACGCGGTGGTGGTGGCCGGAGACGTGTTCGACGGCATCAACCCCTCCGGCGACTCGCTGCAGATGCTCTACGAGGCCCTCGTGGCGATGCGCAGCCGCAGGCCGCACCTGACGACGGTGATGGTCGCCGGCAACCACGATCCCGCGGGGCGGCTCGAAGCGCCGGCGGCGGTGCTGCGGGCGATCGGCGTCCATGTGGTCGGCGTCATGCACCGCCGCGACGGCGCCATCGACCTCGACCGCCACCTCGTGCCGCTGCGCGACGCGCAGGGCACGGTCCGCGCCCACGTCCTCGCCATTCCGTTCCTGCGTGCCGCCGACCTGCCCGGCCTCGGGCTCGCGGCGCAGGAGGCGGGTACAGAGGACGCCGAGGCCGCCAAGGGCGGCTCGCCGGTCGTGCGCGCCACCCGCCGCCTGTACGCCGAGGCCACGCAGGCCGCCGTCGCCGCCGCCGGGGGCCTGCCCCTCGTCGCGACGGGGCACCTGCACTGCTCCGGGGGCCTGGAGTCGGAGGGCGCGGAGCGGCGGATCCTCGTGGGCGGCGAGCACGCCGTGCCGTCCGACGTCTTTCCCGCCGATCTCGCCTACGTCGCCCTCGGGCACCTGCACAAGCCGCAGGCGGTCGGCCGCGAGACCGTGCGCTACGCGGGCTCGCCCTTTCCCCTCTCGGCGACCGAGCTCCCCTACCGGCACGGCGTGACGCTGGTCGAGATCGACGGGAGCGGCGTGCGCCAGGAGCACCTCGCGCTGCCGCGCCCCGTCCCCTGCATCCGGGTGCCGGAGACGGGCTCCCTGCCCCTGTCGGCGCTGGACCGCGCGCTCGCGGAACTGCCTCTCGACGCGGACACCCCGCCGGAGCGCCGCGCCTTCGTCCACGTCTGCATCGCGCCCGACGGGCCGACGGCGGGCCTCGCCTCGGAGGTGGAACGGGTGCTGCAGGACCACCCCGTGCGCTGCGCGGGCGTGAAGGTGGAGCGGCCGGCGTCGACCACCCCGGCCGAAGCCTCCAACCAGCCCGCTGTCCCGCTCTCCGAGCGGTCGCCCGCCGAGCTTTTCGCCCAGGCCTTCGTCGAGGAACACGGCGTGCCTCCCGGTCCGGAACACGTGGCGGCCTTCCATGCCGTCGAGATGGAGGGCTGACCCATGCGCATCCTCGCCATCCGCGGACGCAACATCGCCAGCCTCGCCGAGACCTTCTCCATCGACTTCACCGCCGAACCGCTCCGCTCCGCGGGGCTCTTCGCGATCACGGGCGAGACGGGCGCGGGCAAGTCGTCGATCCTCGACGCCATGTGCCTCGCCCTCTACGGGCACTGCCCGCGGCTGGGCACGGGGAGCGGCGCGGAGGATGTTCCCGACCCCAGCGGCGACGCCCTGAAGTCGAGCGACCCTCGTTCCTGCCTGCGCCGCGGCGCGGCGGAGGGCTTCGCCGAAGTCGACTTCCTCGGCGTGGACGGCATCGCCTACCGCGCACGGTGGACGGCGCGCCGGGCCCATGGCCGCGGGACGGGACGGCTGCAGTCGGTCGACCGTCAGGTCGCGCGGATCGACGACGGCCAGGTCATCGCCCGCAGCATCCGGGAGGCGGACGAGGCGGTGGAGCGCGCGAGCGGGCTGACCTACGAGGAGTTCCGCCGCACCGTTCTGCTGGCGCAGGGCGACTTCGACGCCTTCCTGCGGGCCGACACCGCCGCCCGCGCCGACGTGCTGGAGAAGGTGACCGGCACCGGCATCTACCGCGAGATGTCCCGGCGCGTGTTCGAGCGGACCGCCGAGGCGGACAGGATCGTTCACGACCTCGAGGTGCGCCGCGGCAGCGTGGCGGTGAAGACCGAGGAGGAACGCGCGGCGCTGGTGGCCGAACGCTCGGATCTCGATGCGGCGGTCGCCGCCGAAGCCGGCCGGCGGCGTGAGGTCGCGGACGCCATCGGCCGATGGGACGCCATCGCGGCGGCGGAACGCGCGGCAGCCGAGGCGGAGGCCGCCCTCGCGCAGGCCACGGCGGCCGCGGCAAGTCTCGCGGAGACGCGCGGGCGCGTGGCGCTCCACGACCGGGCGGACCCCCTGCGGCCGCTCCACGCGCGCGAAGCGGAGGCCCGGGCGGCGACCGCACGCGCCGAGGCGGCCGCGGAAACGGCCCGCCTGCAGGCCGAAGGCGCGGAGGCGGCGCTGGCCGCCGCGAAGGAGGTCGAGGCGAACGCCCGCGCCGGGCACGACGCCGAGGAAGCACGGTTCAAGTCCTTCGGGCCCGTCTGGTCGCACGCGGAGCGCCTCGACTCCGGCGTGGCCACGGCCACAGCGGAAGTCGAGAGCGCGCAGCGTCGGCATGAGGACGCCGCCACCGGCCACGCCGCCCTTGCGGGGACGGCCCGCGAACTGGCCACAAGGCTCGCCGAGGCGCAGGCCGCGGAGACTGCGGCAGCCGCCGAACGCGCGCGCCTTGCTCCGCTGCGGCCGCTCGCCGAGCGGTGGGACGAGATCGACGGCATGCTGAGGAAGCGCCAGAGCTTCCATGCCGAACGGGCAGCGGCGTTGACGAAGGCCGCCGACCACGAGGCCACCGCTGCGGCGGCCTCCCGCCGTCTCTCGGAGATCGACGCGGCCGACCGCGCGGATGTCTCGCGCCGCGACGAACTGGACGGGGAGCTCGGGCAGGCGCGGACCGCCCTGGATGCCCGCGACGAGGCGGGCACGCACCATCGCATGTCCGCCCTCGGAACGCTGCGCGATCATCTCGCCGGGGTGGCGCGGGCGGCCGAGGCGTTCGACCGGGCGGCCGTCGACCGGGAGGCCGCGGCGCGACGCGAGGCGGCGGCGAGCGAAGCCCGCGCGCGGGCCGATGCGGACAGGACGGCGGCGACCGACGCGGCGCGGCTGGCCGAAGCCCGGATCGAGGCTCTCGGCGCGCCGCTGGCGCGGGCGCGGGATGCCGCCTCCGAGCAGGCGGCGGCGCTGCGCCTTCGGCTCGTGCCCGGCGAGGCCTGCCCCGTGTGCGGCTCCACGGAGCATCCGCTGCATGCGGATGGCGCGCTGGCAAAGCTGGCCGCGGATCTCGCGGCCGACGTGGAGGCCGCGCACGTTCGCCTGCGCGGGGCGAACGAGGCCCTGAAGGAGGCCCAGCAGCGCCATGCGGGTGCCGAGGCAGCGGCGTCCTCCGCCGGCGAAGAGGCGCGCCGCGCCGCCGCGCAGGCGGACGAGGAGACGCTGCGCTACCGGAAGGCCCTTGAAGCGGCCCGGCCGCTGGCGACGGACCTCGGCCTCCCGCTCGGGCTGGCCGACCGGCCGGGAGGCCAGGCGCTTCTGGCGCGGGAGGCCGAAGCGGCGGCGGGCCGCGCGCTGGAGGAGGCGCGCGCGACCTTCGCCGCGATCGGCGCCGAGCGCGCTGCGCTGGATGCTCTCGTCGCCGAGCGGCAGGCGGCACAGCAGCGTATCGAGGCAAGGGGAGCCGAGCGGGGGCGCCTGGAACGGGAAACGGCAGGAGCGCGCGAGGCGCAGGCGCTGGCGCGCCAGACGGTGGAGACCCTCGGCGAGCGGCTGGAGTCCAGCGGACGCGAACTCCATCCGCTCATCGCTCCCGGCGGCGTCACCCTGGAGGAGCTCGACGCCTGCGACGCACGGGCAGCGGCGGCACGCGACGTGCTGGCCGCCGCTGCGCCGGCCTTCCGCGCGGCGGAGACCGCCACGGGCCATGCGGCCGCCATGCTCGCCGACCTGCGCCCGCGCGAGGCAGAGGCACGGGCGCAGCTGGCCGCCGCCGCCGGCAGCCTGCGCGAGACGGCCGACCTGCTGGCGGCCCGCCTTTCGGCGCGCGACGCCATCGTCGCCGAGCGCTCGCGGCTGCTCGGCGGCGAACCCACGGAGAGCCACCGCTCGCGCGTCAACGCGGCGCGGATCGCCGCGGGCAAGGCCATGGATGTCGCGGCCGAAGCCCTGCGGCGCGCCGACGCCGGGGCCGCGGCGGCACGGGCGGCCATGCTGGAGCGAGCCCGCGCCGCAGAGGACGCGCGCGAGGCACAGGCCCTCGCCGCCGAGGCGCTGGCGCGCGCCACGCAGGACGCGGGCTTCGCCGCGCAGGAACGCGATGCCCTGCTGGCGGTGCCGACGCACGAGGTTGGCGGCTGGCGTGCCGCCTTGCACGCGGCCGACGAGGCGGTGCAGACGGCGACGCTGCTGTGCCGGACGCGAGTGGCCGACCGCGACGCTCAGATGGCCGCGGGGATGCCCGAGGAATCCCGCGACGCCCTCGTCGCGCAGCGCGAGGAGATCGACGCGCGGCTGGGCGAGCGGCAGGGGCGCCTCGGCGCGATCCGCAACGCCCTCGAGACCGACGACACGCTGCGCGCCACCGTGGCGGATCTCGAAAGCGAGATCGCCGCGGCGAAGGAGAAGGCCGGGGTCTGGCGCGCTGTCAACGCCGCCATCGGCTCCCGCAACGGCGACCGGTTCGCCCGCTTCGCGCAGGGCGTGACGCTGGACATGCTGGTCGAGCTCGCCAACGAGCGGCTGGCCGAGCTGAAGCCGCGCTACCGGCTGGCGCGGGCGGGCGACCTCGCGCTGCACGTCATCGACGCCGACATGGCGGACGAGGTGCGCTCCACCCGCAGCCTGTCGGGCGGCGAGCGCTTCCTCGTGTCGCTGGCGCTCGCCCTCGCGCTCGCCGGCCTCGGCGGGCGCCGCAGCCTTGCCGGCACGCTGTTCATCGACGAGGGGTTCGGCTCGCTGGACGCCGACAGCCTGGAAGTGGCGATCGACGCGCTGGAGGCGCTGCAGAGCCAGGGCCGCACCGTCGGGGTCATCAGCCACGTCGAGGCGATGAAGGACCGCATTCCGGTGCAGGTCCGGGTCACCCGCCACGGCGCCGGGCGGAGCGCCGTCGCGGTGACGGCCCCGGAGGGTTGGGCCGCGTGAGGAGGTCCTGTCCCTCGCCGCGCAACGAATCGTCGCCGCGTCGCCCCGCAGCGCGCTACAGTCACGGCGCAGCCAGAGCTTTGCCGGGACGGCGAGCCCTGGTCCTGCTGAACGTCGGGGCGTGACGAAGCCATGGTGTCGGCCGGGGACGAACAACCTGATCCTGATCATCTGCGCCGGGAGCTGGCGCAGGCGCGGAGCGACGGCGCCCGCCTCGCCAGGGAGAGGCAGGAGGCGCTCGACCGGCAGGCCGCGACGGCGGAGATCCTGAGGGTCATCAGCGAGGCGCCGACCGACCTGCAGCACGTGCTCGACCGGATCGTCACCACGGCCAAGCGCGTGCTCGACTGCGAGACGGCGGTGGTGCTGCTGCGCGAGGGCGACAGCTTCTACTCAGCAGCCATCATGACCCCGAAGGGGCTGGTCACGGAGCTCTCGCGCAAGCGCGTGCCCATCGACGTCGAGGCGAACTTCCCCTCCCGGGCCCTGGTGCAGAAGCAGGTCCTCCACATCCCGGACTGGTCGCTCATCGCGCTGCCCGAGCACGAGCGCCGGGTCCAGGCGGAGCTGGGCGTGAGGTCGGCGCTCTACCTGCCGTTGATGCGGGGGAACGAGTGCCTCGGGCTGCTCGCGCTGGTGGGCAGCCGGCCGAACAACTTCGGAGCGTTGGAAGTGGCCCAGGCCGAGGCGTTTCGCGACCAGGCCCTCATCGCCATCGCCAACGCGCGCCTATTCGAGGATCTGAAGGCGCGCACCCATGAACTCGCAGGCTCGCTGGAGGAGCTCCGGACGGCGCAGGACCGGCTGGTCCAGACCGAGAAGCTCGCATCCCTCGGGCAGCTGACCGCCGGCATCGCCCACGAGATCAAGAACCCGCTCAACTTCATCAACAACTTCTCGCTGCTCTCGTCGGAACTCGTGGGCGAGCTGCTGGACCTGCTCGACCGCGCCCCGCTGGATGGCGACCTGCGACGGGACGTCGAGGAGATCGCGGGCCTGCTCAGGGGCAACCTCGAGAAGGTCGCGAGCCACGGACAGCGCGCGGATTCGATCGTCAGGAACATGCTGCTGCACTCGCGCACCGGCGCGGGCGAGCGGCGCGAGGTCGACGTCAACGCGCTCGTCGACGACGGCGTGAACCTCGCCTACCACAGCGCCCGCGCCGACTGGCCGGGCTTCAACGTCAGGCTGGAGCGGATGCTCGATCCCGCCGCGGGGCGGGCCCTCGTGCTGCCGCAGGAGATCACCCGCGTCCTCCTCAATCTGATCGGCAACGCGCTCCATGCCGTCCGCAAGCGCGCCGAGCACGCCGGACCGGCGTACGAGCCGAGCGTCACCGTGGCGACCGGCGGCACGGCCGACACCGTCGAGATCCGGGTGCGGGACAACGGGACGGGCATTCCCGACGACGTCGGGCAGAAGATGTTCGAGCCTTTCTTCACGACCAAGCCGGCGGGCGAGGGCACGGGCCTCGGCCTCTCTCTCAGCCATGACATCGTGGTGAAGCAGCACGGGGGCCGCATCGACGTCGTGACGGAGCCCGGATCCTTCGCCGAGTTCGCCATCCGGCTGCCGCGCGGCAGCGTGTCGGGGGACCGGACGGACTGAGCCGGCATCGGCGCGAGGGCGGGTCGGTCAAGATGTCGCAGGCGGCGGCCGAACCGCCAAGGGAGCGGCGGTCCGGGCACCTCTCCGCAGCACGGCGACAGGGCCTGCAGATGTATGCAGTTAGACAGAGCTGCTTGAAGTCCGCCGCCGCCTGCCTTTACCGTGGCAGGGGCTGCACACCGGGGGGCGGATGAGCGACGACCACGGAGAGGAGCACGACGGATCGCAG
Organism: Alsobacter sp. R-9; assembly: GCF_054612375.1. Taxonomy (NCBI): domain Bacteria; kingdom Pseudomonadati; phylum Pseudomonadota; class Alphaproteobacteria; order Hyphomicrobiales; family Alsobacteraceae; genus Alsobacter; species Alsobacter sp. R-9. The sequence goes on along the minus strand of NZ_JBTSWJ010000001.1, from coordinate 394,600 downwards.
GCGATCGTTGCGGGTCCCTACATCGCTCCGGAGATCCTGCAGGGCGTCGATCTCCCCGCCCGACGCCAGAAACTCGCCAGGATCATCGAGAGCGACATCGTTCCACGCCTGATGACCCTGCACGGCGGCAAGGCGCAGGCCCCGTCCGCAGACGACGCACGCCCGACGGTCGACGAGGTCGCCACCCTCGCCCGGATGATGATCGATCCCGACGTCGGCCCCTCGTCGAACTACGTCAGCGAACTCAAGGGACGCGGTCTTTCGACGGAGCGCCTGTTCCTCGACCTGCTCTCGCCAACGGCCCGCTGCCTCGGCGCGATGTGGGAGAACGACAAGTGCGACTTCATCGACGTCGCGCTGGGCGTCGCCCGCCTGCAGCAGGTGCTCTCGGCCTTCAGCGCGTCGATCCCCGCCCCCGCCGTGATCGAGAAGCGCCGGGTCTGCATGATGACGCTGGGGGGCGAGGGACATTCCTTCGGCATCTCCATGGTGGAGACGTTCCTGCGCGCCGGCGGCTGGCGGGTCGACTCGCGCCGCGGCGTGGAACTCGCCGAGATCCCCGGCCTGATGGCGGGCACGTGGCACGCCGTGGCGGGCCTGACCATCGGAACCGACGGGAGCCTCGACGAACTCGCGGCGATCATCCGCTCGATCCGCCAGACGTCCTGCAATCCGTGCATCGGGATCATGGTGGGCGGCCCGCCCTTCGCCGAGCATGCCGAACTCGCCGCCCGGGTCGGCGCCGACGCGACGGCGATCGACGCGCCCACGGCCGTGTTGCTGGCCCAGAGGCTCTTCGACCTCGGCGCACGGACGAACTGGCGCGCGCGCGACGGATCAGGCGACCGCGCAGGCGCGCCCTGAGGGCCGGAGGCGTCAGCAAACGCGAGCGGGCGACGACGGCCATCGGCCGTGCCGCTGTCAGGGAACGGTGAGCAGAGCGGAGCGCCCGTCAGGCGGCGCCGGGCTTCTTCTTGCGGGCCGTCCTGGGAGCGGGCGGAGGGGGCGCGGAAAGGGCGGCCTCGGCGTCGCGGGCGAGGCGCAGGGCGCGCAGGCGCTCGGTCTTGGCGGCGAGCGCGGCGGCCGCGTTGGCCTGCTCGCGGATGCGCTCCTCGACCTGCCGGTCACGGGCCTCGGCCCTGGCGAAACGGGCATCGGCCCGCGCCTTGGCGTCGAGGGGGAAGGGTCGTGTGTCTGCCATGAAATCCGTCTCCCGGTGCAGGCTGTAGAACGGTCGGGCCTGCCACGCGTGCCGGGCTCCCGGCCCGGCCGGATCAGCTGTCGCGTCCCGCCGCAGGCGGTTGGGACCGGGGCGGCGACCCGGAGGCTGAGCCCCCGGATCGCCTGTCGTTCGCGTGTCAGGCGTTCTGGATGTTGCTGACGGCCATCTTGCCGTTGCGACGATCGACCTGCGTCTCGAAGATCACCTTCTGGCCCTCGCTGAGCGTGCGCATGCCGGCGCGCTCGAGAGCCGTGGCGTGGACGAAGGCATCCGGGCCGCCATCATCCGGGGAGATGAAACCGAAACCCTTCATTTCGTTGTAGAACTTCACGGTGCCGTGGGTCATTTGAGTATTTCCTTTGTTCAGCGACGTGCGCTACGAGCCAGGTGGAACGCCACCTGCTCTTCAGGTCGAATTTTGGAGAGAGAGTTCTGAACGCGCGCCTAGCTGAAGCGTAGGGCCACGGCCTGATTTTCTGGCCAAAGTCGATGGGGTTTATATAGATGCATCCAGAAGAATTGCAAGGTCGAATTCAAAAACTCGGAAAATACGTGAAGCGACGGACCGAAAATCGCTTCAAACCCGCCTGTCCCGATGGAGTTCGGGCCCCCCGGCAGATCCGCAACATGCGGCGTCGGGACGCGGGCGGATGACCCTCGGCCCTCCACAACTCGTCCGTGCGGGATCTGCATGGGTCTGAAGGCCCGTGCTACGCTCACGCTTGCCGGGGGGTGCCGCGAGACAGGACGACTGGCGGCAGGATGCTCCGGCCAACTCCGCCGCGAACCGGCGACCGCAGGAGGACAGCATGGCCAAGTACATGTGGACAGGCAGTTACACGGTGGAAGGCACCAAGGGGGTGATCGCCGAGGGCGGGACATCGCGCCGGGCGGTGGTCGAGAAGATGCTGGCGGCGATGGGCGGCAGGCTCGAGTCCTTCTACTTCAGCTTCGGCGGCGACGACGTGGTCATCATCGTCGATGCGCCGGACAACGTGAGCGCTGCGGCCGTCGGCCTGACGGTCGCCGCCTCCGGCGCGGTGCGCGGCCGGATGACCGTGCTGCTGACGCCCGAGGAGATCGACAAGGCGACGAAGAAGTCACCCGCCTACCGCGCCCCCGGCGCCAAGCCGAAGCGGGCCGCGAAGAAGGGCTGACCGCGGTCGCGGCAGGCGCGGCAGGGTGCTGGTGCCGGCACCGCATTCGAGGATGCAGGCGGGACGGCGACACCGGTCCGGCTGCATCCCCGGGGTCAACCGGGCCGCGAATCCCAAGCGCCGTGGGTCTCCCGCGCTGCAGCGGGGTCCCGGCGGGGACGGAAAACGGCGGCGGCCTGGGGCAGGCCGGTTGAACAATCCAGCCGCCATGAGACAGTGCCGCCTGCGGCCCGCCGAAGAGGCCGCGGGAGGACGCCATGGCCGACGACACCACCACCGCACGCCCCGACGACGCCACCGCGGAGGTGACCCCGTGGGGGCGGCGGATCCATGGGCCGACGCTGCCCGGGCAGGGCGTGCGCTGCCGGCGCGAGACGCCGCTCTCGCCGGACGAGGTGGAGGAGGTGGCGGGGATCATCGCCACCGGCCGGCGCGAACGCAGGACCATGACTCTGCCCGAGCGCCTGCGCACGCGCGACTGGGGCAGCATCGAGGCCGTGATGGACCGCCTCAACGAGACGCTCGGCTGGCCCTCCGGCGGGTGGAAGATCGGTGCGGCCAGCGTCGAGGTGCAGCGGGCGGAGGGCATGCCCGGCCCCGCGCCGGGGATGCTGCGGCGGGACGCGATCCATGCGAGCCCGGCCGTGCTGCCGGCCCACCTGTTCATCAACTACCGCTGCTCGGAATGCGAGTTCGCCTTCCGCATGGGGGCCGACCTCAGGCCGCGCGACACGCCCTTCTCCGAGGACGAGGTGGCGGAGGCTGTGGAGGCGCTGCTGCCGGCGCTGGAGATCGGCGACACGGTGTTCGACGACTGGTACGCCGCGAGCGGCTACCAGGGCTCCTCCCTCGACAATGGCGGGGCGGCGGCGCTCGTCCACGGCGCGCCGGTGCACGACTGGCGCCGGCTCGACCTGCCCAACGCGCGCATCGACCTCCATCTCAACGGCCAGTACGTCAAGTCGGGTCACGGCCGGGCGGCCATGGGCCACCCCCTCACCTCGCTGACGTGGATGGCGAACTGGCTGCGCGAGCGCGGCCGCACGCTGCACGCGGGCGAGATCGTCAGCACCGGCACCTGCACCGGCCACTTCTTCGCCGCCCGCGGCGACCGTCTCACCATCGACTACGGCGAGATCGGGCGGGTCGAGGTGACGTACGGCTGAGGCAGAGCGTGGCCTGCGCTGAATCCCCTTCCCGGCCTGCTGCGCAGGCCGCCGGGGATGACGACGGAGCGATGGCCCGGCGTCAGGGGATCTCGAGGGAGAGCAGCGGCGCGTATTGCTGCGCGCCGAAGATGTCGCCGTCGCCCGCCGATCCGGAGGGACGCTCGCGCAGGATCGTGAACTTGATCGCGAAGGCCGGGTCGAAGGCGACGAAGTCGGTGATGCGCCGCTCGTCGATGCCGTAGAGCGCGGCCATGCTGGCGCGGGTCAGCACGTTGGAGGCCCGCACGCGGTCGTAGGTCGCGCGGTCCGTGAAGATGATGTCGAAGGTGATCTTGTCCGTCCCCGCGTTCTTGGAGCGGATCGTCTTGGCGAGATCGGAGAGCCTCGTCGGCATGGCGGGCGTCCTCCCTTTCAGTGGCCGATGGTGGTCATGTGGCAGGGGAAGAGTTCGAGCGGATCGTCGACCCCCACGGTGTGGTTCAGCGTCCAGCGATAGGCCGGGCTCGCCCGCATCACCTCGTCGAGCGCGAAGGCGACGGAACCGGCGGTGCCCTTCACCTCCGGCAGGCGGGCGTAGAACATCTGCCGCGTGCCGGTCATGCACACCTCCTCGGCCATCTCGGCCGTCGGCGCGACGCCCTGCACCATCACCGCGATCTCGTGCGCCGGCTCGCCACGCAGCGGCTCCATGGCGCCCATGACCCCGTTGCGGCCGTAGACCGTGTAGTGGAGCTCGTAGGGCGCGTTGCCGAAGCGCTCGCGCGCCTGCTCGCGGGCCCACTCGATGACCTTGTCGACGTTGGCGATCGTGTAGGGGTCGCGGATGCCGACGATGCCGACGAAACGCTCGCCGACCTTGCCGGCGCCCTCCAGCTTGACGCGGACGCGGCCCGCCGGCTCGAAGCGCGGGCCGGTGACGCGGGTCGTCTTCGGGCCGACCTCCTCGTAGCGGCAGTCGCTCATGTCGAGGCGCCCGCCGGCGACGTACTCGTAGAACGGATTGGAGCGCTCGTACATCGCGTGGCCGGCGACGGAGGCCACGGTGCAGCGCTGGTCGGGGTGCATCGCGGTCACCCGCACCTCGCCGTCCGTGATCTCCCCCAGCACCGTCTCCTTGCCGCCATAGGGCTCGGCGCAGAAGGACGCGCACTCCAGGACCTTGCCGAGATAGTAGGAGAGCGCCTCCGGATAGCCGGCGCGGATCGCCGGCGCCGCGAAGATGGCGCAGTCGCTGGACCGCCCGCCGATGATCACATCGGCACCCATGTCGAGGAGGCGGATGAAGGGGTGCACCCCGGCCATCGCCACGACACGCTCGGTGGCGTCGAGTTCGGCCTCGGTCAGGTCCTCCCGCGCGTCGAGCCCCGTCACCGCATCGCCGGAGCGGATCTTGCCGCGCAGCCATTCGCGGTCCACCTCGGAGTAGAAGTACCCGAGCCTGAACGGCGGCAGCCCGTGCTTCGCCGCGAGTTCGCGGATGACGCGGACATAGAGGTCGACGCGGCTGTTCGTGCCGGTGTCGCCGGCCGAACCGATGATCATCGGCACGCCCTTCCGGCGCGCGGCCAGCAGCATCATCTCCAGGTCGTGCGTCTGCCACGCGAGCGGGCTGGTGGAGGTGTCGGAGCCCAGCGGGCCCGGACCCACGTCGTCGCTGCCGGAATCGGCCGCGATGATGTCGGGACCCGCCTCCACCCCGATGGCGAAGCTGCCGGCCCTCGAGGGCGCGAAGCCCAGATGTCCGTTGGGACAGATGACCTTCATCGAGCGCGACACTGGAACCTCCTCAGGCTTTGTCGTGGGATGCGGCATCGGCGAGGCCGAGCCGCAGCATCTGGTGGCGCAGCGCATGGCGCGACAGGCGCAGCGCCGCGGCGGCACGGGCGACGTTGCCGCCGTGGGCAGAGAGCGTGCGGGCGACGAGATCGCGCTGCCATGCGCGCGTCGCGCCGTGGAAGTCGGAGACGGGGGCAGAAGCGGGCGTGCTGCCGGCAACGCCGGCTTCGCCCGCGGCCACGGAGCGGTGCACGCGCGCCGGCACGTGGCCGAGCTCGACCCTGTCGGCCTCCTCCAGCGCCACGATGCGTTCGAGCAGGTTCTGCAGCTCGCGCACGTTGCCGGGCCAGCGGTACACCGCGAACAGGGTCTCCACCTCGGCGGCGATCGTCATCGGCGCGCGGCCGTAGCGCTCGCACAGCTCCCGCAGGAAGTGGTTGGCGAGGAACAGGATGTCGTCGCCGCGCTCGCGCAGGGGCGGCAGGTTGATCGCGATCACCTGCAGCCGGTAGTAGAGGTCCTCGCGGAACCGGCCCTCCCGCACCTCGCCGAAGAGGATGCGGTTCGTCGCGGCGATGAAGCGCACGTCGACCGTGATGGGCTCGACCGAGCCGATCCGCCGGAAGCGCTGGGTGTCCATGAGCGTCAGCAGCTTCGCCTGCAGGACCGGGCTCAGTTCGCGGATCTCGTCGAGGAAGAGCGTGCCGCCGTGCGCCGCCTCGACGAGGCCGACCTTCTTGGCCGCCGCCCCGGTGAACGCTCCGCGCTCGTGCCCGAACAGCTCGGACTCGACGAGCTCGCCCGGAATCGCCGCGCAGTTGATGTCCATGAACGGCCCGGCGCCGCGCGCCGACAGCTCGTGGATGGCCCGGGCGACGAGGCCCTTGCCCGTGCCCGTCTCGCCATAGATCAGGATCGTGCGGGCCGGGCTGCGCGCGGCCTTGCCGACGAGGCGCCGCACGTCCTCGACGGCCGGATGACGGCCCAGGATCTGCTGGAAGGCGGACGCGGCGGCCCTCACGGCTCTCCCCCCGCCACCATCTCGGCCAGCGTCGCCGTCTCCCAGGGGGCGGCGCAGGGCCCGCCGCGCGCGAAGGCGACGGTGCGGTCGCCGGTGCGGTAGACCACCCCGGACACGGTGTGCGCGCCGTCCTCGCCGCCATGCCGGCACAGCGCCTCGCGCCGGCCGTCGCCATGGTCCGCGAGCGTGCGCTTCGCTGCGGCGATGGCCGCGTCCGCCGCGGGCCAGGCGGGAGCGAGAACCGCCGCGAGCGTGTCGCGCCGTCCCAGCGTCGAGCGCAGCGCCGCCGGCGAGAGGCGGGCGCGCACGGCGGCTGGGTCCTCGCACCAGAAGTGGTTGCTCCGGAAGGCCGGTACTCCGCGGTTGATCCGCGCGCGATCATGCAGGAGTTCCACCGCGGCGACGTCGCCCGACGCGTCCGCGAGGACGAGGCTGCCGCCGCCGCCGTGGCGCGCGCCGGCGATGAGGTCGCAGGCCTCCGACACCGTGCGGCAGGAGGCGAGGAGCCGCGTCATCAGGAAGTAGCGGGGCCAGCCCACCCCGTGCAGCGGCGCCTGGATGGCGGTGTCGGCCAGCGCCAGTCCGGCCTCGTTGAGGCCGGACGAATAGACGCCGGGAGCGCCGAGCGTGCCGACGCAGAACACCGCCCCTCCCCGCGCCTGCGGGTCCCGGTGCAGGAACGTCTCCTGCCAGTTGCGATGCGGCCCCGAGAGGTCCCGGTTCTTCGCGAGCAGGGCACCGCCGGCCGCCTGCGGAAGGGCGAAGGCCGAGCATCCGTCCGTCTCGAACGCGCCCGACAGCGGCGAGAGGTGGAAGAGGGCGAAGAGCATCCGCGGGTCGATGCCGAAGCCCTCGCAGACGCCTTGCAACTCGGCGAGTTCCGGTCCGCACTCGCGCTCGGCGAAGGCGCGCTGCCGATCGAGGAAGAGGCGCGCCTCCGGCGTCTCCAGCACGGGGCGGGCGGCGTGATAGCGCTCCTCCACGGTGGCGCGAATGCCCGGCACGGCGCTGCCGGCCACGGCGGCCTGGGCAAGCCCGCGCGCATGGGGTGCGCCCGACAGGACGCAGGGGCGGAGGCTCGCGGTCATGACGGTTCTCCGTGCAGGTGGCAGGCCGCCGCGTGACCGGCGCCGATCCTCACGGAACGCGGCGCAAGGGTGGAGCAGACGGGCATGGCGCGCGGGCACCGCGTGTGGAAGCGGCACCCCGAGGGCGGATCGAGCGGCGAAGGCAGGTCGCCCTGCAGCCGCATGCGCCGGGTCCCGTCGCGCCCCTTCAGCCGCGGGGCGGCGGCGAGCAGGGCCTGGGTGTAGGGGTGCGCCGGGGCATGCAGCACCGCGTCGCGCGGACCGATCTCGACGATCTCGCCGAGATACATCACGGCGATCCGGTCGGCGAGGCGGCCCACGACCGCGAGGTCGTGGCTGATGAACAGGTAGGTGAGCCCGAACTCCTGGCGGAATGCGAGGAGGAGCTCGAGGATCTGCGCCTGGATCGACACGTCGAGGGCCGAGACGGGCTCGTCGCACACGACGAAGTCGGGCCGGAGGATGAGCGCCCGCGCAATGCCGATGCGCTGCCGCTGCCCGCCCGAGAACTGGTGGGGGTAGCGGCGAAGGTGGTCCGGCGACAGGCCCACGCGCGGCAGGAACGCAGCGGCGCGCGCCTCCGCCTCGCGCCGGCCGGCGCCCTCGTGCAGGCGGACCGGGAGGCCGACGATCTCGCCCACGGAGCGGCGCGGGTTGAGCGACGCGTAGGGGTCCTGGAAGATGATCTGCATGCGCCGCCGGTAGCGGCGGAAGGCCTCGTCGGGCATGCGCGAGACCGGCACGCCGTCGAAGGTCACCTCGCCGCCGTCGGCGCGGTGCAGGTTCAGCACGGTGCGCCCGAAGGTCGACTTGCCGCACCCGGACTCGCCGATCAGGCCCAGCGTCTCGCCGCGGGCGACCGACAGGCTGACGCCGTTGAGCGCGCGCACGAGCTTCGCGGGACGGCGGGCGAGGCGGTCGAACAGCGGCTGCGGCAGCGCGAAGTGCTTGACCACGTCGCGCGCGTCGAGCAGCGGGGCGGCGGCGGGCTCACGCATCGGCAAGCTCCCTCGCGCGCAGGCAGCGGACGCGGCGCTCGCCTGCATCACCGGCGAGCGGCACGGGCACGCGGCACGTCTCAAGCGCCATGTCGCACCGGTCGAGGAACCGGCAGTGCGCGGGCAGGCGCGCGGCCGGCGGCACCTGGCCCGGGATCGGGCGGATCGGCCGGTCCAGCGTGTCGAGGCTCGGCATGGAGGCCAGCAACCCGCGCGTGTAGGGATGCAGCGGCCGCTCGATGACGTCCTGCGTCAGGCCCTCCTCCACGACCTGCCCCGCGTACATCACCATCACCCGCTCGGCCTGCTCGGCGACGACCCCGAGGTCGTGCGTGATGAGAACCACGGCCATGCCGAGTTCGGCGCGCAGGTCGGCGATCAGGTCCAGGACCTGCGCCTGGATGGTGACGTCGAGGGCCGTCGTCGGCTCGTCGGCAATGAGCAGGCGCGGCCGGCAGGCGAGCGCGGTGGCGATCATGATGCGCTGGCGCATGCCGCCGGAGAACTGGTGGGGATAGTCGTCCAGCCGGCTGGCGGCGGCCGGGATGCCGACGAGCCGCATCATGTCGACCGCCTTCTTTCGCGCCTCGTCCATCGACGCTGCGCGACCGTGCGCGAGCATCACCTCGGTGATCTGGGTCGCGACGGTGAAGGCCGGGTTCAGCGCGGTCAGGGCGTCCTGCATCGTGATGGCGATGTCCCGGCCCCGGATCGCCCTGCGTCCGGCCTCGTCGAGCCCGAGAAGATCGACGCCGTCGAACGACAGGCGGGCCGCCTCGACGCGGCCCGGCGGCCGCACGAGGCCGAGCACGCTGAGGAACGTCACGCTCTTGCCCGAGCCGGATTCGCCCACGACGCCGAGGCACTCGCCGGCGCCGACCGTGAGCGAGACGTCATCGACCGCCTTCACGAGCCCCGCGCGGGTGGGGAACGTCGTCCGCAGTCCCTCGACCACGAGGAGCGGGGTGCCGGGCCGGGCGGTCATTCCTGGATCCTCGGGTCGAAACTGTCGCGGAGCGACTGGCTGACGACGTTGATCGCCATGACGAGGAGCAGGATGGCGATGCCCGGGAAGGTGGAGACCCACCATGCGTCGATCAGGAACTCGCGGCCGTCCGCCACCATCGAGCCCCAGGACGCGGTGGGCGGCTGCACGCCGAGGCCGAGGAACGAGAGGCTCGCCTCCAGGATGATGACGTGGGCCACCCGCACCGTGGCCACGACGACGACGGGGGACACGATGTTGGGCAGGATCTCGCGGACCATGATGTGGGCGCGGGAGGCGCCGAGGGAGCGGGCCGCCTCGACGTACTCGAGCTCGCGCGCCGCCAGCGTCTCGCCGCGCACGATGCGGCAGGGCACGACCCATTCCTTGTAGACGAGCGCGAGGACGATGTTCTCGAAGCCCGGGCCCATCATCGCCATGAGGCCGATGGCGAAGATCAGGTAGGGGAAGCCGAGCAGGATGTTGACCAGCCCCATGATCACGGTGTCGACCCAGCCGCCGATGTATCCGGCGGCGAGCCCGGCCAGCACGCCGGCGACCGTCGCCACCAGCACCACGATGGATCCCACCAGGATCGAGACCCGCGCCCCGTAGATGAGGCGCGAGAGGATGTCGCGGCCCAGCGCGTCGCAGCCGAGCGGAAAGGCCCATTCGCCTCCGAGCCACGCCGGGGGCTGCAGGCGGCGGAAGAGGTCGGCCTCGTTGGGATCGTGCGGCGCGATCCAAGGGGCGAAGGCGGCGGCCAGCACGAAGAGCAGGGTCACCAGCATCGCGGCCATGGCGAGGCGGTTCTCCCGGAAGCGCTCGAGGCCCAGCCGGAAGGGCGACTCGGCATCCGCCGGAAGGATCGCCGCGCTCACAGCCGGACCCTCGGGTTGAGGCGGGTGTAGAGCAGGTCGGCGATGAAGTTCAGGAGCACGTAGGTGACGGCGTAGAGGAGCACCGCCGCCTGCACGAGGGGATAGTTGCGGCTGAAGATCGCCTCGACGACGAGCCTGCCGAGGCCCGGCCAGCCGAACACCGTCTCCACGATCATGTTGCCGCCCAGCAGCGAGCCTGTCTCCAGCGCCGCGACGGTGACGGTGGGGATCAGCGCGTTCTTGAGCGCGTGTCGACCGATGACCCGGGCGCGGGTGAGACCCTTGGCCTCCGCGAAGAGCACGTAGTCGGCACGCAGCACCTCGATCATCGAGGACCGTGTCACGCGCATGAGCACCGCCGCCATCGGCAGGGCCAGGGTGAGGGCCGGAAGGGCGATGTGGCGCAGCGCCTGCAGGAAGCTGTCCGGCCGTCCGGCGAGCAGGGTGTCGACGAGGAGAAGGCCCGTCACCATCGGCACCTCGCTGGCGTAGCCGATGCGGCCGGACACCGGGAACCAGCCGAGCTTCACCGCGAACAGCAGGATGAGCAGGATCCCGAACCAGAAGCCGGGCATCGACACGCCGAAGAGCGACCCCACGGTGGCCGTGCGGTCGAGCCACGAGTTCTTCCGCACGGCCGCGAGCACGCCGAGCGGGATGGCGATCAGGAGGGAGAGGAGCAGCGCGGCGAGCGTGAGCTCGATCGTCGCCGGCAGCCGCTCCCCGATGACGTCGATCACCGGCCGCCGGTGGAAGAACGACAGTCCGAACTCGCCGCGCGCCGCGTTGGCGAGGAACAGCAGGAACCGCTCGTGGAGCGGGCGGTCGAGCCCCATGTCGCGGCGGAGCGCGGCCTCCTGCTCCGGCGACGATCGGGAATCCCCGAGCATGATCTGCACCGGATCGCCGGGCGTGAGCGTGATCATGAGGAACACGATCACGCTCACGCCCAGCAGCACCGGGACGAGTCCCGCGATGCGCTCGAGGAGGCGGCCGAGATTCATGCCGTGGATCCTGCCGGTCCGGGCCCGTCAGTCCACGCTGGCGTCGTGGAGGTTGATGCGGGCATCCGCCGACGGAACCCAGCCCTTCAGCCGCTTCGACACCCCGTAGAGATCCTGCGGCAGCCACAGGAAGATCCACGGCGCCTCGGCGTTCACGATGGCCTGCGCCTCCTTGTACATGTCGGCCCGCCGCGCCTGGTCGGTCTCGGTCTCGGCCGCATCGAGCAGCTGGTCGACGCGGGCGTTGGAGAACCCGGCGAAGTTGCCGCGCCCCTTGGTGCGCAGCGTCGGCACCATGATGTCGGACGGATCGAGCGCGCCGTTGCCCCACGAGGTGAGGTAGGCGTCACGCTCGGCGCGCTTGTCGGCGGTCGCCCACATCGGCGAGATCACCGCGCCTTCCCACACCTGCACCTTGGCGCGGATGTTGGCGCGGGAGAGAAGGGCCGCGATGGCCTCCGCCGTCGATTTGAAGGCCCCCGTCGTGTCGATGGTGAACTCGATCCCGTTCGGGTAGCCGGCCTCCGCGAGCAGCTTCCTGGCGGCCTCCGGATCGTAGCGGTACTCGGGCAGGCGGTCGTTGAACGCGAAGGCGTCGGGGCTCATGACGCCGTTGAGGGCGGTGGCCTTGCCCTCGAGGATGCGGTCGATGATCAGCTTGCGGTCGACGGCATGGTTCAGCGCCTTGCGGACGCGCGGGTCGTTGAAGGGCTTCCTGTCCATGTTGAGCGCGACGAAGAAGGTGCGCGTCCCGTTGACGGCCATCACCTTCGCCCGGTCGCTGGCATCCACCTGCTTGATGGCGGAGGCCGGCAGCTCGTTGATGATGTCGACCTCTCCGGCGAGCAGCGCGGCGACGCGCGACGCGTTCTCGGGGATGATCCGGAAGATGACCCGGTCGGGCTTCGCCGGGCCGACGGGCGGGATCGCCGTCGAACCGCCGTAGTAGTTGGGGTCGCGCGCCATGATCACGCTGTCGCCCCGTCGCCACTCGACGAGCTTGTAGGGTCCGACGCAATCGACCTGCGTGGCGAGGGCCGCGTCGCCCACCTTCCTGGCGTGCGCTTCCGAGACCATCTCCTGGAACGGCAGCATCGCCGGCAGGATCGCCCACGGCGCCGAGAGCTTGAGGCGGATCGTCCTGGCATCGACCAGTTCGCTGTCGACGACCGGACCGAGCAGGCTCTGGCGCGGGCTGGTCTGGCCGCCCATCGCGTTCGGCTTCGTGAGGCGGTCGATGTTGAATTTCACGTCCGCCGCGGTGAAGGGCGCCCCGGAGTGCGACTTCAGCCCCTCGCGGATCTTGAACTCCCACGTCTTGTCGTCGACCTGCCGGTACGACTCGGCGAGTTCCGGAACGACCTTCATCGCCGAGTCGCGCGTCAGCAGCCCGTCGCACATGTTGCGGATGATGGTTTCGGTCTCGCGGTTGCGGTGGTTCGCCGGATCGAGCGTCTGCGCATCCTGGCTGAAGCCGACGCGGATCTCGCCGGCCGCCAGCGCCGGCCCGGACGCCGCGCAGACCGCCACCGCGCCCCCGAGCAGCCATGCCCGGGCGGCCGCCGACAGGCGGACACCGCCGAAGGGAATGCCGTTCCTCGTCATCGTGTCTCCTCCCTCGCCTTCATCCGGAGCCCGGCCCCGGAAACGGCCGCGGTTCAATTTCCGTGCCACCGGTACTTCGGCAGGAAAGGCCTTCCAACCCCCGGAAAAGCCTTGGACGGCGGGCGCGGCGGGAGAAGCCTACACCTCACAGCGCGCGCGTTCCACGCATGCAACGCGTGAATTTCACGCCGGCTGAACGCGCTGTCGCGCGCCACCCGGCAGGACGACGGCGCATCCGCCGCAACCGCGCGTGACCATCGCCGGGACCACGGCGCACTGCCGCCCGCAGGCGAGCAGGCCTCGCGCTGCGGTGCCGAGCGCGCTACGAGGATGGCATCGGGAACAAGCCCGCGGGGCGGGTCGTGCAGGCGGAGACGGCAATGGAACAGGCGAGCGCGGGGCCGAGGGGAATGGAGCGCTTCCGGCTGGACGGAGCCGTGGCGCTCGTCACGGGTGGCGGCGACGGCATCGGCCGCTCGTCGGCCCTGCTGCTGGCGGAAGCGGGCGCGGCGGTCGTCGTTCTGGATGTCAACGGTGCGAAGGCCGACGCCGTGGCCCGGAGCGTCGAGGACGCCGGAGGCCGCGCGCTGCCCGTGGCGGCCGACGTGACCGACGAGGCCGCCGTCGAGGCGGCCTTCGCCAAGGCGGCGCGGGCGTTGGGCCCGGTCAACGTCCTGGTGAACAACGCGGGGCTCGCCGTGCGGGCAGCGGCGGACACGCTGTCGCTGGAGGACTGGAACCGGGTGCTCGCCGTCAACCTGACGGGCATGTTCCTGTGCGCCCGCAACGCCGCGCGCGGCATGCGCGGCCGGGGCGGCGCCATCGTCAACACCGCCTCGATCATGGGGCTCTCGGGTGGCCTCTATCCCAATGTCGCCTACCAGACGACCAAGGGCGGCGTCGTCAACATGACCCGCGCGCTGGCGCTCGAATGGGTCGAGGACGGCATCCGCGTCAACGCGGTCGCCCCGACCTTCGTGCGCACCGGCTTCATCACCGGCCTGATGAGCGACCCCGTGAAGGCCGCGCGGGTGATCGACGCGAGCCCGATGGGCCGCCTCGCCGAGCCGGAGGAGATCGCCGCCGCCATCGTCTTCCTCGCGAGCCCCGCCGCGAGCATGATCACCGGAGCCATCTTACCGGTGGACGGAGGCTATCTGGCGCGGTGAAATAGAGGGGGCGGTTCCGCCCGCGGCAGCGCGGCGTGATCGTGGGGACGAGGGATGGTGAGCGAGCCATCGAAGACATCCAGCTCCGTGCCGGCCGAGGCCTGGCGAGCTCTTGCGCTGCTGACGGCGGCCCGCACGGCGATGGGCTTCCAGTTCCAGTCCTTCGCGTCGGTGTCGGGTCCGCTGGGCCAGCAGTTCGGCCTGTCGCAGGCCGACATCGGCACCCTCATCGGGCTCTACTTCGCGCCGGGGATCCTCATCGCCCTGCCGGGCGGCGCCCTCGGCGCGCGCTTCGGCGATCGGCGAATGGTGATGGCCGGCCTCGCCTTGATGGCCGTCGGCGGCCTTGGGGCCGCCTTCGCCGACAGCTTCGGCACTCTGGCGGCGGCGCGGCTGGTGTCGGGGGTGGGCGGCGTCCTCCTGAACGTGCTGATGACGAAGATGGTGGCGGACTGGTTCTCGGGCCGGCCGGCGTTGTTCCTCGCCATGGCCGTCTTCGTGAACTCCTTCCCCGTCGGCGTCGGGCTGTCCGCGCTGGTCCTCGGGCCCGTGGCGACGGGCGCCGGATGGCGGACGGCCTTCGAGGTCGCGGCGGCGCTGGCGGGCGTGGCGCTCTGCATCCTCGCCTTCGGCTACCGTCCGCACCCCAACGACGGCCGCGGCGTGGCCGCCGCCTCGTCCCGCCTCCTCGGCCGCGAGGTCGTGCTGGTGTGCCTCGCGGGCGCGATCTGGGGGATCTTCAACGGCGTCTTCGCCATCACCGTCGGCCTCGTCCCGCAGGTCGGCCTGCAGGCCGGGATCGACCCCGCGCAGGTGCGGCTCGCCGTCGGGCTGGCGACCTGGCTGCTCGTCGCCTCGGTCCTCGCGGGTGGTGCCCTCGCGCCGAAGCGGGTCGCGCCGGGCCGCCTGATGGCGATCGGCGGCCTCGTCTGGGCGCTGTGCATGGTGGTGCTGGCCCTGCGGCCGCCGTTGTTCCTGCCAGCGATGGCCGTGGCCGGCCTCGTGATGGGCCTGCCCGTCGGCGCGATCCTCGCGCTGCCCGCACGGGTGCTGCGCCCGGAGAGCCGGTCGCTCGGCATGGGACTGTTCTTCACGTGGCTCTACATCGGCCACGGCGCGCTTCCGCCGCTGGCGGGATGGCTGCAGGACCGGGCGGGCTCGGCCGACGCGGCGGCCTTCTTCGCCGCGGCGATGGCGGCGCTGATGACCCTGCTCTATGCCAGCTTCATCGGCGTGGAGCGGAGGCGCCGGACCGCGTAGCGGGCGGCGCGTCACGCCTGCCGGGCATCAGCCCTGCGGCCGGAACTCGATGCGCGACAGGAACGCCCCGAGGCGCTCGTTGCCGGAGCGTCGCAGGACGTCGTCGGGCGTCCCCTCGACGACCTTGCGACCCTTGTCCATGAAGACGACCCGCGTGCCGACGTCGCGGGCGAACGTCATCTCGTGGGTGACGACGACCATGGTCATGCCGTCGGCGGCGAGGCCGCGCACCACGGACATCACCTCGCCGACCAGCTCGGGATCGAGCGCCGACGTGATCTCGTCGAGCAGCAGCACCTTGGGGTCCATGGCAACGGCGCGCGCGATGCCCACGCGCTGCTGCTGCCCGCCCGAGAGCTGGCTGGGCAGGTTTTCGGTCTTCTGCGACAGGCCGACCTTGTCGAGCCAGTGCAGCGCCTTCTCGCGCGCCTGCGCCCGCGGCATCCCGCGCACCTTCGTCAGGCCGAGCATGACGTTCTCGAGCGCGGAGAGATGGGGAAACAGGTTGAACAGTTGGAAGACCATGCCGATGTCGGCGCGGATGCGCGAGAGCTCGCCGTCCGAGCGCCGCCTGCGCGCGCCGCCCGGCTCGCCGCGGAAGCCGATCTCGACGTCGTCGACGGTGATCGAGCCCTCGTCGTAGGTCTCCAGCGCGTTGATGCAGCGCAGCAGCGTGGTCTTGCCGCTGCCGGAGGGGCCGATGATGACGACGACCTCGCCGCGCGGCACGTCGAGGTCGACCCCGTCGAGGACGAGGGTGGAGCCGAAGGACTTCTTCACCCCGCGGATGCGGACGAGAGGAACGGCCATGGTCACTCCCGGATGTAGGCGTAGCGCGCCTCGAGCCGGCGGCTGGCCGCGCTGAGGGCGTAGTTGATGACGAAGTACATGGCCGACGCCAGCAGGTAGACGGGCATCGGCTCGTAGGTGCGGCCGATCACCTGCTGCGCCGCGAGCATCAGGTCGACGATGCCCACCAAGGAGACCAGCGCCGAGCCCTTGACCGTGTCGGTGACGGAGTTCAGCCACGGCGGCAGGAACCGCCGCACCGCCTGCGGGAGGATCACCCAGGCGAGGCGCTGGCGGAAGGTGAGCCCGATGGCCTTCGCCGCGTCGGACTGGCCCTGCGGGATCGACTGGATGGCGCCGCGCGTGATCTCGCCGACATGCGCCGTCTTGAACGCCACCAGCGCCAGCACCACCGAGGGCAGCGGCTGCATGTTCAGCCCGACGAAGGGCAGAAGGTAGTAGATGGTGAAGATCACGACGAGCAGCGGCATCCCGCGCAGGATGTCCGAGAACGCCCTGAGCGGCAGCCGCACCCACCACGGCCCGTAGGCGAGGCCGACGCCGGCGAGCGCGCCCGTGGCGAGCGAGATGACGACGACGGCCGCAGAGACGCCGAGCGTGACGAGGAGCCCCTGCCACAGGAAGGGCAGCGTGGTCGTGACGAAGGCGAGCGCGCCGCTCACGTCCGCCGCCCCGGCATCAGAGCGCGCTCCACGAGGCGCAGCGCGGCCAGCAGGATCCAGCCGACGACGAGGTAGACGGCCGCCACGACGATCCAGACCTCGACCGCGCGGAACGTGTTGGTCTTGATCCAGTTGGCGCCGAACGTCAGCTCCGGGACGGCGATGACCGAGGCGAGCGAGGTGTCCTTGAACAGCGAGATGAACGCGTTCGACAGCGACGGCAGCACGATGCGCAGCATCGTCGGAAAGCGGACGTAGACGAGGCGCTGCCACGCCGTCAGCCCGATGGCCTTGCCGGCGTCGATGATGCCGGGCGACACGGCCGCGAGGCCGGCGCGGAACACCTCGACGAGGTAGGCGCCCGCGTAGAGCGAGAGCGTCAGGACGAAGCTCTCCGTCGCGTCGAAGGCGAAGCCGCCGATCGAGGGGATGCCGTAGAAGACGAGGTAGATGAGCAGCAGCAGCGGGACGTTGCGCACGAACTCGACATAGGCCGAGACGGCGCGGCGCAGCCACGGATGGCCGTCGTTGTAGACCACCGCCAGCGCGAGCCCGATGACGCAGCCGATCAGGATCGAGACGGCGGCGAGCTCCAGCGACAGGACGAGGCCCCAATAGAGCTTGTCCGCGTACTTCCAGACGAAGTTGAAGTTGATGTGGTAGTTCACGAGCGAAGGGCCTCCCGCCGGTGAGCCCGGCGGGAGGCCGCGTCCTCAGATCACGGGGAAGCCCGGCACGCGCCGCGGCGGCGTCGTGCCGAAGAAGTCCATGAACGCCTTGTCGTAGAGCTCGGTCTGGTGGCCGTGCATCGCCACGTTGAGCGTGGTGTTGACGAACGACAGCCAGTCGAGGTCGCCCTGGCGCATCGCGCAGGAATAGAGCTGCGTGTTGTAGTGGAAGCCGCTGTCGAGGTAGCGGTCCGGATTGCGCTTGACGAGCCAGCCCACGGTCGAGAGATCGACCACCGCCGCGTCGGCGCGCCCGGAGTCGAGCGCCTGGATGGCGTTGGCCTGCGTGTCGAGCTGCAGCACCTGCGCCTGCGGCAGCGCCTGCTTGACGAGCTGGTCGGCATCGACGTTCTGCAGGACCGAGGCCTTGGCGGCCGAGCCGGCGTCGATGAGCTCCTTGTGGGTCTTGTACTTGCCCTTGACCGAGGTCAGGAGCGCCACGCCCTCGACGTAGTAGGGGCGCGAGAAGTTCACGAGCTGGGCGCGCGCGGGCGAGACCGTCATGAACTGGATGACGATGTCGACCTTGCCCGTGGCGATGTTGGGAATGCGGGCCGCCGGTTCCTGACGGACGAACTCGACCTTGTTGACGTCGTCGAAGAGGCCCTTGGCGAGGATCCGCGCGATGGCGATGTCCATGCCGGTGAGCTGGCCCTTCTCGTCCTCGAAGTGCCAGGGCGCGTTGGTCGAGCCCGTGCCCACGATCAGCTTGCCGCGGTCCAGCACCGTCCGCAGCGTGCTCGTTCCCGCCGCCTGGGCGGCGGCCTTCTCGGCCGACAGGGCCACCGCGGCCGCGCCGGCCGCCGCGACGGCGCCGAACTTCAGAAAGTCACGCCGTCCCGAGGCGCCCTCATGCGCATCGTCCATGACAGAATCCTCCCTCGCCATTGTCGCGCGGCCCCTCGCCGCCCGCCGGCCCTGCCAGCTTACATCTGATCTTGGGCGCGGCAATCGATCGGCCGCGCCCCAGACGCTGGGGAGCCCTGCGTCCCGCGAGAGGCGCGGTCGGACCGGGGGGCGCGCAGGCACGCGCCGGCGGGGCTGGATCGATTGAGCCTCGGCAGACGATCGGCACTCGGACGCGCCATGCCGACAGCCTCGGCTGGCGGCCCCCCCCCGCCCTACCGCTTCCAGACCCCGAGCCCTTGCGCGCGCGCCTGGCTCTCGGCCGCCTTCTGCTCGGGCGAGGCTTCGGCCGTCGCCCGCGCACCGCCGTTGAAGAGGATCGCGGTCGCCAGGTCCCGTCCGCCCACCGTGCAGGCGTAGGCCTCCGACGGCCTGGCGGGACGGCACTCGACGGCGCGGCCGGCGATGTAGCTGCGAAGCTCGTCAGGGTTGCCGCCGCGCGACCATTCCAGCCCCTTGAGCCGGACGATCGCGTCCCCGACACGCATCGTCGTGGTGTCGAGCACCTCGGGCACGCCCGAGACCACCCCTGTCGCCTCTGTCCGCTGCGGCGCGGCCGGGCCGGCCGGAGTCCGGCGCGGTCCGATGACGACGGTTCCCGTGACCTCCGGGGCGCCCGCGTCGGGCGGTGACAACCGCGACCCCACGGCCGCGGCCAGAGCGGCGACCAGCGCCATCGCCACGCCCATCACCCACACGGGCAAGGCCCGGCGCCAGGCCGACCTCCGGGCCGGGGACCGGGATGGCGATGACGGCGGCGGCTTCGGCAACCGCGCCGAGAGGCGACGCCGCGTCCAGTGGTCCCGGATCCGGGTCCAGCGCTCCCGGAGCTCTTGCAGCGTGCGTCCCGCCGACGGACTGTCGAGGCGCAGGAGGTCGCGCTGCGGCGGGGGCGGCGGGGCGAACAGCTCGGGGTGCTGCGCCGCGACGTCCTCGACGGCGGCGCGCAGCGCGCGGGCCGCATCGGCATCGAAGGCCTGCGGCGCCGAGGCTGCCAGCCGCGCATCCACCATGCGGCAGACAGCCCCCTCCATCCCCGGCAGCGGACGGCGCGCTGAGACGGCCTCGGCCACGCCCTCGGCTTGCACCCGGCGAGCCGTGTCGGCAGGCTCACTCGATGGTGCTGTCATCGTCGGCTCCCGGCACACGCTCGACGACCCGGCTCGTCTCGGAGGCGATGACGGGCCGCCCGTCGACGAAGCGGACGTCGATGTCGAGCGTCGTGACGCCGCTCGACGTGCGGCCCCGGCCTCGGGCGTCGAAGTCGACCAGCAGGCTCACCCGGCACGACAACCCGTCCGGGTGGCACCGGACCGTGACATCGCCCTGCCGCGGGCGATAGTCCCGCTCGGGCCAGCGGCGGACGAAGCGCACCTTCTCGCGCATCAGGGAGGCGAACGACCGCGAGCGACCGTGGAACGTCACGCGCTCGCCGTAGAACTCCGGCATCGCGGCGAGCGCCTCCGCGTTCGGCCGCGACCAGGCCTCCAGGTAGCGCCGCACGAAATCCTCCGCCGCCTCCACCGGCCCCTCGACCGGTCCCGGCCGCGCCAGCGCAGGCCTTTGCGGCGGCCGATCGTCGGGCGGCGGCGGCGCTGCGCCGTGCTCCGACGGCGGGCTGGGCGGCGGAACGGGGATCATCTGCGGCGCAGGCTTCGGCGCCGGCGTGGCCTGCTGCGGAGGAGCAGGGGCGCGCTGAGGCGGCGCGGGAGCCGCCTGAGGTGCGGGCTGGGGCAGCGGCGGCAGGGGCTGGGCCGGCGCCGGAAGGGGCTGGGCCGGAGCCGGCGGGGGCTGTGCCGGAGCAGGCTCCGGGGCCGGCTCGATGCGAAGCGGCGGATCGACCCACGGCCGCTCCTGCGCCCTCGCGGCGTCGGGCCATGGCGCGAGCGCCAGGGCCATGGCCGAGGATGCCAACGCAAGACCGGCGATGCTCCGCGTCCTGGCCACGTGCCGTTCTCCGAGCCGCGGCAGGCGCCGCGCTCATAGGCAACGCAGCCCCGCGGCGGGAGGTTCGGGGAGCTAGATCAATGGCGACGGCGACAGGAAGCGACGGCACGCGTCATCCCGGCCAGCCGCCCCGCACCCAGGTCGGCCGCCGCGCCCCAGCAGCCGGCCTGCGGACACTGTCCGGGCCGGGCACTCAGAGGCCGGGCAAAGCTTGACCCGACCCGATCCGCCGCGCGCTGCGGGTGCGAAGCCGCCGGTCACTCCACGACGGGATAGAACGGACTGCCCCAGTCCTCGCCGGGGTGGTCCATCATCAGGTCGATGAAGACGGGCATGAGCCAGCCCAGCACCGCGGCCCCGTCGCGCACCTGGTGGCGGTTGACGCTGCTGTTCCATGTGGCGCCGCCGTGGACGATCTGGTTGCGCAGCACGTAGAGCCGGTCGAAGACGATCTCGAGGAGGCGCGCGGTGTCCTTGGCCGCCATCGCCGCCGCCACGGCGCGCCGCCCCGCCGCGAACCGGTCCTCCCAGTCGGCGCAGCCCGGCACGCCGTTCTGGTGGTCCCAGAAGGGTGCGAAGACGTAGCGGTTGTCGAGCAGCACGCGGATCTCGTGCGGGAAGCGCGTCCAGACCGCGTTGTAGATGCGGTCGCCCTTGTCGAGCGCGACGAGGCGCTCGAAGAAGGCGCGGAACCGCCGCCGCTCGCCGGACCACGCCCTGTCGGCACCGGCCCCGCCGTCCGCCCCATCCCCGTTTGTTCCCTCCCGGCCGATGTCTGCGGCATAGGCCGAGTTGAAGGCGATCCAGAGCAGGATGAAGCGCACGTCGAGGTCGTCCGCGGCCTCCTCGGCGCGGGTGAACCAGGAGAGGGCGCGGTGCACCCGCAGCGCCAGGGCCGGAGGGAAACCCTCCCGCACCTCCCGCTGCTTGCGCTTCAGCGCCTCCGGCGACAGGTGCGCGGGACGCGAGGACGACGGCATGGCGGAAGACTACCGCAATCGCCGCGAAGGCGCGGCGAATTGTAATGCGAACGTTAACAGCAATGGGCGGGAGGGGAGCTCACGCCGCCAAGACGGCCCGAGCCCCTCGCCTCAGGCCATCCCCGCGTCCGGCTCCCGGAGCCGCGCGACGACGTCGCCGATGCGCTCGGCCCACGCGGGATTGTAGCGGGCGATCAGGCCGAGCGGGTCGCCGGCGGCCGGATCGGGCGTGCCGGCGTCGGCGAGCGCGGCCCGGGCCTGCGGCTTGTCGCCGAGCGCGAGCGCGCAGAGCGCCACCGCGAGGTTCGCCGGGGGCCAGTGCGGCCGCAGGGCGAGCGCATGCCGCGCCTCCTGCAGCCCCTTCGCCGGGTCGCCGGAGAAGCCGTGCGACAGCGCCAGCAGGAGAAACCAGGTGAAGTTCTGGGGGTCGTAGGGCGATAGCCGGAGGCCATGCTCGAGCGGCGCGATGGCCTCCGCCGCCCGGCCCCCGTAGGCGAAGGAGCCGCCGAGCACGAGGTGCCCGAGCGCGAAGGACGGGCTCAGCGCCAGCGCCCGCCGGGCCGCCGCGATGGCGGGGTCGGGCAGGCCCGCGACCATGTGGGTCACCGCCACCGCGTAGTGGGCGTAGGGGTTGCGCTCGTCGAGCGCGACGGCGCGCCGCCCCGCCTCGAGGCCGCTGTCGAGCGTCGCGGCGATGTCGTCGGTCCAGCCATAGGCGGCCAGTCCTGCCTCGGCCCGCGCCAGCCAGACGTGGCCGTCGGCGCCGTTCGGCTCCGCGGCGATCGCCTGCCGGAAGAGCTCGCGCGCGGCCCGGTGGCCGTCCGGCCGGATCTTGTGGAACTCCCACATGCCGCGGCGCACGAGCTCCCAGGCCGACAGGCTCTGGCTGCGCTCGGCGCCGCGCCGGCCCTCCGTGCGCAGCAGCTCGGGCTCGATGGCGCCCGCCACCGCCTCGGCCACCTCGTCCTGCAGGTCGAGGACGTCGTCGAGCGGCCGGTCGTAGCGCTCGGCCCACAGCGAGACGCCGGTCTCGGCATCGACGAGCTGCACCGAGACGCGGATGCGGGCCGCGCTGCGCCGCAGGCTCCCGGAGAGGACGTAGCGCACGCCGAGGCGGCGGGCGATCTGGTCCGTCTCGATCGCCCGTCCCTTGAAGGCGAAGGAGGAGCTGCGCGCCATGACGAAGAGCCACCGGGCCTTGGCGAGCGCGGTCAGGATGTCGTCGGCGATCCCGTCCGCGAGGTACTCCTGCCCGGGGTCGCCGCTGAGGTTGGTGAAGGGCAGCACGGCGATCGACGGCCGGTCGCCGCGCTCGGGCGCCGGGCGGGCGGCCGCGGGCTCGCGCGCCGACACGTGGCCGGCCCGCAGCGCGTAGACGCGCACCGGCCGCGCGATGTTCTTCAAAGCCTGCTCGCCACGGTCCTCGAACGGCAGGACGAGGCGCCCCTCGAGCTCGTCGTAGACCTTGCCCGAGATGCACAGGCCGCCCGGGTCGGCGAGGCCCTCGAGGCGCACCGCGACGTTGACGCTGTCGCCGTGCACGTCGCCCTCGGGCGAGATGACCGTGTCGCCGCAGTTGACGCCGATGCGCAGCCGCAGGGCCGTGCCTCCCGGCCCGGCGCCCCCCGCCGCCGCGTCCGCCATCCTCTCGCCGAGGGCGGCCTGCGTCTCCACCGCGCACAGCACCGCCTCGACGGGGCTCGCGAACTCGATGAGCGCGCCGTCGCCGAGCGTCTTCACCACCCGCCCGTTGCGCCGCGCCGCCGCCGGCCCGATCACCTCCTCGAGCAGGGCGCGGATGGCGGCGAGCGTGCCGGCCTCGTCCTGCCCCATCATCCGGGACGAGCCGACCACGTCGGCCGCCATGATGGCCGCGAGCCTGCGCGTGGGCGGTGACGGCTGATGTGGCATCGAAGCCTCGCGGCGCCCCTGGAACCGCCCCACTATCCGCCCGTTCCGTGCCGACAGGAAGGGGGACACGGCAAGGGCAAGCCGGTATCGTGCCTCCATGAGCGATCGTCCGGCAGGCCACGCCGACGCCAGCGGCGAAGCCGGCCGCCCGCCGCCGCGCTGGTCGGGCGGGATCGGCTTCGTGCTGGCGACGATCGGCTCGGCCATCGGCCTCGGCAGCGTCTGGAAGTTCCCCTACGAGGCGGGGGCGAACGGCGGCGGGCTCTTCGTCGTGCCCTATCTCGCCGGCCTCGCGCTCGTGGTGCTGCCGCTGCTGCTCGCCGAGTTCGCGGTGGGGCGCGCGGGACGCGGCGACGCCGTGGCGAGCATCGAGACCGTCGCCGGCCACGCCGGCGCCTCGCGCGCCTGGGGTCTCGTGGGCCTGCTCGGCATCGCGACCGGCGTCGCCATCCTGAGCTTCTACGCGGTCATCGGCGGCTGGACGCTGGCCTACGCGCTCGACGCGCTCCTCATGGCGCCGCCCGGCGCCACGGCGGCGCAGACGCAGCAGCGGTTCGACGCGCTGCTCGCCGCGCCCGGGCGGGTGCTCGGCTTCACGCTGCTCTTCCTCGCGCTGACGACCGGCGTCGTCGCCGCCGGGGTCGAGAAGGGGATCGAGGCGGCCTGCCGCCTGCTGATGCCGGCCCTGTTCGTCACCGTGCTGCTGCTCGCGGCCGTGTCCCTCGCGGTCGGGGACGCGCGGGCCGCGCTGGACTTCCTGTTCGGCTTCGACCCCGCGCGGATGCGCCCCGGCGCGTGGCTCGACGCGCTCGGCCTCGGCTTCTTCTCGATCGGCGTGGGGCTCGGGGCGATGATCACCTACGCCGCCTATGCCGGGGAGGCGATCGACCTGAAGCGCACGGCGCTCCTCACCATGGTGGGCGACACCACCGTCTCGCTGCTCGCGGGCCTCGCCATCTTCCCGCTGGTGTTCCGCTTCGGGCTCGATCCGGCGGGCGGGCCGGGGCTGATGTTCGTGACGCTGCCGCTCGCCTTCGCGCAGCTGCCTTTCGGCGGCGTGATCGGGCTCGCCTTCTACCTGCTGCTGGCGATGTCGGCGCTCGCCTCGGCCGTGAGCCTGCTGGAGCTCCCCGTCGCGCGCCTGTGCGCCCGCGGCTGGCCGCGGCCCGCGGCGGCGATGGCCGCGGGCGGCGCCATCGCGGCCCTCGCCGTGCCGACCATCCTGTCCTTCGGCCCGTGGTCCGGCTGGCGGCCGCTCGCCGGCCTGCCCGGCTTCGCCCACGCCAGCCTCTTCGACCTCATCGACTTCGCCACCTCCGACCTGATGCTGCCGGCGGCCGGGCTCGCCCTCGCCGTCTTCGCCGGCTGGATCGTCCCCGCGGCGACGCTCGGGCGCGAACTCGGCCTCTCCGGGCTGCCCCTGGCCCTGCTCGCGGCCCTGCTGCGCCTCGTCGTCCCGGGCCTCATCGCCGCCCTCATCGCCGCGCGCTGGCTCGCCTGAGCGGACCGCCGCGTCCATTCCGCCGCCCCTACCCTTTCCAGTCCGGATCGTCGCGCTCGTCCCACCAGGCTGGCTTGATCAAGGGTGTGCGCTCGATGTCGTGCACCGGAACGCCACCGAGGAAGCGGGTCTGGCTGGGCTCCGGGGGCGTCCACGCCCCGGGATCCGGGTCCTCCGGCATCCGCTTCAGGCGGGCATCCTCTTCGGGGTTCACCGGGATGGGCTTCGCCGGCGGCTGCACCCCCTGCTGCGCGGCCGGCGGCACGGGGGGACGGCGTTGCGTCGTGCCGGATTCATGCCGCTGCATCGTCCCGGGTTCGTTCCACCCGGCCGACCGGGTCCCGTCACCGGGCCGGGCGGGCGCCTTCTGATTGCGGCGCCGCGGCGGCCGCGACGGACGCACGCCCTCCCCGCCAGGTTCGTTCTGCAAAAACGGCGTGGGCTGGCCCGGCCCTGCCGGCACGGGGCGAAGCGCGGGAGAGCGCATCCGGCGAGCGTGGGCCCGGGCGGCGGCGCGCAGCGCGGCGATGTCGCCCTGGGAGAGATCCGGGAGCAGGCCAAACGCGCGCCGCACGGGATCGCGCGCCTGCGCGCGACGCTGGTCGGCGAGGACCTCGATGATGGCGACGCTGCGCCAGACATCGGCGAGGACGTCCTCGGCGGTGAGCGGGCGATCGGATCCCGGGGCGGTGCGGGGCGGGGTCGTCATGAGGTCTCCTTCTGGACGCGGGCGGGCGCGGCGTCGACGGCGCGATCGAGGGCGTCATTCCGCGCGGCGTCGAGGGCGGCGTCGAGGGCGGCGAAGGCCCTGCGGCGGCGGGCCCGCGCGGCCGCCTCGTAGCGGGCAAACCGGGCGAGCGCCGGCGCCGCGAGGGCCACGGTGGGGGCGTGGCGCGCTGCCTCCTCGAGGATCGTCTGCGGATCCACGGGTCCCGACCGCCCGGGGGCGGTGAGGTGCAGGACGGCGATGCGGCCCTGCTGGGCGGCGGTCGCCTCGCGACGCACGCGATCGGCGACGCCCCGCACCCGGTCGACGAGGAGATCGGCACGAGCCGCCTCGCGCGCGAGGTCGTGCAGGTGGGCCGGGACCGGCCCCGGCACGCCGTGCAGCAGCAGCGCGGTGCGGCCGGCGACCGCGGCGTCGTCCCCGATGCCGGCGGCGAGCAGGACGGAGAGGCCGTGGCTCACGGCGTTGCGGGATGCGCGCGCCTTCCCGGCCGCGGTGCGCGGACCCCGGCTCTTCGCGCCGTTGCGGCGGCTGACGTCACCGGCCATCGCCGCCTCCGTCCGGATCCGGGCTGCCGAACAGGTCGATCTGCCGGGGCAGGCCCTGCCGCGGCGGCGACGCCACGGTCTGCGGAGGGGCCGAGAACGTTGAGGATGCGGGGGGCGATGCCGACGCTGGGGGCGACGCGGACACGGAGGGCGCCCCCGGCGGGGACGCATGCGGCGACGGCGGCCGCTTTGCCGGGAGAGTCGGGTCGGCGCCGGAGGGCGGCTCGCGGATCGACGCTCCAGGTTCGTTCTGCAGAATCCCCGGTGAGGGATGGGCCACCCTCATGCCGGCCCCGAGGGACGCACCCGCCTCCGGTCCGCGGGCACGACGCCGCGCGGACGTGACGGCCGGAGACGACGTGGCGACCGGCCCCTCGTCGTCGGAGGACGCGGCGCTCCGGGGCCCGACGGCGTCGGACCTGGCGTCGGGCAGACCGACGGCGTCGGGCGGACCGACGGCGTCCCGCGCGCGCCGCCTCTGGCGCTCCCCGGAGCGGGGCTCTGAGGCCGCCTTCGCGTCCTCGCGCGCCTCCTTGCGCCGGCGCGCCTGGCGCGCCTCGATCTGCCGGATCAACTGCCGCTGCTGCGTCTGCACCCGGTGCAGGCCGCGCTCGAGGCGCTCGCGCATGTCCATGCCGTCGATCAGGGCCTGGTCGCCGGGCGCCCGCGGGCCGAGGCCCAGGGCCCTGAGCCGCAACTCCACCACCCCGATGGCCTCGGGGTCGCCCGCCACCGCCCGGCGGGCCAGCGCCTCGGCCTCGCGAGCCAGATGGGGGCGCTCGTCACCCGCGCCGTCGACCCCGCGCAGCAGGAGCGCCTGGAGCGCCTCCTCGCGGTTGAGGTCGGCGAGGCCCGCCAGCGCGTCCTCCAGGCGGCGCTCCTCCACCGTGAGCCGGGCGACCTGCCGGATATCCAGCCAGTCGGGGCCTGCCAGGTGCGGCTGGTCAGCGGCGAGCAGCACGACCGTCTCGCGGTAGCGCCGCTCCTCGTCCGCGTGGGTGAAGGGCGTCTCGAGAAGGCTGCCCCGCAGCGCGACGGGCAGCCGGGCAAGCTGGACCTCGAACAGCGCGTCGAGGCCGTCGGGGGCCGTGCCGGGCGTCGGGGTCCCGGCAGGACGGAAGCGGGCTCCGGCCCCGCCCAGCGTCGGATCAGGTCCAGGTCCGGGCCCCGCGTGGTCCACCGCCGCGTCCGGCGGGGTCGTCCTTTGCATCGGCATGCTCGTACTCCTCTTTCACCAGTCGCCACCTCCCCCTGCTGCCCGGTCCGGCTCCGTCCTCCTGCAGGAACGGGGCCGGCCGTCGTGGTCGCGACAGAGAGGATGCACCGAGATCGATCGAGGAAAAGGGGGGCTGGGTAGGGAACAGCCGACGTCGGGCCCTGCGGCGCACCGCCGGAACACGTGTCCAGAGGGATGGGCGAAATAGACTCCAGCGCTTTTGGAGAATCCTTTTCGGAAGCCCAAAAAAAACTTTGCAGAGGCCCTCCCAGGGCACCCCGATCGGCCCGCTGCGCCCGCCGACATGGGCTGCGGCGGCGAATCACCCCCTCCAGCCGATTCGGAATCAACGCCCAGTCGATGCTCGTTGACGTTGATGAACGTCTACGCCGATCCGCCTGCGCGACGCCGAAGGATCACGCCCGGTTCCTCCGGCGTGCCAGTAAAGGCGATGCCGGCTCGTTCGAGGGCCTCAACGACGTCCTGAAGGGTATGGACCCGCGCACTGGGGGTGCCCTGATGCTGCTCCAACCGCTGGATGGTTTGAAGCGCCACGCCACTTGCTTCGGCCAATTCCCGGGCAGACCAACCGAGAAAGCCTCGTGCCGCGCGGATTTGACTGCCCGTCACGAGCATGACGGTTGACTCCACACTGCAGTGGTATAATTTATACCACTATCGAGGTAATTTGACGCGCCTCGCAGAGGAGACACTGACCATGTCTGACACATTCGCCTACTGGCGCAATGCCCTTTGTGGGTCCTTCGGGCCCGTGCACGAGAATGATCCCCAGCCGGGATACTACCGCACCCGGCCCGGACGCGACGGACGCATGCTGCCGGTCGCCATCTGGAAGGAGGCCGACGGGACGGTCCGCGCCATCCGCGACGGTGTCGACGTCGACTCGTCGATGGTCTGGACGTGGTGCTGCCGCAACCCCGTCGCGTACGAGACCTACGTCGCCGTCGCCGAGAAGGGGGAGCCGTGGCCGGAGGACGTTCCGGTGGTTGGGGTGGCGGAAGCGGTGTCATCGACCGTCGTGTCGGCGGCTGTGGCTTCGCCGGACGGGTTGGCCCTCCCCGGCCCGGGCCACAACAGCCTCGGCGCCGCCGTCGATCCCGCCCTCGAGCTCAAGGCCACCATCGACGGCCTCTGGCTCCAGGCCTCCGACTGGCTGGGCGCCATCGGAACCGTCTCCTCGCAGCTCGAGGCCGACCGCTGCGCCAACTTCGCCGAGCGCTTCTCATCCCTCGAGAAGAGCGCCGAGGAGGAGCGCACGCGCGAGAAGAAGCCTGTCCTCGAGCAGGGCCGCGCCATCGACGCGAAGTGGAAGCCCGTCATCGGGGCGGCCGACGACGCCAAGCGGGCGATGAAGAAGGCGCTGGAGCCGTACCTCCTCGCCGAGACAAGGCGCCTGCAGGAGGCGGGCGGCTTCGGGGAGACGGCCGACAGCGTCAAGGCGGGCACGAACGGGCGGCGGGTGTCGCTGCGCAGGACACGCCGGGTGTCCGTCTCCGACCGCAACGCCTTCATCGCCCACTACCGGCGCGACGCCCGCGTCTGGGACGACGAGGCGGTGCAGAAGGTCGTGCTGCGGCTCGCCGAGGCGGACCTTGCCGCCGGACGCCGCGTGCCCGGCGCCGAACTCGTCGAGGAGCAGGTCGCGGCCTGAGCGCCGGACCCCACTTGAACAAGACCCTGGCCGCGTGACCGGCGGGCAGTGACGCTTCGGCGTCACCGCGACTTCGACACCACCCACATCGCAACCCGAGCCCCTCCCGGGGCCGCAGCGGGCCGACCGACCGTCGGCGCCGAAGGAGAGATCGCATGTCCATCGCAGCATCCACGCGGACGAACTCGGCGACGTCATCGCCGACATCGTCCTCGCACACGTCTCCGTCGTCGCACTCGTCCTCCCCTCCCCTGCCCTCCTCGCTCGCCGGCGCCGTGCAGGGCGAGCTCTTCCCGCGTCCCCAGTCCCGCCTGCCCCTGCGCGCCCGCGCCATCGTGCCGAGGACCCTGGACGAGGCCCTCGGCTTCGCCCGCGCCGTCGTCGCCGCCCGCATGGCGCCTGCCGGCCTCGACACGCCCGAGGCCTGCATGATCGCCATCCTGCACGGCCTCGAGGTCGGGCTCACCCCGCTCTCGGCCCTGCAGCGCATCGCCGTCATCGGCGGGCGGCCCACCATCTGGGGCGACGGGGCCATGGCGCTGGTGCGCGCCTCCGGCCTCGCCGCCGCCATCGACGAGCGCGTCGACGGCGCCGGCCCGACCGACTGGGTGGCGGTCTGCACAGTCCGGCGCAGGGGCGAGCCGCTGCCGGTCGAGCGGCGGTTCTCCGTTGACGACGCCCGCCGCGCGCGGCTGTGGGGCAAGCCCGGACCCTGGTCGGACTACCCCCGCCGCATGCTGCAGATGCGGGCCCGGGCCTTCGCGCTGCGCGACGTCTTCGCCGACGTGCTCGGCGGTCTCTACCTGCGGGAGGAGGTCGAGGGTGTGGAGGCCGCCATCGCCGATGCGCACTTGGACACCGTCGAAGTGGTGGAGGGCCCCGGACGGTCAGGCAACGCCGGCGGTTCACCGCTCCCGGTTGTCGAACAGAAACGTCCGCTTCGTTACGAGATGCCGCCACGCGGGAGCACGAACGGACGCCCGCGGGTCGTCGCGCCGCCACCGCCCGGATGGGGGGAGGCAGCAACAACGACAGGGCGGGAACCGGCTGCTGGTTCGGCGGCGAGCGCACGGGCAGAGGCAGGCGACCTGAACGGCGACGTCGCCGGCGACTCCGCCACGGCCTCTATGCCTCCCCTTCCAGCCCTCACCCGGCGTCGCACGGCCTCCGCCCGCGAGGCGCAGCGCCTTCGCTACGCCCAGGGCTGGGCCGTCGGGCGACCGCGCACCCTCCAGCCGAAATCATCGACGCCGCAGCCGGCGCGACGTTCGCCAAGGGATCCCGTCGCCACGGAGACGACGACGGCGGATCCATCGCCGGCTCCGGCCTCCCACGACGACGTCTCGCTCTTCGACGACGCCCTCTCCTGCGCCCGCGACCGCGCCACTCTCGACGAGATCGTGCAGGAGTTCACGCCGCGCCTCTCCAAAGCCAGCCGCGAGATCCGCGCGGCGGCAGCGCGGGTCCTGAACCGGCATCGCCAACGCGTCGTGGAACTGGAACAGCCGAAGGCGTATGTGGCGAGCCGACCCGCCGGCAACGACGGCGAACCGAGCGCAGCCGCAGAGGTCGAGCCGGGCACCGAAGGAGATGCGGCATGACCGAGATCCAACGCCGGCGCTCCATCTCCACCCGCGAGCGCCTCGACCTCTTCCTCGCCGCCCATGGCCGCTGCCAGCGCTGCGGATGGAGCCTCACGCCTGGCGTCCGCTGGGAGGTCGATCACGTCATCCCGCTCGCCCTCAGCGGGAGGGACGACATCGACAACATGCAGGTGCTGTGTGTGCCGTGCCACTCCGGCAAGACGAGTCGGCAGGACGTGCCGGCGATCGCGAAGGTGGCGCGCGTCAGGGCGCGGCACGTCGGCGCCGCACGATCGCGGCGGCCGATGCCTGGCGGGAAAGCGTCGAGGTGGAAGAGGACGGTCGACGGACGGGTCGTGGGACGCGCGGGAACTGGCCGCCGATCTTCGTTCGGTCTGGCGGACACAGACGCGGACACGGATGAGGATCCCGCGATAGAAGAAATCGGGAAATCCTTCATGTATAGATGATGTTATGGGCGAAACCTTTCCGGCCACGGATGCGGACATGGAACCGGCTTCAGACAGACATGAATCCACGGGATTGATGGAGCCGATGCTGGTCTCCGAGAGTTCCCGCCACAGGGCCGCGCTGGCTGACCTTGCGCTGGAGCTTGCGGCGCAGTCCGCCAGCTTCCGCACCAGTCTTCCGCCAGGCGTGATGGCCGCGCTGGCGACCCTCGTACGATCGATGAACTGCTACTACAGCAACCTCATCGAGGGCCATAACACGCACCCCGTCGATATCGAACGGGCCCTCATGGACGACTACAGCGCCGATCCGCACAAGCGGGATCTTCAACGGGAGGCGTTGGCCCATATCGGGGTGCAGAAATGGATCGACGAGGGAGGGATAAAGGGAGCCGCCACGGCGGCTGCCAACCTGATCCAGATCCACCGTCGCTTCTGCGAAAACCTGCCCGAAGACCTGCTCTGGGTGGACGACCCGGACAGCGGGCAGCGACTGCGTGTCCTGCCTGGCGAGTTGCGCCGGCGCGACGTGCGCGTCGGGCGCCACGTGGCCGTCAGCCCGGGCGCCGTGCCGCGGTTTCTCGAGCGTTTCGAGGCTGCATATGCGAAGCTCGGAAGGGTCGACTCGATCCTCGCGGCGGCTGCAGCTCATCACCGTGTCCTCTGGATCCACCCGTTCCTGGACGGCAATGGCCGGGTGGCCCGCCTGATGTCCCATGCGATGCTGCTCGACAGTCTGGACACGGGCGCCGTCTGGTCGGTGGCCCGGGGGCTCGCACGCAGCGAGCGCGCATACAAGCAGCATCTCGCCCAATGCGACCTTCCCCGTCGAAACGATCTCGACGGACGCGGAAACCTGAGCGAGGAGGCGCTCGCCGAATTCACAAGGTTCTTCCTGGAGACCTGTATCGACCAGGTCCGCTTCATGCGTGACCTCGTCGAGCCTGGAACGTTGCGCCGCCGGATCCTTGTGTGGGCGGACGAGGAAGCAGATCGGGACGTACTGCCACCGAAGGCCGGTCGCGTGCTAGAGGCGGTTCTTTATCGGGGAGAGGTGCCGCGGGGCGAGGTCGCCGGCATCCTCGGCGCCACTGACCGCCATGCACGGCGCATCACGTCGGCTCTTCTCGACGCGGGCGTCCTGGTCTCGCCCCATCCGCGCGCGCCCTTGCACTTGGCCTTCCCCGCGACGCTGGCCTCGCGGTGGATGCCTGGGCTCTTCCCTGAAATGCCGCCCGACGACGAAGCTCGAGGACGCCTCCGACCTCTCCTGCGAGAAAGGCCCAAGGACGGATCATGACCGCCCGCAACAGACACGGTGTCGGCCCCCGCTGCGCCACGTGGCTGAAGGAGCTTTATCCGAACCACAGGGGCAAGCTCATCGCGCGCGACTTCGACGTCAGCGAGAGCACGGTCTGGCGCTGGCTCGCCGGAGAGGCGCCGACCGTGCGCATCCTCGAGGAGATGTCGGCGCGCTGGGGGCGACCGTTCCTCGAGTACGTCTTCGCCGGCCAGGATGGCCCTGCGGGCGATGATCTCCAGCGCCTCATCGCGATCCGAGCGGAACTCGACCGGCGCGAGGAGGCCGCGCGGGAAGAGGAAAAGAGGAAACCCCGGCCGGAGGTCCAATACTCCCGGGCCGTCCGGGAGGATCCTGAAATCCCCAGCATCGACTGGACGGATACCGCCGCTCTGCAACGAACTCCGCTCTACCAGTTGAACGCGGCCATGACGCGCCTGCTGGGCCAGCGACTGGCCGCCGACCCCGGCCTGAGCCGGACGGAAAAGTCGCTCATCACCCTCAAGGCCCTGCTGCGCATCGGCTGATCAAGACCCACGATCTGCCGGAATCCGGGGGGCCCGCGCGCGCGACGGCACGCTCGATCCCGGGCAGAGTTTCGCCTCCGCACGCGAGACGAACCACGCCTTTTTGGAGGGTGACACGATCTGTCACCCGGGCGTGGGACGGTGAAATCGCGGCACCACATGGACGAGCGAATCGGCGGCCCTCGAGGCAGCGCAGCGCATGGCTGCGCCGGCAGGCCGGCTCCCGGAAGGAGATGGACTTCGATGAGCGCAGTCGCGGGGGCGGACGGCTCCCTCATGGATCGGTGGACGGCTTGGCGGGCCGCCACCGCGGCGCGTGACGAGGCGCGCGGCTACCGGGTGCATGGCGTGCGCCTGGCGCTGGCCTACGCCATCGAGCTGATCGTCATCACGGCCTCCCTCGTGGGCGCGTGGCTCTTCGCCAGGCAGGCGTCCCACGGCAACGGCGACATCGTGCTGATGATGATGCTGGCCCCGGTCGGGTACGCGGTGCTCGAGTTCTCGCGGGTGCCCCTCGCCTACACCATCCGCACGCAGACGTCGGCGCTGATGCGGCTCATGGCCGTGGTGGGCGTCGTCGCCGCGGCGGGCGTCACCGTGAAGTCGATGTCGCAGCTCGGCGAGCTGATGTTCCGCCCGCGGCTCGCCGAGGTGGCGCAGGCGCGGCAGGCGCTGAAGCAGGCCGAGGGCACGCGCGACGAGGTCGCCGGCCGCATCGCCGCGGCCGACCGCGACGTCGCGGCGAGCGAGACGGCGCTGAAGTCAGCCACCGAGAACCTGTCGCAGGCCATGAAGGAGAACGCGAGCCTTCCGCCGGCGAAGTGCTGGACGTCGCAGCGGCGGGACGCGAACGGGCGCCTCGTCAGCCGGCAGCAGTGCACCACGGACCCGCGCGTCAAGGCGCAGAACAGCGCGCTGCAGGCGGCGGAGAAGGCGCTGGCCGACGCACGGGCGACGCACGACCAGGCGCAGGCACTGCGCCGGCCCCTTTCGGCGAGGGTGGCCGAGGAGGCGGTGACCGCCGCGAAGGTGCGGCTCGACGAGGCCGTGTCGCACTCGCAACTTCACTCCTTCACCGCCATGGCCTTCGGCAAGGATCCGCTGGAGGTGAAGGACGGCGAGATCGCGCAATTCCTGCGGATCTTCGTGTTCGGGCCCGCGATCTTCATCTCCCTGGCCTCGACCATGCTGGCGCTGACCTCGATCGAGCGCCTGCAGCGCAGGGACGAGACCGTGACGCTGCCGGACGAGGCCGCGCAGTTCATCCTCGGGCCCTACGCGGCCACCATCATCGACGAGGCGGCCCGCACGGCGGCCGCGGCGCAGACCGCCGCGCTCGACGAGGCGCGGGCCGAGGCGCTGCGGGCGATCAAGGCGGAGGCCGCGCGCCGCTCCGGCGGCTGGTGGGGCCGGATCGTCCGGCGCGAAGCGGGCGCGGCCCCGGCTCCGGAAGCGCCGGCGCAGGCGGCAACGGCGGATGCGGACGGAGGATCTCCGACGGCAGCGGCGGCGGCGCCAGCCTCCGCGGACGCGGCGCAGGACCCGGCCCCACCCGTCGACGAGCTGGCGTCGGTGACGCCTCTGCGGCGCAAGTGAGGACGCCATGCAGATCCCGGCCACGCCGCTGAACCGCGACTTCGTCGCCACGCTCAACCGCCGCATCGCCCGTGCCGGCCACGCCGAGGCGGCCCGCGCCTTCCTCGTCCGCGCCGCGGGATGGGGCGTGCTGCTCGCCGGTGCCGGCTGCGCGCTGGGTGCCTTGACGGTCGCCCTCGCCATGGCCCGCGCGCCCCATGCCGGCGCGGCGGCCATCGCCGAAGTGCTCGGGCGCGCGCTCGCCGAGACGCCGCTCAAGGTCACCGGGACCGTGCGCCTCGGCGGCACGCCGGTCGTCGCCCTCGCACCTGACACGACCGTGGGCCTCGCGCCCGACGCCAGCGTGACCGTGACCGGCAAGGTGGAGGCCGACCCGATCCCGCGCCCCGCGCCCGAAGTGCTCGCGGGGCCTGCGGGCGACGCGACGGTCGTGACCAACTTCACGATCTTCAAGAGCGTGCCCTACCAGGGCGGCTCCGTCGTCACGGGCTGGCGCTTCGCCTCCAGCGAGGAGCGCCGGCCGAGCGCGCAGTACTGCTACTTCACCCAGGACCTCGGCGACACGGACACGGCGGTGCGCTTCAGCCTCGCCTACGACGGCGTGCCGAACCCCAAGGCCGTGGCGCGCAAGGGCTTCGACCCGGCGCACGCCCGCCAGTCCTGCATCTGGTTCCAGGGAGGTCGTCCATGACGATGCCGATGAGGATGCCCGGCGCGCTCGATGCCGCCGTGGAGGCCCGCATCCACGCCGACGCGCGCTTCGACGCGGCGCGCGCCACCGCCGTGAAGCTCGCCGCGGCCGGGCTCTGCCTCGCGCTCGCCGGCGGCGGGATCGGCGCGGCGCTCTATGGCTGGGGCCGCTCGCAGGACCGGCTCGTCGCCGCCGAGACGATGGCGCAGGCGCTGACGCAGGCGCTCGAGCGCACGACGCTACAGACGGCGGGCGAGGTGCGCCTCGCCGACGGCCAGGCCGTGACGCTCGCCCCGGGTGCCCAGGTGGCGCTCGCGCCGGGCGGCCTCGTGAAGGTCGACCCGTCCTCGACGGTGCGCGTGGAAAGCCCGCCCGCGCCGCCGCGCCCGGCGGCCGCACAACTCGGGGCGGACGCGAAGGCCGCGGTGCCGGCGAAGGTCGTCACCGAGTTCACGGTGTTCAAGCACGTCGCCTTTTCCGGCGGCAGCGTCGTCACGGGCTGGACGTTCCCCAACAGCGAGCAGCCGACCCCGTCGGAGCAGTACTGCTACTACGCGCAGCCCGTGTCGGACGGCGCGCTGGTGCGCATCGACATCGCCGCCAACGGCACCATGCTGCGCAACCTGAAGGAGCGGCCGGGGGTGGACCTCGCCGCCGCCTTCGACCGCTGCGTCTGGTTCCGGGGCTGAGGCGATGGGGGCGGCTTCGCATCGGTCCCGGCGCGCCGCGGCGGGTGTCCTCGGCCTCGTGCTCGGGGCGCTCGCCGGGCCGGCTCCGGCGCTCGCGCAATCCGCGCCGCCGGCCCCCTCCTCCGCCGCGGCGGTGACGGCGTTCCGCGCGCTCGACGTCGCACAGCGGCACGAGATCCGGATGTTGCTGATCGCGGCGGGCTACGGGCCTGCGGTGTCGACCGACACCGACCCGCGGCGGCTCCACGCGGCGCTCCAGCGCTTCCAGCAGGAGCAGGGCTTTCCCGCGACGGGGCAGTTCGACGGCGCGCAGATATTGCGCCTGCACGCCCTCGCCGACCCGCTGCTGCGCCTGTGGCGGCTGCAGCCGGTGCGCCATCCCGGCACGCAGGCGACGCTGTGGGTGCCGGCGGGCCTCGGGCTCTCCACCAAGGCGAGCGGCAGTGGCCTCCAGTTCGACAACCCGCCGCACCAGACCCTGCGCATCTACTTCCACCACCTGCCCGGCGCGGCGCTGGCCCGGACGATGAAGGACGTCGTCGACCGCAGGCAGGAGAACGGCTTCGCCATCGATGACCGATCCACGGGCGAGGACTTCTTCGCCGTGACGGCGAGCAAGCCGGGCGTGGAGACCGTCATCCGCTATCACGCGACGCCGGACGGCCTCGTCGGCTTCTCCGTGTTCTGGAACAGCGGGCACACGGCGCTGGAGGCCCGGCGCCTCGTGACGCTGATGTCCGACCTCTTCCGCGCCTCCCGCGCCGGCGAGACGCGCTCTCCGCCGCTGCCGCTCGGCGGGTTGCCGCCCCTGCCGCCGCCGCCGGCGCCGCCGGAGCCGGAGTTTCCGGTAGGCACCCTGCCCCCGCCACCTCCGCAGGCCGCCCCGGTTCCGCCGGTCGAGCCGACGCCCTCCATCGACGTCCCGGCTCCGCCGCTGGTCGGTTCGCTTCCGATCGTTCCGGATGCGGGAGCATCGACGCAGGGGCCGGTCTCGGGCGGCCCCGCTTCGGGAGCGGCCTCTGGCTCCCCGACACCGGGCGGCGTCGCCGTGCTCCCGGCTCCCTCCGCGGCGCCAGACAGCATGATCGCACCCGAGCCGGTCGGCAGCCCTTCGACCGGCCAGGGACCGGTCACCGACCGTCCCTCGCCGACGGGCCCGGTCGTCGTCGGACCGCCCCTCCCCTCGTCGGCCGATGGCGGGGCCCGTCCCTCCCCCGCCGTCATGATGCCGCAGAGCCACGCGGGCCGCGGCGGAGCCGGCGGCGCGGTGCGGATCGCGGCGCTGGTGCCTCCCGCGCTGCGGCCCGGGCCCGGCGTCGTCACCGCGCCGTCCGGACCGGCGCAGGGGAGCCTCTCGGACGCGGTGCCTCCGAGCCTGCGGCCCGCTCCCCGGGCCCCCCGGACGGCGGCGCCGCGGCGGCCGGAAGGGCACGACGTGCAGCCGCGCCAGCAGTCGGGCTCCGGCTTCTTCGCGAGCGCCGACGGGCTCATCCTGACCAACGCGCACGTGGTCGACGGCTGCGATCAAGCGACGGCGTTCACCGTGGCCGGCGAGGTGGCGAGCGCGCCCTTCGCCGTGACGATCCTCGCCCGCAACGCGCGGCACGACCTCGCGCTGCTCAAGGCCGACCGCCGGCACGTGACCGGCGTCGCGCGGCTGCGGCCCGACGTGCGCCAGGGCGAGAGCGTCGCCGCCTACGGCTTCCCCCTCGCCGGCCTGCTCTCGCGCACCGGCAACTTCACGACCGGCACAGTGACCGCGACGCGAGGGCTCGGCGACGACGAACGGCTGCTGCAGGTGTCGGTGCCCGTGCAGGCGGGCAACTCCGGCGGGCCGCTCCTCGACGCGCAGGGCGCGGTCGTCGGCATCGTCGTCGGCAAGCTCAACGCGGAGAAGGTGTCCGTGGCGTTTGGCGACCTGCCGCAGAACGTCAACTTCGCCATCAAGGCCGGCCTCGCCCGCGCCATGCTGCCGGAGGACGGCGATGGGGTGGCGCAGGCACCCAACGGCACGCCGCTGAAGCCCGAGGACCTCGCGCGGCGGGCACAGGCGATCACCGTCGGGATCGCGTGCGAGGCGCGCACCGGCGCGCCGGGGTGAGCCGGTCCCCGCCTCCGCGCGCAGGTGCGAGGTCTTCCGGTTTTCGCGGGCGACGGACTGGGGCATCGTCGAGCCATCCGGCGGACATCCAGCGACCGCCGCACGGGCCTGATCCAGCCGGACATCGGTTCCACCGCGTCGGTCGCCACGGTGCAGCCGCGGACCGAAGGGGGGATCCGCCATGAAGTTCATGTTGACGTGGCACGAACGGCCCATGGGCACGGCCGTGGCCTACGAGGAGGCGCAGAAACGCATCCTCGGCCTCTTCAGCCAATGGCCCATGCCCGAAAGCCTGAAGATCCACCAGTTCCTCGTCCGGGTCGGCGAGTACGGCGGGTTCATGCTGGTGGAGACGGACGACCTCGCCGCGCTTCACAAGGTGACGTCGGTGTTCCCCGCGTTCCAGTTCCGGCTCGACGCCGTCGTGGACGTCCAGGAGGCGGTCGCGACGGAGGTGGAGGCGATCACCTGGCGCGACTCGGTCAAGCTGGCGCCGCCATTCGCCTGACGCGGCACCAACGGCGCCGGCGCCTGTTGCCGCGCGATGGCGGAAGGGCTTGCGGAGCCCCGGCCTCCCGGCGCCGTGCCGCTTCGGGGGACGCCCGACGTCGGCGGTGCCGGGACCCGCGAGCCGGGCCGATTGGCGGTGGGCCGGACAACGCTCTAGGGTGGGTCGCAACAGGGAGGGACCATCCCATGCTCCACGTCGACATTCCCACGCGCGCCGACTTCGCCCATCTCGGCAGCCATCGCGACCCGGCGAGCGTTTCGATCTACGTGCCCACCACGCCGCTGACGCAGGACGTGGCGGCGAGCCGGACCCACCTCAAGAACCTCGCGAAGGAGGCGATGGACCAGCTGCAGGCCGCCGACGCGGACAAGCGCGCCGTCGCGTCCCTCGCGGAGCATCTCGACCACCTGCTCGAGGACGACGCGTTCTGGCAGGTGCAGGCGCGCAGCCTCGCCGTCTTCGCCACGCCGGACAACGTGCGGACCTTCCGCCTGCCGAACGCGCTTCACGCCAGCGTGGAGGTCTCCGACCGGTTCCACCTGACCCCGCTCCTGCGTGCCGTCGCCTTTCCCAACGCGGCGCACGTCCTCGCGCTCTCCGAGGGCGCCGTGCGGCTCGTCGAGGTCTCGCCCGACCTGCCCGCCGTGACCGTCAGGGTGGCGGGCCTGCCCGCCGACGCCGCCAGCGCGGTGGGCCGCGCCAGCGTCAACCAAGTCCGCGCCAACACGCGCCTCGAGGGCGGGCAGGGGCAGAAGGTGCTGCTGGCCCAGTACGCCCGGCAGGTGGACCGCGCCCTGCGGCCGATGCTGACCGGCTCGGACATCCCCCTGATCCTCGCCTCGACGGAGCCGCTGCTGTCGATCTACCGGTCGGTCAACACCTATGCGCACCTCGCCGGCCCCGCCATCACGGCGAGCCCCGACCGGATGACGGACGGGGAGCTCTCCGACCAGGCCCGCGCCGTCCTCGACGGGATCTACCGGGGCGAGGTCGCGGCCTGGGCCGGCCGCTTCGCCGGCATGGAGAACCGGGGCCGCGCCACGACGGACGTGGCGCAGGCCGCCCGGGCGGCGACGATCGGCGCGGTCGAGTCCCTGCTCGTGGATATCGACCAGAGCGTCCTCGGCACGTTGAGCGACGACGACGGCGCCGTCCGCTTCGCCGATCACGCCAGCGCCCGCAGCTACGACGTGCTCGGCGAGATCGCCACGCGCGTCATCCGCTCGGGCGGGCGCGTCCTCGGCGTGAGGCAGGCCGACATCCCCGGGTCGGCATCGCTCGCGGCCATCCTGCGCTATCCGCTCTAGGCGGCGGCGCCGCGCCAGCGGATCGCCGGCGCCCCGGAGACCGCTGGGCCTCCGGCCATTTTTCTCGCGGCGCGCCACGGCCCCCTTGGCCGCGCCGCACCGCCCGTCCTGCGGCGACGGCCTTCTGCGGCCTGATCGTCGGGGGCGTTGCGCAGGCGGACATCGATGCCCGGGCGCTCGCTCCGGGGCCCCCGATGCAGGCGCCTGTCCTCCGACGGGGACCACGCCGGCCATGACGGTCGGACCTGCGGGTCGCCGATCTTTCGGCATTTTGATTTTTGTCTGCCCAGTATCGCCGCCCAGTCAGATGAGCAAACGCCACGCTCAAGGTGTCCATTTTATTCTGTATACATTCAGACAAATCGACTTGAACTGCCGCGCGACGTGCCGTTAACTTGACCAGGGTTCCGGGATGGGGGGCCGGATGGGCGACGATGCCACAGGCGAAGGCGACGCGCGGTCATCCCCGGTCCCTGCGGTCCCCTACATCGCCCCGGACATCCTCGATGGCGTCGATGTCGCGGCCCGGCGGCGCAAGCTCGCCACGATCATCGAGACCGACATCGTTCCGCGCCTGAGGACGCTTCACGGCACGACGCCCCGCGCCCCGGCGGGCGATCCCGCGGGTCCGTCGGGCGATCACGTGGCCCTCCTCGCCCGCATGATGATCGAGCCCGACATCGGGCCCTCGTCGCACTACATCGCCGCACTGAAGGACCGCGGCCTGTCGACGGAGCGCCTGTTCGTCGATCTCCTCGCGCCCGCCGCCCGCCGCCTCGGCGAGATGTGGGAGAACGACGCGTGCGATTTCGTCGACGTCACGCCCGGCGTGGCCCGGCTCCAGCAGCTGCTGTCGCTGTACGGCGCGTCCATGTCCGTCCAGTCAGCGGGCGAGAAGCGCCGGGTCTGCATGATGACGCTCGGGGACGAGGGCCATTCGTTCGGCATCGCCATGGTCGAGACGTTCCTGCGGGCCGGCGGCTGGCGGGTCGACTCGCAGCGGGGGATCGTCGTGGACGAGATCCCCGGCCTGATGGCGAACGCGTGGTATGCCGTCGCCGGCCTGACCATCGGGACCGACGGATGCCTCGACACCCTGGCGGCGGTCATCCGGTCGATCCGCCAGGCGTCCTGCAACCCCTGCATCGGGATCATGGTGGGCGGTCCGCCCTTCGCCGATCATGCCGAACTGGCGACCAGGGTCGGGGCCGACGCCACCGCGACCGACGCGCCGACGGCCGTGCTGCTGGCCCAGAGGCTCTTCGACCTCGGCGCGAGGACGAACTGGCGCGCGCCCGGCTGATCGCGGCGCGCCGGAGGGCGAGATGAGACGGTTTCTGGTCGTGGCCGCCGGCGCGGGGGCCCTCGCCCTGCTGGCCATGGCATCGCATGCGGTCCTCACGTCGGCGGCAGGCGGATCCGGCGCGACGGCGGCTTGGGCTCGCACGACGTGCACGGGCTGCCACCGGTGACGAGGCGGGCAGAGGGAGCGGGAATGACCGCCGGACGCCGCGGCCGATGCCGCCGGGTCTCGCCCGACCGGGTGGCGAAGGATCAAGCGGTGGAGCGCGCCCCGCGGGCGAGACACTCCGTCGCCTGGGCCACGATGCGCTCGAGGATCTCGCGTGCCGGGGCGATCTCCCGGATCATCCCGACCGCCTCCCCGATGAGCACGCCGGCGTCCTCGGCATTGCCAGCCCGGAAGGCGGCCCAGTAGCGCTCGTTCTCGACGGCGTGCGTGGCCGGGTCGGCAAGGACCCCCTCTCGACCGTGCCAGGTCTGCGTGAACCGGTTGCGCAGCGCCCGCACCTGGAACTCGTCGCCCGGCCAGTCATGGCCGCGAACCACGTCGATCGACGTCGTCTTCAGCGTCGCGTCGCCGTCCGCCCAGACGATGGCCCCGTGGAAGCCGGTGGGAACGGCCGACTCCCGGCTCGCGACCAGCCGTGATCCGAGGAGGACGCCGTCGGCCCCCAGCATGAGCGCCGCGGCCAGGCCGCGCCCGTCCGCCACGCCGCCCGCCGCGACGAGCAGCGTATCCGGCGCCCTCTGCGCCAAGAGGTCCGCCACCTCGGGAACGAGCGTGAACGTCGCCCGCCGCCCGCTGTGGCCGCCCGCCTCCCCGCCCTGCGCCACGACGATATCCGCGCCCGCATCGACCGCGGCCCGCGCGTGCGCGAGCGACTGCACCTGGCACACCAGCGCCGCGCCGGCCTCCCTGATGCGATCCGCGAACGGGGCCGGCGCGCCGAAGGAGAGCATCACCGCGGCCGGTCGCCGCGCGAGGGCGAGGTCGAGAAGGTCGGGCTTGCGGGCGAGCGCCCACGTGATGAAGCCGCATCCGATCCGGGCGTTGCCGGCCGCTGCGAACTCCTGCTCGAGCCAGGCCGCGTCGCCGTAGCCGCCGCCGATCAGGCCGAGCCCGCCGGCGTGCGACACCGCCGCCGCCAGCGCCCCGCCCGCGATGCCGCCCATCGGCGCGGAGAGGATCGGCATCGCAAGGCCGAGCCGTTCCGTGAGGCGGGTCGCGAGCGGCATCGGAACCTCCGTGGGCAGGGGCCTCGGCGCATTCTGCGCGCCCACGGCGCTCACGGGAAGACCGCGCCCATTCCGATATCCGCAACCACGGCCGTTCGGTCGGACACGATCGCCGCACGAGCCTCGCCCCTGCCGCTCGCGCAGGAAGCCCGTCGCCGCTGCGCGCTCACCGCTCGAGGGGCACGTCGCCGAACCCGGCCAGCATGCGGGGGCCGTCGTCGAGCATCGCGTAGGTCCCGCCGACGAGAATGCCGGCTTCGGCCGCGTCGTCGATGAGGCAGGCGTGCAGGACGAAGGTCATGCCGGGGACGATGACGTCCGTCGAGGTCCGCGTGATCTTCAGCGGCTCCAGCCAGCTCGGGGGATAGCCGATGCCCACGCCGTAGCCGAACCGCATCTTGAAGTTGTCGCCCCGGCCGGACTGCCGGATCAGCTCCAGCGCAGGGCCCTCGACCTCCGGCGCCGGGACGCCGGGGCGCAGCTGCGCGAGCCCCGAGCGCAGGCACCGCAGCGCCAGTTCGTAGAGCTCGGCGGCCTCGCGCCGCGGCGGTGCGCCGGGCACGACGAACGTTCCCATGCCGATCGCATGGTAGCGGTGCGCGACGCCGCCGATCTCGACATGCACGAGATCGCCCGGTTCGAGGACGCGCCCCGTGGGCGTGCCGTGCCCCTGGACGGAGCGCGGGCCGCTCGCGAGCTCGGTCGGAATGGCCCAGTAGTCGGACCCCGCCCGGCGCATCGCGTACTCGATCTCCGCGGCGAGGGCGATCTCGGTGATGCCGGCCTGCGCGCAACGGCGGGCCGCCTCGAGCCCCCTGTCGGCAAAGCCGCCCGCCCGCGTCATCAGGTCGAGTTCGGCCGCGGACTTGATGGCGCGCGCCCGCGCGAGGTCGAGGTGCAGGTCGACGAGGTCGATGCCGTCGAGCGCGGCGCGCAGCGCCTGGCCGGTGCCGTCCGACAGGGCCGCGCTGCCGAGGTCCACGCCGAGACGGCGCAGGCGCGGGACCCGCGCCTCGACGGTCGCGCGGAACACCGCGACGGGATCGTCGACCCCGAAGCGGAACGTGCGGACATCCTCCACGAGGCTCGTCTGGTGCGCGATCGCCACGTCGGCGTCCCAGACCACGATCGTGGGCGGGGACGGCGCGGCCGTGACGACGAGGGCCTGCGCGATCACCGATCCCAGGTAGCTGTCGTAGCCGCACAGCCAGAACTGGGCCTCCGGCCCGACGACGAGGGCGGCGTCGAGGTCCTGCTCCCTCAGGTGGCCGGCGAGCCAGGCCAGCCGCTCGAGGTACCGGGCGCGCGGAAGGGGCAGATCGGGTCCCATCAGGTCCTCCCGGCGGACGGCGGCCCGACCACCTCGTCGAGGAGGCCGGCGAGGTCGGGGTCGTGCCGGCACCAGTCGTGCTCGTCGGGTCCGAGGGGCGCGAGATAATCCCTCAGATGGTGGGCCGCCGTGCTCCGGTCGCCGAGCAGGGCGTAGGTGCAGGCGGCGTTGAAACGCGAATTGTGGTCGTCCGGGTCGAGCCCCAGGGCGCGCTCGATCCACGCGCGCGCGCCGTCGCGGTCGCCGAGGGCCGCGAGCGCACAGGCGCCGGCCTGCAG
Source organism: Alsobacter sp. R-9 (assembly GCF_054612375.1). Lineage (NCBI taxonomy): Bacteria > Pseudomonadati > Pseudomonadota > Alphaproteobacteria > Hyphomicrobiales > Alsobacteraceae > Alsobacter > Alsobacter sp. R-9. The sequence continues at coordinate 350,736 of NZ_JBTSWJ010000001.1, read as the reverse complement.
GGCGGCGACGCTCTCGCCACCTGCGTCGATGCTGTCCTTCGACCGCGCGAGCGTCAGTGCGGCCGCCGCGGCCGCCTCGTCGACCTGGCCGAGCCGCGCGAGGCACTTGCGCAGGAGGTTCACCGACCGGAACTCGTTCGGGTCGCTCTCCATGGCCCGCCGGAACAGCTCGGCCGCCCTTGCGGTCTCGCCACGCGCGAAGGCGAAGCGCGCCGCGGCAAAGCACACCTCGGTGTCGCGTGGCCCGAGGGCCAGCGCCTCGTCGAACGCGGCGCGGGCGCGGTCGGGGTGGCCCGCGAGGTAAAGCGCGTAGGCCTGCGCGGTCTTCGCCTCCGCCAGGCCGGGATCGAGGGAAAGGGCATAGCCGGCAAGCCCGAGGATCGTGCCGACGGCAACGTCCTCGCGGTGCCAGGAGCCGAGATAGACGTAACAGTTGGCGAGCCCCGCATAGGCCCGCGCGAACCCGGTGTCGCGCGCGATGGCCTCGCTGAAGCAGGCCCGCGCCTCGTGCAGCGCTTGGCGCGTATGCAGCCGCGACAGCTGGCGGGCCTTGAGGAACAGTTCGTAGGCGGTGACGTCGGTCGTCGCCTTGCTGGCCAGTTCCTCGACCTCGTCGGGGAGCAGCCGGACCTTCAGCTCGTCGACGATGCGCTGCGTGATCTCGTCCTGGATCGCGAAGATGTCGGTGAGGTCGCGGTCGAACCGGTCGGCCCACAGGTGGCTGCCGTCGCGCCCCGCGATGAGCTGCGCGGTGACCCGGACGCGGGATCCGGCCTTGCGCACGCTCCCCTCGAGGACGGCGCGCACGCCGAAGCGCCGGCTCACCTCCTGCACGTCGACCGCCTTGCCCTTGTAGGTGAAGGACGAGTTGCGCGCGATGACGCGCAGTCCGGAGAGCTTGGACAGGTCGGTGATGATGTCCTCGGCGATCCCGTCGGAGAAGTACTCCTGCTCCGGGTCGCCGCTCATGTTGTTGAACGGGAGCACCGCGATGGACGGCGTCTCCTGCTTGGCGGCCTCGTCGGGCTGCGCGCCGCCCTCCGCCGCAGGGCCGTCGACGACGTGGAAGACCCGGACCGGCGCCTCGATGTTCTTGAGAGCCTGCGGGCCGGCATCCTCGAAGCGGACCGGAACGCGGGAACCGATGTGGTCGCGCGCGGACCCGGAGACGGCGATCCCGCCGGGCCTGGCGAGGGCCTCGATGCGCGCCGCGATGTTGACGCCGTCGCCGAAGATGTCGCCGTCGCGCAGCACGACGTCGCCGATGTTGATCCCGATCCTCAGTTCGAGGCGACGGTCCTGCGGCAGGGGCGCGTTGCGCGCGCCCTGGTGGCGCTGGATGGCGAGCGCCGCGTTCAGGGCTTCCACGACGCTCGCGAACTCGGCGAGGACCCCGTCCCCCGTGTGCTTGACGATGCGCCCGCCGTGCCGCGCCACCCCGGGCACGAGGACGTCGTCGCGGCAGCGGGCGAGCGCGTCGAGCGTCGCCCCCTCATCGCGAGCGATGAGGCGACTGTAGCCGACGACGTCGGCTGCGAGGATTGCGCTCAGCCGCCGTTCCATCGTGGCTCCGGTCGCATTCCCGGGCACGATAGCATGGATCGCCGCGGCGGGCTGCATCGGTGCAGGTGGCACCGACCTTGCCCTAGGGGACGGATCCGCCGAGGGCGTCGTTGAGAAGAAGCTGCGGCACGCCGTCCTCTCCGCACCAGACGATGGCATTCTGGCGGTAGCGCACCATCAGCGCCCGGGCGGCACCCTCGTGGAGGCCGAGGACGAGGAGGCTCGGCTCCGGCGGCCACGCGCCGTCGTCGCCGCTGCCGTGCCCCTCGATCGCGTACCAGCCGCCCGCCGCGACGTCGGCGGCCAGCGCGCGCTGCGCGGCCTCGTTCTCCGCCGGGGGAAGGGACACGCTGAAGGGGTTCCACGCGGTGACGAAGGCCGCGCTGGCGACGCCCCGCCCGGCCATGGCGCGCAGGAGCGCCTCCGACCGCTCGCCGACCCGCAGGACGATCCGTTGGTCGCCGGCACCCGCGACGTAGCTCGTCGCGCGATAGGCCGCGGTGAGGGCGTCTCGCGCCGCTGCATTGGCGGCGGCCTCGATGATCACCGCGAGGCCGCTGCGAACGCCGGCGAAGCCGTCGTGCTTGGCCCCGCTTGCCTCGTCCATGTAGAGGTCGCGGCGCACCTCGATCATGAGCGACTGGACACGGGGATCCGTCCGGTGAAACGCGGCGGGGACCAGGGCGCCGGCGAAGGGGCGGTCGACCGCGACGCTCCATCCGCACGCCTGCGCCGCCGCGACCGCGGCATCGCGCACGGCAGGCGGCGTGTGGAACGCGTCCGTGCCGATGCAGATCGCGGGGCGGTCGGGCGCCTGGTCGGGCTCGTGCGGCAACGGGTGGCGCGCGAAGCTGTGGGCGTCGATCAGGAGGGCATGGCCCGCACCGTCGAGCACCGCCCGCACGGCCGCCTCCAGCCGGGCATGATGGGGCCTGTACCAGGTCTCGTGCAGCCGGCGCCGCTCGTCCTGTGCCGGGGCCGCGCGCAGCGGCAGCCCGTCGCTCGTGCGCGTGTAGAGCATCCCCATGCCGCGGGCCGCCATCGGCTCGTCGCGGTCGTCGGGAAAGCGCTCGACGTCGCACAAGAGGCGGCTCGCCTCGAACACCACCCGCCCGGCCTCCACCGGCGTGACGGGAAAGAGCTCGTCCGTCCAGCGGTCGGTCATGCGCAGCAGCTCGCGCGCCAGCTCGGCCTGCGACAGCCGGAACGACGAGGTCTCGTCAGGCGGCACGAGGACCGAGGCATGCGGGACGTGGACGACGACAGAGCGCCTCATGTGCCGGCCTCCATGCGCCGGGCCTGTCGCCGGCGGACGCGCAGCACCTCGCCGTAGCGCGGGGTCCAGATTTCGGCGTTGTACCACAGGTCGTCGGCCCGCTCGTGCACGCGCCCGGGCACGAAGCGCACATGGCGATGACCGGCGTGCCGGAGGTCCAGCCCCTCGCAGGCCCGCAGCGCCCGCAGCACCGCGACCCGGTGCCGCTTGTCCGGCGTCGTGCCGTAGACGGCCGCGCAGAGTTCCGCCGTGGACAGGATCGCCTTCGGCGTCTCGGAGAACAGCGCCAGGATGGCGCGTTGCACGCGTCCCGGACCCCGGCTCATGGCACTCCCGTGTCGCGCGGCGAGCCCGCCTCGCCGATGCCGCATGTCAGCATGGTCAGCGGGTTCTGGCGAGGGGGAAGGATCGCGATGGGCCTGTGAGTTGCGGGTGGTCCACCCGGGTGGAGGCGTCGGTCGCCGCGACGCTCACAGGCTTTCGGCGCTGGGGTGGATGACCGGTCGGTAGCCGCTCGACAGAGCGCCGACCGTGGAGCGTGGCGTCAGGACCGTAACGTCCGTCGCACCATCGCATAAGCGAGCGGCAACGTACCCTCCCGCACTCCACTGCTTGAGGCGTCCGCCATGAACCAGCCAGGCCGTCCCCGGCAGCGACGGAAGCTCGACGATCGCACCATCGGGGAGAGTGTCCAGACGGGCGGTGTACGTCACCTTCCGCCCTTCACGGTCGATCCGCTCTCGATGAAGCGCCTCGTCGATGGGCACGACACTCTTGGGCGCTCCGACCCACGCAGCCTTGAGCCGACCGAGGTCCTCCTTGCGGCAATCGTTGCAGGGCCTGTGGCCGGCGGCCAGGGCAGTCGCTTCGTCGAGTAAGAACAACTCCGTGTAGGAGTTCGGCGCCATGAGCCGCCCGTTCTTCCGGATGCGGTTGATGTCCTTCCATTCGAGGCGGCAGGTGACCCAGCTTTGGCGGGCCCAACGACGCTGCGCGAGCCGGCCGTCGGCCGTGTGAATGGCGCCCCTGTTGCCCATGAAGAGGCCAAGCTCGGGCGTGGCGATGATTTCTCCGAACGGTGTGACCCTGTTCTGCAGCGGCATGACGTCAATCCCCCTTCAGATCATGAAGCGCGATCGCAACGGCTTCGCAAAGCGTCCGCGCGAGCGACCTTTCCCAGGAACAGCGCCCCTCTGTTTGTCGATCTCCATCTTCCACCATCTTGCAACCTTGGGTTGCAAAACTCACGATCCGGAGAGCCGGTAAGGCGGCCTCGGATGTGCCTGGGAGCAACCGTCGAATGGGATCGCCAGAGCGGCTAAAGAGAGGTCCACTGGGGGGCGCGTTGCTTCGCATCCTTGGCCACAAGCCGTGGGCTGCCGAGCAGACCGTCTTGGGCATCCGCTTCCTCGGTGGGCCGGAAGCGCCTTTCAGTGAGTGGGCAGGGCCTGCGCGGCTGGCCAAGACGTTCGGCTTTTCGACTATCATCGTCCCGCTCGATGGAGGATCTGTCGCCCGCTTTGCGGGCCTCGCGAAGGACGACGCGGCCCGATTTGTCTCCTCGGCGAACGCGGCGTTCCGCACGCACATTCTCCGGCAGTTCGACGCCGTGGACGAAGAACTGAAATCGCTGTCCGACGCCCTGGAGCGGCTCGAACAGCCGCGCCGCTACCCGGCTGCCTGCCTTGTCGCTCCATTCCTGGCGCGCGCCCGGGCGATCACCGCCGCGTTTCCCAGGACCATTCCCAAGGACATGCTGTCCGAGGAACGACAACGTCGGATCGGAAACGTGCAGCGCTTCCTGTCCTCACCGGAGAAGTGCCGTCAAGCTGCAATCGAGCGCTTCATCGGCTTCGACCTTACCGGCATGCAGCGGTTCTTCGATACGATCGAGAAAAACCCCCTCACACCCGAGCAGCGCCTCGCCGTGGTGACGGATGAAGACGCCACTCTCGTTCTCGCGGGTGCGGGCTCGGGCAAGACGAGCGTCATCGTCGCGAAGGCGGGCTACCTCGTCGAGCGCGGTATCCGACAGCCTCATGAAGTCCTGCTGCTGGCCTTCGGAAAGGATGCGGCGTCGGAGATGGCGACGCGCATCAGGGAGCGGACTGGCGCAGCCGTCGACGCGATGACGTTTCACGCGCTTGGGATGAGTATCTTCCGCGCCGTCGAAGGCAGGAAGCCGGCGCTGGCCCATCATGCCGCCGACGACGTGAAGCTTCGGATGCTGCTGCGAGAGATCCTGCACGACGAAATCGCGGCCGGTACCGAGGTTGGCACGCTTATTCTAAGTTGGTTTTCCGAGTTTGTCTGGCCGTACAAGAGTGAGTGGGACTTCAAGACACAGGATGGCTACTTCCAGTGGGTGGAGACGCATGACCTCCGCACGCTCAATGGTGACCTCGTCAGGAGTTATGAAGAGTGGCTGATTGCGAACTGGCTCTACCGCAATGGCATCGCTCACGAATATGAGCCTCTCTACGAAGGTCCGCTCCCGGCGGACGCACGGGGCCCCTACCGTCCCGACTTCCGGCTGACCGAGAGCGGAATCTACATCGAACACTTCGGCGTCCGGAAGGCGATCCAGCCCGACGGCTCCGTCCGCCTGACCACCGCGCCCTTCATCGATCGGGACCGCTACCTGGCCGACATGGCGTGGAAGCGAGAACTGCACCACGCGAATGGCACGAACCTCATCGAGACGTTCAGTTACGAGAAGGTCGAGGGAACGCTGTTCGAGAAGCTCGCTGAGAAGCTTGCTCCCTACGTAACGCGAAATCCCGTCCCGGATGATCTGGTGTTCCGGACCCTGGCCGAAATGGGGCAGGTCGACGCGTTCACGCAGACGCTCGGCACGTTCCTCAAGCACTTCAAGGGTTCCGGTGCGACCATCGCCCGATGCGAGGAGCGCGCAGCCTCGACGGACGACGTCCCGCGTAGCCTCGCGTTCCTCAAGATCTTCAAGGCCGTGATCAACGCCTACGAAGCCCGCCTCGACGGGACCATCGACTTCGAGGACATGATCATCCGTGCGGCAGCCCACGTCGAGACCGGCCGCTACCGAAGCCCCTACCGGCATCTTTTGGTCGATGAATTCCAGGATATCTCGGAAGGACGGGCACGCCTGCTCCTCGCCCTGAAATCGCAGCACGACGATGCGCGCCTTTTTGCCGTGGGCGACGACTGGCAGTCGATCTATCGCTTCTCGGGTGCCGACATCCGTCTTATGCGAAGTTTCGGCGCTGTCTTCGGTGGTCGGTTTGGCGACCAGGAGGCGGTGCATAGCGTCGTCGATCTGGGACGCACCTTCCGCAGCGTCGACAAGATCGCGGGCCCGGCCCGGCACTTCGTGCTCCGCAATCCCGCACAGATCCCAAAGACGGTCGTGCCCGCAGCAACAACTGCGAACCCGGCGATCAGGGTCGCATACGTCGAGCGGGGCCAGGATGACGATGCCGTCAGAATGGCACTTGAGGGGCTTTCAACCGGCACGGTCCGCGGCACCAGCGTTCTTCTTCTGGGCCGGTACAACCACGTCAGGCCGTCGTCGCTCGAAGGGCTCGCCGGGCAGTTCCCTAGGTTTTCTATTCGTTTCATGACGATGCACGCATCGAAGGGGCTCGAAGCCGATCACGTCGTCATCCTGCGTGCGGTAGGCGGGCGAATGGGTTTTCCCTCGGAGATCGTCGACGACCCGGTTCTCGACGTCGTGCTGCCCGAACCTGAATCCTTTGAGCATGCCGAGGAGCGTCGCCTCTTCTACGTGGCACTGACCCGGGCACGGACGTCCGTCACGATCCTCGCAGATCGGGAGAGGCCCTCCACCTTTGTCCGTGAACTCACCGGAAGCCCAGACTACGAGGTCATGGAAGTCGGCGAAGCCGGCCATGCCCCACGGCGCTGCCGCGCGTGCGGCGGCCGGATGCTCCAGCAGCCCGCAACGAATGGACGCTCCTTCTTCGCATGTGAGCATCGCCACCTTTGCGGCCACAGACTCAAGGCATGCAGCGCCTGTGGCGTCGGCTTGCCCGAACGAGACGCTGCGAACCCGGATAGAATGACGTGCAGTTGCGGGGCTGAGTTCCCAGCCTGCCCTGTCTGCGCCGATGGATGGCTTCTGGAACGCAAGGGCCGTCATGGCCGATTTCTCGGCTGTGTGAGCTATCCGACCTGCAGGGGCACGCAGCGTCTTCCTCATCAGGACGGCTCCGAAAACACTGGTCGCCCGTTCAGATCTCGGCGCTCCTGAAGGGCGTCATGCGACACATCGGCCCTAATGAGAAGCTCATGGGCCAAGTCCAAAATGATCGTGTCCCCCGCCGCACTGCATCATGCACGACACTCGTCCCCCATCCACCCAACAAGCCGAGCCGCTGGCAGGTTTTGTCACCCCCATCATCGATCTTCGTTGCAACTTCTGATTGTAGCCCTGAGGCTGACATGACGACCGCGGTGGGTGGCTGGAACAGGAATGCTCAACGAGGGGTGAGTTGATGTGCGACGCCGTCTTCGGCAACTGGGAACTGAGAGCGGCGGCATCAGACCGAAACGCACTTGCGCTCCAGTCCAACCGTCATCGCAACGTGCTACCCCGCTGGTGTTGTCTGGCCGCGGCATTGTTCTTCTCGGTCGCAGGCCTCGCACATACTACCTCTCTCGCCGCTGCGCAGCAGATCATCCAGGGAATTCCTCGGGTCCTCGACGGCGACACCATCGTTGTTGCGGGCATCCATCTGCGCCTCAACGGCATCGACGCCGAGGAGGTTTCACATCCTGCCGAACCGAATGGGCCGGCAGCGCGCGCCGGGCTGCAGGCCATCGTCGGGGTCGGCGCGCCGGTCCGGTGCGTCCTGAACGGCGAGCGCACCTACGAGCGCTACGTGGCGACGTGCTTCAACCTGCGCGGGCACGACATCGCCGCTGAGTTGATCCGCCAGGGCCTCGCCCTCGACTGCGCCCGCTACTCGGGCGGGCGCTACCGGCGCCTGGAGCCGCGGGAGGCCCGTTTGCGGCTGCGGCAGAAGCCGTATTGCGGATGAGGACCGGGACGATGCGGGCCCATGTCAGGAACTGACGCCCACAACATTCAAGGTAATGCAACCTTGAGTTGATATCTTTCATGCGAAACGAAGCGGGCGCGATGCTGGCGCGGCCGGCAAGGGCGAGAACGGACCGATGCGCCTCATCGACGGCACGATCCTGCTGTCAGCCACCGACCTCATGCGCTTCATGGGCTGCGCCCATGCGACGACGCTCGACCTGATGCGCCTGCGCGGCGAGGGGCCGCAACCGCTCGAGGACAGCGAGGACGCCCTGCTGCTGCAGAAGCACGGGGATGCCCACGAGGCCGCCCACCTCGCGCGTCTCAGGGCGGCCGGCAGGCGCGTGGTCGAGATGCCACGGGGCGATCTCGCGGCGGATGCGCAGGCGACCCGGGCGGCGCTGGTCGAGGGAGCCGACGTCGTGTTCCAGGGCGCCCTGCTCTCGGGCTGCTGGGGCGGCTGGTCGGACTTCCTCGAGCGGGTCGAGCGGCCGTCCGATCTCGGCGCGTTCAGCTACGAGGTCGCCGACACGAAGCTCAAGCGCAGCGTCCATCCCAAGCACGTGCTTCAACTCGTGGTCTACTCGGACCTGCTGGCCGAGGTGCAGGGCGTCGCGCCGGAATTCGCCCATGTCGAACTCGGCTCGGGAGAGCGCGTGACGCTGCGCCTGGCGGACTACGCGCACTATGCCCGCGCCGCCCGGGCGCGGCTCGAGGCCTTCCTCGACGCTCCGCCACCCACCCGCCCGGTGCCCTGCCCGGACTGCTCCCTGTGTCGCTGGGCGAACCATTGCGAGAGCGTCTGGACCGCGGAGGACAGCCTCTTCACCGTGGCCAACATCACGCGCGGACAGGTCAAGAAGCTCGACGCCGCCGACATCACGACGATGGCGGGCCTTGCCGCCGCCACCGGGCCCGTCAGGGGCATGGCCTCCGAGACGCTCGGGAAGCTGATCGCGCAGGCGCAACTGCAGCACGCCCGGAAGACCGGCACGCCGACGGCCGTGTTGCGGCCCCACCAGCCGGGGAAGGGCTTCGACCTGCTGCCCGAGCCGCAGCCCGGCGACCTTTTCTACGACATCGAGGGCGATCCCCACGTCGAGGGCGGCCTTGAGTATCTCCACGGGGTCTGGTGCGACGGCGCGTTCCGGAGCTTCTGGGCACACGCCCACGCCGCCGAGAGGCAGGCCCTCGCCGACCTCATCGCGTTCTTCCGCGCGCACCTCGCCGCCTTCCCGTCCGCACATATCTACCACTACGCGCCCTACGAGATCACCGCACTGCGGCGGCTCACCGCGAAGCACGGGATCGGCGAGGCGTTCCTCGACCGGCTGCTGCGCGAGCGCCGCTTCGTCGACCTCTACGCCGTGGTGCGCGGTGCCCTTGTCTGCTCGGAGCCCAGCTACTCGATCAAGGCGCTCGAGGTCTTCTATGGCCTCAAGCGCGACGGCGAGGTGACGACGGCGGGCGGTTCGGTGGTCGCTTACGAACGCTGGCGCGAGACGGGCGAGCAGCGGATCCTCGACGAGATCGAGGCCTACAACCGCGTCGACTGCGTCTCCACCGAAAGGCTCCGCGACTGGCTGGTGAGCCTGCGCCCGGCCGGCCCCTGGCCGCAGCTGGGCGAGGACGCCGGCGAGAAGGAGACGCAGGAGGACGAGGACGCGTCGGCCCTGCGCGCCTGCCTTGCCGCGTCGGGCCTGCCCGCCGACCGCCAGGCGATGCTGTTCGACCTGGGCCTGTTCCACAAGCGCGAGGCGAAGCCCGCCTGGTGGGCGATCTTCGACAGCCTGGGGAAGGAGGACGACGACCTCATCGACGACCTCGATGCCCTGGGCGGACTGGTGGCGACGGGACCTGCCGAACGCGTGAACCGCTCGGTGCAGCGGACATACCGGTTCCCGCCGCAGGAGACGAAGCTGCGCGCCGGCAAGAACGCGACGATCCCGACGACGGACAACTTCGCGACGGCCGCGATCACCGGGCTCGACCGCAAGACCGGCCTCGTCACGGTGAAGATCGGCGTCGCGCGGGCAGACCTGCTGACCGAGCGCCTCTCCCTGCATCCCGACAAGCCGCTCAACACCGACGTCATCGCGGCCGCGCTGCGCGATGTCATCGAGGACCAGTGCGGGGCGCGCCGATACCGCGCGGTGGACGATCTCCTCTCGCGCACGCCGCCCCGCCTCGTCGGCGAGGGCCCGATCCTGCAGGGCGACGACCTCGTCGCCGGCACCATCGCGGCGGTCGAACGCATGGACGCAACCGTCCTGCCCATCCAGGGGCCACCCGGCACCGGCAAGACCCATGTCACCGCCCACGCTATCCTCGCGCTGATGCGGCAGGGCCAGCGCGTCGGCGTCACCTCCAACAGCCACGAGGCGATCCGCAACGTCCTCATGACCTGCGCCCGCCTCGGCGCCGCGCTCGACCCGCCGGTGACGCCGGACATCGTCCACAAGCTCTCCGACGACGAGGACGGCTATCCGGACGACTGCCCCATCCGCCGCACCACGGACAATGCCGAGGCGGCCTCGGGGACCGGCGTCGTTGGCGGCACCGCCTACTTCTTCGCCCGCGACGAGAACGTCCAGGCCTTCGACGTCCTGTTCGTCGACGAGGCAGGCCAGGTGAGCCTCGCCAACATGGTCGCGATGGGACGCGCGGCCCGCAACATCGTGCTCGTCGGCGATCCCCGGCAACTCCCGCAGGTGATCCAGGGCGCCCACCCGGACCCCGCCGACCTCTCCTGCCTCGACTGGATGCTGGGCGACCACGCGACAGTGCCTCACGACCGCGGCATCTTCCTGGGCGTCACGCGGCGGATGCACCCGGAGGTCAACCGCTTCATCTCGGAGCAGGTCTACGAAGGCCGTTTGGAGAGCCATCCGGACACGCAACGGCAGTCCGTGACGGGCACCTCCTTCCCCACCGCCGGCGCCTTCTGGGTGCCGGTGGACCACGAGGGGAATGCGCAGGTGTCTCCGGAGGAAGTCGAGGCGATCCGTGCCGCCTGCGAGGATCTCCTGAAGGGCCGGTGGACCGACAAGGACGGCGCCACGCGGCCGATGAAGCCCGAGGACATCATCGTCGTCGCTCCCTACAACGCGCAGGTGAACGCACTTCGTGCGGCCCTGCCCGATGCGATCCGGGTCGGCACGGTCGACAAATTCCAGGGCCAGGAGGCACCCGTCTGCCTGGTTTCGATGACGGCGTCGTCAGCAGAGGAGACGTCACGAGGGCTCGAGTTTCTGCTCTCCCTCAACCGCATCAACGTGGCCATCTCGCGGGCCAAGGCGCTCGCGCTCTGCTTCGGGGCACCACGGCTGCGTGAGACGTCATGCGCGACGGTGGAGCAGATGCGGCTGGTGAACGCGCTGTGCGGAATGCAAGCCCTAGGGCAAGAGTGGCTAGAGCCTTCATCGACCGGGGAGTCTTGATCCCCTTCATGCTCTCCAAGCGCGATCTCGACATGATCCAGATCGAGGAACTCCGCTTGGAATCCGGCTATGCGGAATGGTTTCGCTGACGTGATCGGCTTGTCCGGCCGGTCCTCCGTCTAGGCGCATCACTCCCTTCGGAACATGTTCAGCGGCATCTGGGGTGAATCGGACGTGCTCTCTCTATTCGAGAAAGACGGTATCCGCACGGTAGTTCTGATAGAGCACAAGATCGCTGCGGCCTTCACGCACACACAAGGCGAACGTTTTCATGACCGTGGGCAGGAACTTGTCGCCAAGGGGGTTGCAGCCCGCTATCAGACAGTCCCCGTTGCGCCCCGCGCCTAACTTTCGAGCGTTCGAAGCGAAGCGCCTTGGCAGACGAAGGTGCCTGTTGAAGACCTCGCTGAGTGGTTCGTGCAGCGCGAGGATCACCACGCCCATTGGCGCGCCGCGGCGCTTCGCCGGGCACTCACCCGGATGAGCCGGACAGCATCCGCGGGAACAGAGGAGGCCAGCCGTTTCAGCATGGCCCTAGCCGATTACTTGGCTCGCTTCCACGGCCACGCCTTGTCGCACAAGCCTGGCGTCGACAAGTCCGGACCAACATTTCGATATCCCGGAACGAGCGCAAACAAGATGCTTGGGTGGAAGTTCGCCACCAACCAGATGACGTTTCAGATCATGGGTCCGGTGATCGATGTCCCGCCAGTCGATCTGTCACAACCGCTCGAAGCGCAAGTGACGACCGTGGAGGCGGCCGTGGACGCAGCGCGCCGGCTGATCGAACTGGGATCCGAGACGCCCTTACTTCAACTATAATCGGCAATTTGGGGGCGAAATCAATTCGCAATAAATAGTTGCTGCTTGAAGACGACGACTGCATAATGGAAGAATTGATCCCTGAAGAAAACTAGGACTATCATACAATGCGGCCGCTGAAGTTCGCACGATCGACAATCTGGACGGATCGGCGCGAACCCGTTCAATGCACAGCCTGACGATTACTCTTTGCTTAACCCAAGCGAAGGGTATAAATGAGAAACGATGCATGTAATGCGAGACGACAATGTCGACCCCCATCGGGCAGCGCGTAAGAACACTCCGTCTAAAGAGAAAACTTTCGCTCGGCACACTGGCTGAACTGGCTGGCTTAAGCAAATCCTATATCTGGGAAGTAGAAAACAAAAACCGTGAAATAACTCTTCGAAGAATATCGGCACTTGCCGACGCACTTGGCGTAACAACTGAACAAATTTTGTATGGAGACAGTATTCGCGACATCGATCCCGCGGAAATCGCGCTATTCCGGCGTTATCGACAATTAGAACCTGAGAAAAAGGCTCTCATTCGACTTCTGATTATTTCTTTGTCATCGACCGATCTGAACCCTGCGGCCGATGACGTTCAGGAGGAATAGGTCACGGATCGATATTGCTGCAGCGAGCTTATTCAAGACGCCTTCCTCGAGAGCATGAACAGCCTCAGCCGAAATGATTACCTGAACGAGCGCCTGTTCCAGGGCTTGCTGATGTCTCAGCAGATCATTGAAGCTGGGCGAATCGGCTACCATGACCATAGGCCCATACCAGCCTCGACGGCTGAACCCCAGCAGCTTGCGGCCAAGGGGGAGATTTCCCGATTCAAGGTTGGGGGCTGATGGCGGCTCGACAGGGGGAAGATCAAGAGTTGGATAAACCGGCAAACAGAGAAGCAGGGCACCAGGGTGACGACGGAGTATCACGCCAAACTTTTCGCGCATGAGCTGAGTAGGCGGTATTCGGTGGCCGACGCCGGAAAGCTTGCTGCCCCCCTGCTTGACGCGCAAGTAGACCTCAATCCGCACCAGGTTGAAGCCGCACTCTTCGCATTCAAGTCGCCGCTGTCGAAGGGCGCTATCCTTGCTGACGAAGTCGGTCTAGGGAAAACCATCGAAGCTGGGCTCGTTCTCGCGCAGAAATGGACGGAAAGGAAGCGGCGGCTCCTGATCATCACCCCCGCTAATCTACGCAAGCAGTGGTCGCAGGAGATCGAGGAGAAATTTTTTCTGCCGACAGTCATTCTCGAAACCAAGAACTACAACAAACTTGCCAAAAGCGGTGTGCGCCGCCCGCTTGAGCAAAAGGCAATCGTGATTTGCTCCTTTCAGTTCGCCGCCCGGTGTGCTGACGAGCTAATTGTTATTCCTTGGGACCTTGTCGTGATCGATGAAGCCCACAGGCTTCGTAATGTCTACAGACCTGACAACCGCATCGGTCGTTCGCTGAAGACAGCACTTGGAAACGCCCCAAAGATTCTACTGACCGCGACCCCGCTACAAAACTCGCTCATGGAATTGTACGGACTGGTCAGCCTGATCGACGATTACACGTTCAGCGATGCGAAGAGCTTTCGCGCGCAGTACGCACGGATCACCGGAGACGGGCAGTTTGACGAGCTCAAAGACCGCCTGAAACCCGTTTGCCACCGCACCTTACGGCGGCAGGTCCTTGAGTATATCCGTTACACTAACCGAATTCCCCTTACCCAGGAATTCGTGCCGAGCGACAGCGAGCAGGCCCTGTACGATATGGTGTCGGATTATCTTCGGCGTCCTTCGCTCAAGGCCCTGCCATCCAGCCAGCGTACTCTGATGACTCTCATCATGCGCAAGCTTCTGGCGTCATCAACTTTTGCGATCGCGGGAGCTCTAGATTCGCTGGCACGAAAGCTGGAATGCCAGCTTCATGACGACAGAACAATGCCGGAGAAGCTTGTCGAGGAAATCGCAGAAGACTATGAAGAGTATGAAGAGGCCGCCGACGAGTGGCCTGATGAATCCGACGAGCCAGAGCTTCTCACCGAAAGCGACATCGCTAACATTCAGCAGGAGATCGCTGTTCTCCGGGCCTTCCGCGATCTGGCCGTGTCAATCTCGGAGAACGCCAAGGGTCTTGCGCTGCTGAGCGCGCTCCGTGCGGGATTTGCCAAGGCGCAGGAATTGGGAAGCGCCGAGAAAGCGATCATCTTTACAGAATCCCGGCGCACACAAGAGTATCTCGTTCAACTGCTGTCGGACCACGGCTATGACGGCAAACTCGTGATGTTCAATGGTTCAAATGCCGACCCCCAGTCCAAGGCAATCTACAATGCTTGGATAGAGCGCCATAAGGGGACGGACCGCGTGACCGGTTTGCGGACAGCCGATATGCGGGCCGCGCTCGTCGATTATTTTCGCGAGAAGGCCGGAATCATGATCGCCACCGAAGCAGCGGCCGAGGGCATCAACCTTCAGTTCTGTTCGATGGTGGTGAACTATGATTTGCCGTGGAATCCGCAGCGAATTGAGCAGCGAATCGGGCGCTGTCACCGCTATGGCCAGCGTCACGACGTTGTGGTGGTAAACTTCCTCAATAAGAATAACGCTGCGGACCAGCGCGTGTTTGAACTGCTGGCCGAAAAATTCAAGCTCTTCTCCGGCGTCTTTGGCGCTAGCGATGAAGTGTTGGGCGCGATAGAATCTGGCGTTGAATTTGAAAAACGCATTATGTCCATATACCAAACCTGCCGTTCAGTCGCGGATATCGAGAAAGCATTCGAGCTTCTGCGCGCTGAAATGGAGACAGATATCTCCGTCTCAATGGAAGATACACGCCGCAAACTTCTGGAGAACTTCGACGCCGAGGTACATGACCGCCTTAAGGTCAACATGGCGAAAAGCAAATCCTACATTGATCGCTATGAGCGCATGTTGTGGGCCGTCACGAAGCATGAGCTGGCAAGGCACGCTGAATTCGATGACGATTACATGACCTTCATTCTGAAATCTGTGCCGGATGGCGTTCAGGCCCCGGCCGGCAGCTATTATCTTTCAAAGCAGGGCATTGACGGCCATAGGTATCGCCTAAGCCATCCGCTAGCGCAGCATCTCCTGTCAGTGGCTGGCGAGCGTAAGCTCAATGGCGCCAAGTTGGTTTTCGATTATACGGGCTGGCCGCAGACGGCAGTCTCTATCGCGCCGTTTGTTGGAAAGGCCGGAACCCTTGTCGTGCATAAGCTTTCCATTCGAGGCGCGGACGATCAGGATCATCTCATCCTCGCCGCCATCACGGACGACGGCGTTCTTCTGGATCAAGCGGCGGCGATGCGTCTGTTTGAAATGCCATCGCATAAGAATGGCTCGGCCGAATTTTGTGTGCCGCCATCGGTGACGGCGGCCATCGACGATCAGCGAAAGGCCATCCTCGATGAGATCGCGCGCAATCAGTCCAAGTGGTTCGACGAGGAGATGGATAAGCTCGATCACTGGGCAGAGGATCGTCGCGCGGGTCTGAAGGCGGACTTGAAGGAGCTCGACGAGCAGATCAAGGCGCTGAAAAGGGAAGTCCGCTATACAGGCAGCATGCCCGAAAAACTCAGGCTGCAGCGCAAGGCGCGGGCACTGGAAGAGCAGCGGAATGAAGCGTGGCGCGCATATGACGCTGCCGCAAAGGATATTGAGATTCAGAAGGATCGCCTTCTGGATCAGGTGGAGGAACGCCTCTTCCAGGTCCCGTCGGATGAGGAGCTCTTCTCCATCAGATTTCAAATCCTGTGAACGGGCCCGAAATGAACAGGCCGGAAGCGATACCGAAATGGCGGGTCCCAAGATCAGGGACGGCGCAATGTCGCAAACTGCCGAAGCTTACCATCCGCATAGCGGCTGGACCACTTCCTTCCTTGTGTCTAGCGCCCGTACACTGGCAACCTAATCATGAACGATAATAATCCCCATAGACAAACAGAAGCCACCGAAGTACCGAAGGCTTATTTGAGCCTATTCTCTGGAATAGGGGGGTTAGAACACCCCTCCGTTCCGCCGATTCTTTTTTGTGAGCAAGACGCCGAGTGCCGTGCGATCATTAGAAGCCGTCCGCTGAATCAGGGCGTTCCGATTCACGATGACGTCCGAAGCCTCATAGCGCCTCCGCCAGCGTCCTTTATTGTTGGGGGCTGGCCCTGCCAGGACATAAGTTCCGCAGGTAAGCAATTCGGTCTCTTCGGAAACCGTTCTGGATTGTTCTTCGATATGCTGCGAGTAGCCGTTGCATCCGGTGCGCATACCATCGTCGGGGAAAACGTCCCCAACCTATTGACACTCGCAGGCGGAGCCGACTTCCACGCAGCGAAACAGGCAGTCCGAAGTCACGGCTTCAACCACATTTCATGGCGTTTGCTCAACGCCCGGGAATTCGGACTTCCTCAAGACCGTAACAGGCTCTTCATTGTAGCATCAAAGCACCCTACTTATGCTCTCGGACTTCATGCTAAAATACCAGATATTCGGGGTCGAGAGGCATTAAATGAAAATGTTATCCAGAACGCCAACGGTTTTTATTGGACTGGCGGCAAACGATCGATTTGCTACTCGATAGGTTATGTGCCCGCGCTAAAGGTCGGAGCGACTGACAACAAAGGTAGAGGCACTGTAGCGGTGTTCAATGGTCGGATTGCCCGAAAGTTGACCGTCGGAGAGAACCTCGCCCTTCAAGGCTTCTCCGACATTCGCACTTTGGGTTTCGCATCCTCGACCCTGCTTAGGATGGCGGGCAATGCGGTCGCAAGACCGGTCGGAGAATTTGTTTTGTCGAGTGTCATGAACGCATGCCCACCATCTGGAGTGCGGAGCGGCTTCTCCGTCCGCACTGCCTGCGGCTATTTCGACGGTGAGGTGGAATGGGCAATTGATCATGAGCCCAGTACGCTAGCTTCAAATCTCGCCGACTTCTTGGAGCCTGGCGACCATTCGCCTCTCTCCGCGCAAGCTTCGGCTGGTCTAATTGTCCGTTCAGTGCGATCCGGCAACCCAATGCCGTCTGACCTGTTCGATGCCCTCTACCATCAGTCGCTATTGAGAGGCGGGAAGATTCATCCATCCCGCGGGGACAGTCTTTCCGCCTTTGAGGAAATGCTCCCTGAAATCATAGAGTATCGAAATAAACTGGAGAAACTTGAGCGGGGGGCTCGCATATGAGAGACGAGAAAAAAAACGCAGGCAGCTTAGAAACGCGAACTAACGACCTTCTATCGTCGATTGCAGGTGAGCGTGTCGACGAAAAGTTGTTGCGGGATCTAGTATTAGACGCTTTTGCCCGAGACCTAACGGGCAAAGACGCCAACCGATTTCGATTCGAATGGCGCGGGAAGTCTGAGATTTTAAGCCGAATCCAGAGACCTCCACAAGGCGCACTACATCCCGATCCAGCAACTTCGATCAATTTCGGCGCGGCACGTCACGTTGCAATTCAAGGAGAAAATCTAGAAGTAATGAAGCTCATCGAACGATCCTACTTCGGGCGGTTCAAGATGATATATCTTAATCCTCCATTTAATATCGGTAGCGAGCTCATTTTCGATGATAGCGAAGGTTACTTCGACAGATATATCGATTATGTCGATAATTCAGAAAGCAATGGACGTATTAGTTTGACTGCTGGTTCTGATCACTCTGGTTGGCTGAATATGATCTATACTCGGCTTTTCTTGTGTCGAAATCTCCTTTCGAGGGACGGGGTGATTTTTGTATCCATAGACGACCACGAGGCGCATCACCTACGTGCCGTCATGGACGAGATTTTTGGCGAAGAGAATTTCGTGGCTACATTCGTATGGGAGAAGCGCTACTCGCCTCCTCCGGACACAAAAGACGTCGGTTACGTGCATGAGAACATCATTTGCTATCGGCGCTCTGAAGAGTTCACCGCCGGCCTTCTGCCCATGACTGACGAGCAATCGGCTAGATACACCAACCCCGACAACGATCCCCGAGGGCCCTGGAAGGCAGCTGACTATACGTGCCGGTACACAGCCGAGGAGCGCCCAAACCTGTACTACCCGGTGACAAATCCGAATACTGGTAAAGTACATTTTCCAAAGAAAACTAGGGTATGGGCCTGCTCGCTTGCAGAACACGAGAATAATGTCGCGGAAGGGAGGCTGTGGTGGGGTGTCGATGGCAGAAATTCAATCCCTGCAAAGAAGAAATACTTGTTTGAGATCAGACAGGGCTCGATGCCAAAGACAATTCTCCAGCACGACGAGGTAGGTCATACTGACGAAGCGACGAAGGAATTGAGAAGGCATCTGCCGGATTTGAAGTTGTCTCCGAAGCCAACGCGACTTATGAAACATTTGCTTAGTATAGCAAACGTTGGGGCGAATGATTTGGTCTTGGACTGCTACGCCGGAACCGGAGCCATGGGAGAGGCAATTCTCTCTCTTGAACAAAGTGGTCCGGCACCATCTTTTGTCCTCGTTGAATTTCCGGAAAAGCTAGAGGGGAGCGACCTAACGCTCTCGGAGGCGATGCTACGAAGGTTGGCTTCCAATGCTACAAATAAGAAAGATAGTTCGCTAGGTTTCCGAAGCTTCAAGCTAGCGCGTTCGAATTTTAGGCGGTGGGAGGCGAGTTCTGAGGAAGACATGGTTCGCCGCCTCGAAACCCATGTGGATCACCTCAGAGAGGGCGCTGCACCTGATCATCTGCTATTCGAGTTACTCTTGGGCGCGGGTTTTCCACTTACCACGAGGTATATGACCGTGGAGATGGCCGGGAAGAAGGTTTTTTCTATCGAGGGCGGCGCACTCCTCATATGCCTTGAGAGAGAGATCACACCCGAGTTGATCGATGCACTCGCTGACGCCAACCCGCTACAGGTCATCTGCCTGGACGAGGGCTTCAAGGGTAACGATCAGCTGAAAGCGAATGCCGTTCAAACCTTCAAGGCGCGGGCGGAGGCAGAGGATTCCCAAATCGTTTTCAAGACGGTTTGAGTGGGGGGGGGCGCGGCGGATGAAACTCAAATACGACGCCTCGATTCAGTATCAACGGGATGCCATCGACGCCGTCGTCGCCGTATTCAACGGGCAGCCCTTCGCGCAGACCGGGGCAATGGCGTTCCAATCTTTGCAGCTGGGAGGTCTATTTCAGACTGAGCTCGGCCTGGGCAACCGGCTCGACTTACTGGATGACGAGATTCTCAAGAACGTCCATGCGGTTCAGGAAACCAATAACATCGTAAAAGTCGCAGCGCTTGCTGGTCGGGAGTTTTCTATCGAAATGGAGACCGGTACTGGCAAGACATACGTCTATCTTCGCACCATATTTGAGCTTAACAAAACCTACGGCTTCAAGAAATTCATCATTGTAGTACCGAGTGTTGCGATTCGCGAGGGTGTGCTCAAGAGCATCGACATGATGAAAGAGCATTTCCAGACACTCTACGACAAGGTGCCATTCGATCATTTCATCTATGACAGTAAACGTCTTGGCAAGGTCCGCCAGTTCGCGAGCAGCAACCAAATTCAAATCATGATCATCAATATCCAATCTTTCCAGAAAGACGTAGCTGACAAAGATCTTGCGGAGATGAACGAGGATGCGCTCAAAAAGCTCAATATCATCAACCGTGAGAACGACCGCATGTCAGGTCGGCGACCCATTGAGTTCATCCAAGCGGCTAATCCGATCGTCATTATCGACGAGCCGCAGAGCGTCGATACGACGGAGAAGTCGAAGAAAGCAATTCGCAACCTGGCTCCGCTTTTCACGTTGCGGTACAGCGCGACCCACCGCGATCCGTACAACCTTCTATACAAGCTCGATCCGATCAGGGCCTACGATTTGCGTCTCGTGAAGCGTATCGAGGTTGCTTCAATACGTTCAGACAGCAATTTCAACGATGCCTACGTCAAGCTGCTGCAAACCAACAATAAAAACGGCGCTAAGGCGCAGGTCGAGCTCCATAAAGAAGGCCCGAGCGGGCCGACTGCCGTCAAGCTCTGGGTGAAGCAGGGCGACGACCTTTACGTCAAATCAGGCGGGCGCGAAGCTTACCGCTACGGATATATCGTGCACAGCATCGATTGCACTCAGGACGCCGAGTATATCGAGTTCAACCAAGGCCGCTTCCTGGAGCTTGGCCAGGAACTCGGCGGGTTGGCGGACGACATGATGAAGGCGCAGGTCTACGAGACCGTCGAGCAGCATCTCAAGAAAGAGCGCGCGCTTAATGGCAAGGGTATCAAGGTGCTCTCGCTGTTCTTCATCGACCGCGTAGCGAACTACCGAGTCTATAACGAGGACGGCACCACGAGCCTCGGGAAGATCGGGGAGTGGTTCGTGGATGCCTACCGGGAGCTAACCGCGAGGCCGATCTACAAGGGCCTTATCCCGTTTGATGTCGCCGAGGTCCATGATGGCTACTTCTCACGAGACAAGCAGGGCCGGGCGAAGGACACACGCGGCAATACGGCGGACGACGAGGACACCTACAACCTCATCATGCGCGATAAGGAGCGGCTGCTCGATGCGGACGTCGCGCTGCGCTTCATTTTCTCCCACTCGGCGTTGCGCGAGGGCTGGGATAACCCAAACGTCTTCCAGATCTGCACTTTGAATGAATCAAAGTCGACCGAGAGAAAGCGCCAGGAGATTGGGCGTGGCTTGCGTCTGCCGGTAAATAGGTTTGGCGAGCGAGTGCATGACGAGACGGTGAACAGACTGACAGTTATCGCAAACGAGTCATACGAGGAGTTCGCGCGGGCCCTGCAGTCGGAGTTCGAGGAGGACTTCGACATCCAGTTCGGGCGGGTCGAAAAGATTGCCTTTGCTAAGCTGCTGCGACGCGGGGAGAACGGCAAGGAGACCGTCCTCGGCCAAGATGATTCGGTGAAAATCTGGACCGATCTGGTCGCGAACGGCTACCTTAATGCTACGGGCGAGATCCTAGAGAAATTCGACCCCAAGAATCCTCATTTCGACTTGAAGATTCCGGCGGAGTTCGTCGATCTGAAGGCCGAGATTGTTGACGAGATCAACCGCAAGCTCTTTAGGAACCGCATAGTGAACGCACGCGACCGGCGTGAGTTAAAATTTCGTAAGGACGTGCAACTCAGCCCCGATTTCCAGGCGCTTTGGGACAAGATCAAGCACCGAACCCGTTACAGGGTAACATTCGATACAGCCGACCTGATCGACAAGGCGCTCGCCCGTATCAAGCTCATAGAGCCGATCAAGGCCCCCCGGGTTGCCACCACGGTGGTTGAGGTGGAAATCACGGACGCAGGTGTCGTCGCAGACAAGCAGATCGCAACCCGCGTCCGCGAGAGGGAGCAAGTGAGGATCCTGCCGGACATTCTGGCATTCCTCCAGAAGGAGACCGAGCTAACCCGGCATACGCTTGCCGAGATACTGAAGCGCTCAGGGAGGCTTGCCGAGTTCAAGGTGAGCCCGCAGGCTTTCATGACTGCCTTATCCAAAGAGATTTCGCGCGCCCTGCAGGAACTGATGCTGGATGGGATCAAGTACGAAATAGTCGCGAACCACTTTTGGGAGCAAAGTCGGCTGGAGCAAGAAGCTGAACAGGGCATTGTCCGCTACCTGACCAACCTTTATGAAGTCAAACACCGCGAAAAGGCGTTGTTCGACGCCATCGAGTACGAGTCTGAAGTCGAAAAGAATTTCGCCCGCGACCTCGATAGCAATGAGAACGTCAAGCTGTTCGTCAAGCTGCCCTTCTGGTTCAAGATTGATACGCCGATCGGCAGCTACAATCCCGACTGGGCTTTCGTCACAGAACGTGATGAGAAACTGTATTTCGTACGTGAGACAAAGAGCACTCTTGATAACGAGGAGCTCCGGACGAAGGAGAACCAAAAAATCGCTTGCGGTCGCAAGCATTTTGATATCTTGGGCGTGGACTATGACGTAGTCACGTCGTTGGCGGAGATCTCCTTCTAGCTGCGGTTCATTCTTTCGCTATATCCCGTTAGCCTCGCGGAGTGCGACAGCGTTCAGTATCTGCTCGGCCAGCAGCTTCTTCAGCTTGGCGTTCTCGTCCTCGAGCTACTTCAACCGCTTGGCTTCGGAGACGTCCATGCCGCCGTACTTGACCTTCGAGTTGTAGAGCGTCGCTTCCGAGAACCGTGCTTGCGCGCAAGAGCGGCGGTCTTCGCGCCTGCCTCATCCTCCTTCAGCACCCCGATGATCTGCTCTTCAGAGGACCGCCCTTCCTTCATCTGTCCATCCTTCGAAGGGTCGGACTCTAAACTCCGCGTGGAGGAGAATCTCAGTGGCAGGTCACCGGCGAGAACCCGCGTGAACGTATCGACGATAGTCAGGAGCTGAAGTGCACCCCGTTTCGACCGGACACCGGCGTCAGCCGGAGGACCTAGGCATAGACCTAGGGATACGCCTATGTCTGAGACCTTCTCGAAGGTGGAATTGATCACCGGTGTCGCCCGTCGCCGGCGCTTCACGACGGAGCAGAAGCTCTCCGTCGTGGCCGAGACGATGCAGCCCGGCATGTCGATCAGTTATGTTGCCCGTCGCCATGGGCTCTCGCCCAGCCTCGTGTTCCGATGGAGGCAACTGATGAGCGAAGGCGGCAAGGAAGCCGTCCGGGTCGACGACGATGTCGTGGGCGCCAACGAGGTACGCCGGCTGGAGGAGCGGGTCCGCGAACTGGAACGGATGCTCGGGCGCAAGACCATGGAGGTCGAGATCCTGAAGGAGGCCCTTGACCTCGCGCGGGCAAAAAAAGCGATCTCGCTGTCGAACTCTGCGCCGAGGGACGGTTCCCGATGAAGGCGGTCACCGAGACGCTTGGCGTGGCGCGGTCCAACATCGCCGAACGCGTCAAGGGGGTGCGCCCCAGGCGCGGGCCGCAGATACGGGAAGGCGATCTCGAACTCAGCGTGGAGATCCGACGCCTCGTGGATGCTCGCCCAACCTACGGGTACAGGCGGATCGCCGCGCTCCTCAAGCGCGAGCGGCGATCAGCCGGTCTGCCGCCCGTCAACGCCAAGCGGGTCTATCGCCTCATGAGGAAGCTCGGCCTCCTGCTTGCCCGCCACACAGGCCGGCGACATGCCCGTGAGCATGACGGCCAGGTCGCCACGCTGCACTCGAACGTCCGCTGGTGCTCCGATGGTCTGGAGTTCACGTGCTGGAACGGCGAGGTCGTCCGCGTCGCCTTCGTTCTCGACTGCCACGATCGAGAGGTGATCGGTTGGACAGCGACGACGGCGGGGCTTTCTGGCGAGATGATCCGGGACATGATGGTGAGCTGCGTCGAGGCCCGCTTCGGCAGCCCTCGGGCGCCCCATCGCGTGCAGTGGCTCAGCGACAACGGGTCGATCTACGCGGCCGCGAAGACCATCGACATTGCCCTCGCGCTCAACCTGGATCCCTGCTTCACTCCGGTCGAAAGCCCGGAGA
Organism: Alsobacter sp. R-9; assembly: GCF_054612375.1. Lineage (NCBI taxonomy): Bacteria > Pseudomonadati > Pseudomonadota > Alphaproteobacteria > Hyphomicrobiales > Alsobacteraceae > Alsobacter > Alsobacter sp. R-9. The sequence continues at coordinate 327,178 of NZ_JBTSWJ010000001.1, read as the reverse complement.
GCAACGGCATCGCCGAGGCCTTCGTGAAGACGTTCAAGCGCGACTACGTCCGCGTGAACCCGATCCCAAACGCCGAAGCCGCTCTCGCGGCAATCCCCTTCTGGATGGACGACTACAACGACGTCCATCCGCACAGCCGGCTCGGATACCGCTCCCCTCGGGAGTACATCCGGGTCATGTCACAGCCAGCCGCGTGTCCGGTCTAACGGGGTCAACTCCAGGAGCCGAATCTTTCTTGCTTAAACTCAACGCATGATGGATGCACGAAGTTGACGCACTGTTTCGTGTAGATTGCGAGGATGGAGCTCGCATTCCCAAACGATCTCAACGCGCCAGCCGAGTTGCTCTAACCGCTCCTTTCTCTCGGCATCGCGCTGCACGTTACGGTCGAATTTGCGCTTCCAGAATTCGATGTTTGACTTAGGCATGTTAGCGGCCTTGCAGCCTTTGTGACGGTGCCAGAAGCAACCATGGACGAAGACGGCGACCTGTTGTTTACGGAAGACGAGGTCGGGCTTTCCGGGCAGGTCCTTTGCGTGGATGCGGTAGCGCAGGCCTAGCGCATACAACGTCTTCCTAAGTAATAGTTCAGGGGAGGTGTTTTTTGAACGAATCAGCGACATGCGCTTAGATCGTTCGTCCTTGGTCAAGTTATCGACCATGCTTGAATAGAAACTCAGTTATATTTTGCGCTTCCAGGCGAAGTTATTCTGCGACCATGTAAATTCACAAGACTTGGAACAATCCGTCAGAATATCGATAATAAATATTGAATAGGAAACTGCGATCACGGACGGTTTCGCGGTCATGTATTTTTCTCGACATCAGACAACCAGCCGACAAGTGTCTACCTTTATTGAGAGTATCGAAGTTACGGTGGCGCACGATTATGTTGAACTTGGAGGCATGAATTCTTCGTTGAAGAATAACACGGCAATTCGAGCCAGCCCAGCAATTTTCGGATTTTTCTCACAAGGTGTGCGGAAAGTCTCTCTAGCTCCCACGTCACGAGATGTGTCTTTGCCTCGCTCAAGCCAATCATTAGTCGCACATGAATCAAGAACGCTCACTCACATTTCGCCCCGTTACGAACTTGGTCCTAAAGAGCCCTCCATAATTATTTCGGCTTTCTCCAATTGGAAAGTGGATGCCGAACGGACGCAGTTCGAGACGCTTCCGACGAGCTTGAACTCTTCAGGCCCCTCCCACGTCGCCTCGCGTCAGAGGCACCTCCAACCAGGTTCTCAGCCGCTCTGGCACCACCTCGTTCAGCCGCCAATGGATCGAGATCGGCGCATCGCCCTCCCACGAGACAAACTCGACTTGCCCGCAATAGACGAACGGCGTCGGTTTCGAGCCCGTCTTCTTGGTCGGACGGATGAAAAGATGGATCCGCTTTCCCTTTTCGCGGTGACGGGAGAGCAACTGTCCATGCTTCGAGGCGCGTGTCGTCCGGTTCTGGCTCTGCCAGGCGAACTCCCGATCCGAGATGAAATGATCGACATAGCGGTGGTCACTGGTCATCCCGTCCTTCGAGAGCGTTACCAAGAGGAAGACGTCCGGGTCCTGCACCACGAGCCCCGCGTTCCAGATGGCTTGGCTGAACGTGAGCCCGAAGGCCGGGGGTATCTCTTCGCGCAGATAGCGCTCCCATAATGCGACACCGCCTGCCCCTTGGTTGCCGGTCGCAATGTTCGCGCCGCCCAGCGGTTCCATTTTCCATGTCCCGCCAGTCGGGATGAGCTTCACGCGCTCGCCACGCCCCGGCAGCCCAGCATCGGGCCCGAACCAGCGCCTCAGGACGTCGGGGAGCTCGTTCTCGTCCGTCCCCGGACGCCGCAGCACGTTGATCGCGATCTTCGCGACGACGGCCTCCCGCTCTCCGCCATCGACGGTGACCACCAGGGGGCCTCGCTCCAATCCGAGGCTTTCCGCCGAGTTCGGGAGGAACAGAATGGGCCGATCGCCGGTGGCTCTTGAGACACGGCAGATGATGTCCCGAACTATCGGGTCTTTACGGGAGAGATATTGCGCCAGCCGCCAGTCGAGGATCTCACGTGCGAGTTCCTTGAACGCCGCCCGCTCACTTACCGTGAAGGTCGTCTCGAAGCGCCCGTCGTTGAGCCGGAAATAGGAGACGCCGCCGGTCCCTCGCGCCTCGACCAGTGCACGGACCGGGTTCGCGACGAGGAGGCGCTGGAGGGCGGCCGCGTCCTCGACGTCGACGGAGAAATCCGCCCGCACCTTCGCCATCCGAGCCGCCAGTCGGCTTACCTGTTGCGTGAGATCGGCGAGCGCGATGGAGCCTGGCAGTGCATCGGCGGCCAGCATCGCCAGCAGGAGGATAATCTTGTAGCTGCGTGTCGCCTCGGTCTTCTCCAGTTGTTCCAGCAGGGTCCGCGTCTGCGACCACGCCGCTCCTTCGGCGGCGCTCAGACCCTCCATGCGCGCCACGAAGCCGAGCCACGAGCGATCGCTGTTAGAGCGGGGACTGAAGCCTTCGTGGAAGGCCTCGACGGCCGTCGGCCTGGCGCCATGCTGGGCGAGAAAGTCGCGGTAGAACGCCTCCAGGGCCTGGTCGGTGGAGGTCGGCCGCAGAAGCGTCGAGAGACTGTCGACGGCCTCCAGATCGTAGGTGACGGAGCACCCGTCAGGCAGATCGAGCCCACCAGAACGCACGGCGTCGAGCACCCGCCGCAGAGCCCCGTCGCTATTGGCCTCCATCCCCGTCATGGCGGCGATGGACCGCAGCTTCGTCAGGAAGGTGCGATGGTTGCCGACGTAGTCGATCACGTTGAGATGCGGCTTCTCGGGCGCCCGCCGCAGCCCGCGGCCGAACTGCTGCATCCAGATGACGGTCGACTCCGTCGGCCGAAGCATCAGCACTGTGTCGATCGCCGGCACGTCGACGCCCTCGTTGAAGACATCGACCGAGAAGATCACCTCGAGCTGCCCCTCGGCGAGCTGCTGCAAGGACGTCGTCCGCGGCGCGCTACCGGATCCCGAATGGACGGCCACGGCCTTCACGCCGCGCGCCCTGAAAAAGTCAGCCATGTAGTCGGCATGACGCTGCGAGCAGCAGAAGGCGATGCAGCGCTGGGCCCCGTGCTTTCGGAACTGGTCGAGCGCGTTCTGCGCGCGCGCCTCCGTCGCCACCGCCGCCGTCAGTTCGTCGAGATCGAACCGCGCGTTGCGCCACGGGATGTTCTCGTAGTCGACCGTGTCGGGGACGCCCCAGTACTGGAACGGACACAGAAGCCCCGTCGCGATGCCACGGGTGACGGAGGCCTCGAACACCACATTCTCCTGGCAGAGCGCCAGGAGATCGCCGCCATCCATGCGCTCAGGCGTCGCCGTGAGCCCGAGCAGGAACTTCGGCGAGAAGTGGTCGATGATCCGCCGATAGGTGGTGGCGGCAGCGTGATGGAACTCGTCGACGACGATGTAGTCGAAGGCGTCGGGTGCGAACCGCGTGAGGTGGTTCAGGCGCCCCAGGGTCTGGACGGAGGCGAAGGTGAGGTCGGCGCGCTCATCCCGGTTCGACCCGTCGATGCGGCCGATCGAGGCCGCGGGTCGAATGCGACGGAACGTCTCGATCGCCTGCCCCAGAATCTCTTCGCGGTGCGCGACGAAGAGCACGCGTTGAAACGCCGGGCGGTCGCTGTCGAAGGCGGCGAGCCATGTCTTGCCCAGCCCCGTCGCCAGCACGACCAGGCCGGCCGTGAAGCCGTCCGCCCGCGTCGCCTCGAGTGCCTCGAGGGCTTCGATCTGGAGCGCATGCGGCGTCGGGATCGGCGCAGGCGGATCCTCCGCGAGCCCGGCCTGCTTCCAGTCCGGTGTGGCGCGCTCCTGCTCGTAGCGGGCGATCCAGGCCTCGTCGACGCGCCTGGTGGAGCACGAGTGGAACAGATCCTCGAACCCGGCGGTGATCTCGCAGAACCCCTGCGCGTCGCTGCTTGCAATGACGCGGTAGTTCCACTCGATGCCGTCGGTGAGCGCGGATTGCGACAGGTTCGAGCTCCCGACGAACGCGACGCCGTCGCGCCCGGTCAGGAAGATGTAGGTCTTGAGGTGGAAGCTCTTGTCCTGGGCTTCGTAGACGCGCAGATCGAAAGAGCCGCGAGCCGGCGCGAGCGCCAGGTCGTTGAGACGGCGCAGGGCGACCGGCTCCGTCACCTGCAGGTAATCGCCGACGAGCAGGCGCGCCTTGCCACCACGGGTGAGGAAGTCGCGCAGGTGCTCGACGATCAGCCGCGCTCCGCTGTCCATCAGGAACGCGACAGCGATGTCGCAGTGCGTGGCCCGGTCGAGGCGCTCGCGCAGATGGGTCAGGAGGTGGTCCATCTCGCCGCCTCTCACGAGGCGCCGCGAGACGTCGACGGCGTCGAGCTCGCCGCTCGATCCGCTTGCAGCGCTCGGGCCGCTCGGGCCGCCCTCGGCCAGATAGTTCGCCTTGGCGGGAATAACATGCCGCACGCCACCCCGCGGATCGGCGACGTCGCCGGCGTAGCGCGGAATCACGTGGAGGTGAAAGTGAAAGACGGTCTGTCCCGCGGCCGCCCCCTGGTTGAATCCGACGTTGAACCCGTCTGGCCGGTGCCGCTCCCGGATCAGCGCCTGCGCCCGGTCGAGGGCCGACCAGATCGCGGCCTTTTGCAGCGGGGACAGATCGTCCCACGTCGCCGCATGCGCCTTGGGCACGATGAGAAGGTGCCCTTCGTTCACCGGGAACCCATCCCATAGCGCGAGGATGATCTCGTCCTCGAACGCAACGCGAGAGCGATCGATGGAGCAGAAGGGGCAAGTCATCGTGGAAGCGGGAACCGACGAGGTGAGCGGATGGTCTCGCTCATGGTTTGAAGTGCAGTGCGGCAACGTCAAGCGATAGCTCTGCGGCCAGTCGGGCATGGAACTGGCGGCGCCTCGATCGTGTCATCTGCGGGCTCGGGTGGGATGGTCCTCTCTCACAGGGCCACAGTCGTCGACTTGGATGTCAAATTGTGACATCCCTACGTTAAGCTCCGCTTCAGACATGCATTTGCGTTCGAAAAACCTTGGCTTCCTTCGTTCGATCCATCAGGTTGTCGATGCCTGACGTAACATCCCATCTCACCCGCCGTTTTTGGCCGCCCGATGTATAGTCAACCAGAATAATTCTATCATGAAAATGTGCGCGCTGCCCAGATCTTTGCGGATCGAAAATGAGATGAGACTTCGGCACGCGAAGTTCTTGCAGAATATTCAGGAACTCCCGCTTTTGATACTCTAGCGTCTCCGGGACGCGCGAGGACCGCCGCACATCGTCCTCCCGCCACCGCAACGTGATCGTTCCCAGTCCGTCCGACAGGTCTACCAACAAGGCGAGAAACTCTGCTGCCTTTTGGCGATTCCGGTCGCCAGAGAGAAGATAGGGGTCGATGATTCTGAAGTTGGGATTTGTGACACCTCGTAGTATTTGGAATGGCGTGGATACATCGCGGGGCTTGCCGTCAGGCTCAAAATCGAACCTATGCGTATCGGCAAGCACCTTCCCAAGCCAAGATGCAGAAGGTCGCGTCGTATCCAAAGCTGACAGCGCAGCATGCAATGGCCCTGAAAGTGCCGCGGCGAGCCAAAGATTGCCGACCAGTAGTCCATCAAGGATTGGTACTTGCGGGGTGTCTGAATAGATTGCCAGGCACTCACCGTTGGCCTCGGCCCAAATGCGAGGGACGAGGACATCCCCTCGAAGCGGCAGGCGATGAAAGAGGATCCGCCCGGACTTCTCCATGCGGGCTAGTTCTTCAATGGCTGAAAGCTGCGTGGGCGATGACAGACGATCAATAGAGAAGGCCGGCTCATTGACAAAAATGTACACAGAGCGATCGTTGCTCGAGTCGACAAAGCTGCGAATGAACCGAACCGTGCCGTTGGCTGTCTCCTCGCTGGCGGCGCCTGACAATGAGGTCGCCACGAGGTTGAGTCGGTGGGCCCCGGAAATCCGGTCGCGCAGGCCGGCCAGCGACGGCGATGTCCAAGCCGTAGCCTCCGGCGGCGCGAACGCGGATGGCGGCACCCTGTCAGCAAGCAGCTCATCCAGCCAGGGCAGCACCAGTGTCCGGTCGAACTGCTCCCAGTAGTGTTGATTTCCGTAGTCGTTCAAACACTTCGCGCAAGAGCTGGCACACTGAGCGGGGCAATTCAGGATTGACCGCGCCATACGGAGCAGCTGCGATGCCGACAGTCGTCCGGGCTCGCACAACCGGCGAACGTAGCCGGCGCCTCCTGCAATCGAGTCGTAAAGGACGACGACAGGTCGACCACCATCGACTTGGACTGTGGCGCTTACGTCCCGCGCGTCGGTTTCTAGTAGCCGTGCCGTAGCGAGCCGCAGAGCTTCCGCAAGCGTACGCGTGAAGTTCAGATGCTTTCGGTGCTCCAGATCGTTCTGGAATTTTGGGATCGGCGCCTGGAATGCGAAGGTTCGAACGTCCGTCTCGAATACATGCCCGAGATCGGCCGGCCGATTCAGCGAGTCCACGGGGCACCGTTCCCCTGTTCGGGGATCCGAATGACTGGTCTTGATAGGCTTGCCAAACCTTGCATCGCGCGGAGCTGCCTCCGCGTGTTCGCAACGGGGGCATCTCGCATAGCCACCGCCCAGCGGGCCACGGTTAACGACGAAAAGCCGACCGGTCGGAGCGCGATCGTCGAGACCGCGCGCAGGAGCAAAGAAGGATGAGACCAAGCGAACGTCGGTGAGATCGTGCAGATGGAAAGGCGCTTGGGTCACCAGGCGCGCCTCCTCGACCCTCCGCTGCCGGACCCGCGATGCGCCGGGATCCCTACCCTCTCGATCCTGATATGCGGTGAGAAATCCCTTCGGCTGGATGAAGCTGCCAATCTGTCCAGTGGCTGCCGCGCACTGCGGGCACTCAGGCTCAATCTCGTCGCGGTGCATGGCAATCTGCACATGCTGGCAGGCTTGACACACGCAGTAGGACTGAAGCGGCATAAAGTCTTTGGGATATCGAATGATGCCGGCGCTGACCCAAATCCGGCCGCCCGCAACGACTTCCGCGCCGGGCGCGTATTCGGATATGGCGACAGTGGCATCCCGATCGAGTTGAATGGCGGCGTCCTTGTCCCCCGCAAGATGAGAGCGCCTGCCGTGATCCTGCGTGATCTCGAGGCGGCAGCTGTGGACTGGGAAACTGTAGGTCGGGATCATTGCCGAGCGGGACAGCGCCGACACGACGAATTGAGAGAGGAGCTTTTCCTGCTCGGCTCCAAGTGCGGCCGCCGCCCTGTCGTTCCCGGCCTCCCGAGCTTCCGTTCGCCGTTGCTGCAGAGCCTGCCATTGCCCGGCAATTTCTCGAATGAAGGCTCTGGTCCGGTCTCTGGCAAAGCGTCTGAGTTCCATGCCGGAAAGACCAATGGACAGCATTCCCTCAGGCAGGTGCCGCAAAAGCGCTTCGGACTCCTCGTGAGCCACACTCCCCGAGGCACTCTCAGACCATTGATCGAAGCCGTCCAAAAGCAGACCTTCAGCGGCCTCGTCCATAACGTCGCCGAACACATCCTTGAGCCGAGGAGCTCCCCCCGCTTTCACATCGCTGAGCCGCTGACGCAGATATCCAGAAAGGATCGTTGAAAGCTGGTGTCGCCGAAAGAAATCAGGATTGTCGAGTGCGAGATAGGGGACGGGCGCCATCTCCTGGAGGAAATCGGCGAACCCCCGGAACTTAAGCTGATCGAAGTTCCCGTTGCGAGCCATCGTCAGGGCAATGGGGGCCGCTTGGGCACGTCGGCCGGCACGCCCAGCCCGCTGTTGGTAGTTGGCGATGCCTGGCGGCACGTTCTTGCAAACCACCGCTTCAAGGTCGCCAAGATCGACACCCATCTCCATGGTCGTCGTGCAGCTCAGCAGGTTGACCTCCCCTTCGCGGAACATCTCCTCGATTTGCTCCCGTCGAGACGTGCCGATCGCAGCCGTATGCTCGCGGGCGATCGCGGTCAGGGGGGAATCACAGACATATCGACTGACGTAGTGATTGCGGCTCTCGAAGGTGTTTCGCTCATCCGGCTCCAACGTCACCAATGCGCCCTTGCAGCGCCAAGCCGGGCAGATGCCTCGGATCCACGACTGGGTGCGAGTCCCGCACAGGTTGCAGACATGCAGTGCTATGGATCGGCCGCTCCCGAACGTGACCTCGGAAAGGTCAAGCGCATAGCCTGCACCGAACTTGCACAGCAGACGCTGGTCGGTAATCCCTTCGAAAAAGGCGACGATCGCCGCGCGGCTCCTGGCGGGGTCGAGGCCGAGGCGACTGAGGAACCACGTCAGGCGGTTCTCGGAACCTCCACTTGGCAAGAAGCCGCGGATGCTTGAACCTCGGTCCTTGGTCCGCTCAAGGACATAAACCCGTTCTTTCTGGTTGTGCTTCTCGGTCCAGACGCTGGGGTCAGTTAAGTCGAGTTCCTCGCCGAGATTCGTGATGGCCCGCCCGCGTCGAACCCAATCGAGGAAGAGGCTGGTGATTGCATCAGCATCGGCCGCGATCTCTGGCACGTCGCGACCAACGCGGTCTGCGACGGCGCGCAGCTTTCGAGAAGCGTAGCCCACCCGGATCAGTCCCAGCGCCTCGAGAGAAACCCGAGCGTTTCCAGGCGCGCAAAACTCCGCTGCGACCCAATTCAGGATAGCAGCCTTCGTTTGGCTAGGCGTTCGCTTGTCGAGCCCGTTCCGCGCGTACAAAGGGAAGGCAATTTTTCCCCGTGCTCGCAGGACCTTCCCGGCCTCCTCCGCCAGATCGGCCAGGAACATGGGTTCATCGGACTGTTGCTCGACGGCGCGCCAGATGGCGGCGCGGATGGCTTGGTCCCGGCTCGTCCTTTCGAAGAACGGGGCAAAAAAAGCGGCGTCCTGACGATTGTCCGAAAAGGCGAGGAGCTTGCGACCATTCATGGGACGCGGCTCATCAGATGCCGTCTTCACGGGCATGGCTTCCAGGAGATGCTGAGATGCAACGGCCGCAAGAGCGTCATCACCGGGGTGGAGCGACGATAGAGGCTCGCGGTGGATTCCCGAGGTTGCCTTGCAGCAACTGCAGCGGCGCACGAAACGGCGTCGCTCTTCCTCGTCTTCGACCATCTCGGCTTCAACAAGCGTCACGGTGCTCGGGCCCGGTTGGCTGATGACCCCGGTCAGCGGGTCAAAGCTGAAAGGCGTGCTTGAGTCGTCGTTGTCTTCCTCGTCGTCGTCAGCAATGGCTTCCACGCCATCGAGCAGGCGAAGCACGCGACGGTCCCCCCCCGGTTCAGGCTTGGGTGACAGCTTCCCTCCGACGACCCATCCCTCGATGTACGGCTCTCCGCAGTTGCGGCAAACGAGAAGAGGAAAATAGGGCACCCCGCTATCGTCCTCGTGCGACCGCTTCGGCATGAAGTCGCACCACTTCTCCGGGCGGGTTGGATCGAGGCGGACGACCCCGCCTTCGATGCCGCTCGCGGCGAGGTGATATCGGGCAGGAAGAATCGGAAATTCGCTCTCGTCTCGCCGAGCCCGCATGCAAAACGAGACCACGCCGCGAAGAGCCCGGGCGCGAAGCGATGGCGTGGCCTCGGGGAACAGCGCCGCCGCAGCCTCGTCCAGCCGCTTCACACCTGCCTCCAGGAGACGTGCGAGTTCCCGAACCTCCCACAGGCACGAGGCAATGGTGAGGAACGTTTCTCCGGGTCCTTCGTCGGGGGTTAGTTTCGCGAACCTCTCGAGCCCGCGCGAGCGGCACTCCGCATTCCATTTCCCGGCGTCGAGCTCAGCAACTTTCTCCACAACCTCGCATAGACTTGCCCAAGCTTCTGCGCCAACGCGTTCGGTCGGTCGCGGCGCCCGCAGCGCAGGATGAAGCATGCGCCGGCCGACAATGACCGCTTGGTCGGGGGAGGGAAATGGCGCACCAAAAAGCGCGCTGGCGAACTCGACCAGTTCACCTCTGCGCGACCCGTCGAGACTGGCGCTTGTGCCGATTGCACGGACGGATCCCGGGGCCAGGCCAAGCCGCGTTTTCAGCTTCCTGAGGAGGAAGGCGACCTCGACGGCCTGGGCGCCTGCGTAGGTGTGGATCTCGTCCAGGACCACGAAATCCAGCGCGGCTCCCGTGAAGAGAGGCTCATTTCGAGGAAGCAGGAGGAGGTGCTCGAGCATCGCATAGTTCGTCACCAGAATATGTGGAGGTCTGGCCAGCATCTCGTCGCGCGAGAGCAACCACGACGGTGGAACCCGACCACGAAGGTCAAGCGCACGGCAGACCGCCTTGTTGTCCAGAATACGGGCCTCTTCCTCGGCGCGACTTACGCTTGAGCCGATCTGCCCTGTAAACCGGCCAAACGTAATCCCGGGATCGCCAAGTTCACGCAACAGCAGCCGAGCAATCCTGAAATACAGCTGATCGTTCGCCAAAGCGTTGAGTGGATAGACGAGGATGGCTCTGACACCGGGGCCGGAGGTGCCGTCTCTAAGAAGATGATCAACGATAGGGTATAGGAAACTCTCTGTTTTTCCTGAACCTGTTCCTGTTGACACTAGGTAGTTCATCCCCATTGCGGCGGAAAGGATGGCCGTCTCTTGGTGCTTGTGCAGCTTGCGATCCAGCAAGAAGCCATGAGCGGTCTCGTCCATCTTCAGCCAGCTTCTGACCAGAACACCGGCTTCCACGAGTTCCCGTAGCGTCCGGCCCTTCTCAAAGTCCGGTAGGCTTTCGAGAAAGGGCCCGATCACGAACTCAGGCCGGCCGTCCTGCAACGCAGCAGCGATCCGTGCGGACAGTTGAGGCGCCCTCTGCTGCGACACCGGAACGGCCGTTCCCATGTACCGCGCCATGGCGGTGGCGAGGCCGTCTCGGAAGCGGATTGGATCGAGGTCGCTCATTTCGGTTCACTCATCGCGACAAGCCCCCACAAGATAAGGTAGAAGGCAAACAACTCGGGAGCCAATCGGATCAGAAACGCAATTGATCTTCGGACGCCTAACGCGGGCTCGGCATCGTTTCTGACGTCATCCCAAAAGGACGCACTGCGCTTGTATTGGCACGCTCTCGCAAAATGAGAGAGGACGGCAGGCAGAGCGCCGATGAGCGCCGAACTTCCGGAAATCTCGTCCGGGACCGGAAGCGCAGACGACAACCTTCCACGCTCCAGCTTCAATGCGATGCGCGTGGCTGCCGGCAAGCGCTGGAGGTTCGTCTCGCTTCCCTCGGGAGCGGCGCGCTGAAGACGGTTCAAGGCCCTCTCGCAACACCAACTGTGATGTTCAAGACTGAGCCACTCGCGGCGAGGGGTCCAGAAACGACCCAACTGGTCCACGGAATAAAGTGAACACAGGCTCTTGAACCGCTCGAAGTCGAACCCGCGCAGCGGCACCCATGTATCTTGCTTGGCGCGGGTTACATTTGCAAAAGAGATCAGAAACATTGGCGTGAGCGGGAAAAGGTCTCGCGCGTCTTGCACAATTTTACATCTCGCGAGGAGAGCCACTTTCTGAAGGTGATCGCCAGCGTCGCTATTCGCCTCGCTGAAAACCGCAAAATCCCGTGCGGGAGCCTCGTAGAGATCCGGGACGACCTCCAATGGATGGACGATCGGAACCCAAGACGGAGAGGAGTAGGGCGGAGGGACAGCCGCGCTCGCTGCCAGCAGGGCACGCCGGCCGTCATCGGTTGCTGACAATCGGCTTACCCGGCGTCGCCAATCGGCAAAGATGGTGGTCTCGATGCTGGGCCAGCATTCGACAGCGTAACAGCGCATCAGGGCGTCGGTTTCCCGCTCGACGATGGCGCTGTCGGGATCTTCTTCTTGGCGAGTCTCTACGCTGCCCGACATCGCGATACTGAACTCGTCGGCGCGTTCGTTGATCAACGGTCCCCAGCGGGCTTCGCCCTCGAACTGAGCGCGGAACTCGATCCTCCAAACGCCTGCGCCGAGGCGCCGTGGGTCCAATTCCACGGAGCCGACACGTCCATCTTGAGAACGGCTAAACCTCGTTACAAAGATGTCATTGGGTGGATCTTCGAGACGGCAAGTGATCTCCTCCCTGGCGCCAGACACCAGGTTGTGACCGATGACCTGAATTGCAGACAACTTCTGCCGAAACCTCCAGGTGATTTTCTTTCGGTTGCTCTGTCCTTCGATGGTTATGGCCTGCGGCACCGTTCCGCTGACGACGGTGGCGATCGTATAGGCCAAGTTCCAATCGCCGTAGGGCGCGTAGCGAACCTCCTGGTGGCCCGAGTTGGTGAGCAACGAGGCGAGGGACAATCGACGTTCGGGTCCGGCGAGAAACGGCGACCTCTCCTTCCGGCCAAGCACATCCAGTTCTGCTGCTCGATCGCTCGAACGGATGACGAGCGTCGAATCCAGCTCGCCGGAGATGACAACCTCGGACCCCAGGGCCAGTGCGCGCTCGGTCTTGTCTCTCGCGACAATGCTGAGGCCCAAACCGGGCCGAGGCACATCGAAAATGACTGGGCTCCCGTCTTTGTCACGGAAGCAAATCTGCGCGGACGCGTAATTGCTTCGGACGTCGAGGCCGAGCTTTCCGTCGACAATAGTCACGTTGCGGCATCCCTGAATGTCCAGGTTCCCTGGAACGGCGAGCGCATCGAAGACCATTCCCTCAACGAGTTCCCGCAACCCCGGCCAGAGCCAAGCCGAGGTGCGGGCGAGCGGCCGCAACTGCTGACGCTGCACAAGCGACAGCCTCAATCGTCCGAACACCCCCGAGCGCGGCAGGTCCTTCAGGTCGGCACACCACTCTGAGCCGTTGAAGCGCACCGGGACGCGAAGTGGCACCGAAAGCGCGGGATGCTCGGCCAAGACCTCGAGCTCTTCCTTGAGGGTGTCGGCATGGGCGGTCACGCCCACCCGATCCGGGCAAGCGATCAATGCCGCAGAGCTTGCGACGGCAATGGGCACCTCATGGAACAGCAGGCGCGGGCGGCCGCTCGGGACCAGGATAACGGTGCCATGCTTCGTCGTGACCGTCGCCTTAGAGGAAAGCTCGAGATAGTGGGCCTCGGCGTCGCGCCCGATGGTCGTGCTTTCATCGCCGTCGACCTGGAAACGAGTGCGCGAAATGATATTGACCGCCGTCGCGTCAACGCTTGTCTCCCCGTTGGTCAGCGGGAAGCGGCGCAGGAGACGCCCGTCGCTCGCATCGAAGGCCAAGCCTTCCGACGAACCAACAACGGGCATGGATGCCGGAGTTCCGTCGCCGACGCTCCAAAACACATGCTCGGGCCATGGGTCTGGTAGCGCCAGACGCTCGCCCGGAAGCAGAAGCCGTTCTCGAGCTTGCAAGCCGAGCATTACCGCGTTGGCGCCCCTCGGCAACTCCAACGCGAGTTCGCCTCCCAGAAAACTGAGGTTCGGGGGGGCAACGACCACCGAGGAGGACGGCTTAATGTCCTCGCTCGCTCGCTTGACGGCCTCTAGGAGCTTGGACTCGAACGGCGTATTTGCAACCTGCGCGCGACGGACCCTTTCGAACGCCGCGGCATGATACCCGGCAGTGTCGTACTGAATGACACGCCTGAGCCTCGTCATGCCGACATGGGCGAACGAAATCGCCTGGAGCGACCAGACGCTGAGCTGGGCTGTATCGTCCAGGGGAGGTGGTCCATGGTCTCGCTCCGCCCGAATGAACGCCCTCGCAAGTTCGGGGAGCTGTGCATGAGCCGCTCCAGCCTGAACAATATAGTCCTCAGTTCGATCGTGTTGACCAGGCGGCGGTAAAGGCAGGGCATATTTAAAGCACGCAGCCCGGAAGCACTTGCTCAAGGCCTCTCGTATTGATGGATCGATAGTATTCGCTCCGATCGCACGCGCTACTGGACCATAGATTTCCAGGTGGCCCTCATGACCATAATGGGTGGCAAGCGAAGACACTGTGAACCAAGCAGAAACCAACGGGAAAGTTCTGAAGAGATTGACGAAGCGCTCCTGGTCACCTTGAACGATCGTCTTGATCGCCAATGCAACGCGGTCGGTCAACGCGGCTTCAAGCGCATGATGCCCAAGAAACGGGGACGCGTCAGCGGAGTTGAGTTGCTTCCGAAGTTGGTGAGTGGCGGATTGAAGAACGACAAGACGAGCGTCATGGGCAGTGCCAGCCAAGTTCTCCCCCTCCGTCAGGCCGCACCCGCCAGCATAAGACGTCGGCTACGCACGTCCAGACCACATAAGAGTAGCGTGCGCTAAAGGTCGCGAGACAAAAATACGCTGTCGCGATGGAAAATGGTCGCAATCCCGACGCTATTGGCGGCTTCGGGTCGCCATTATTGAGAAGTGCGGGATCTAATCCTCCTCCACACGGCACAGGCCTCTTTGTTGGGTAGCCGATCGAACACGAACAAGGGAGGACTACGACGCCAGCAGGTGGTGGTCAGACGCCTCCGCAACCGTGTCTCTTTTCGCGCACCGAGTAGCGGATGCGGATGGCAAAGTGTTTCATCCCGGTCGCGATCGCGATCTTTGGCACACACATAGGACCATTGCGGCCGGGCCGACAGCGCGGCTACGGTTCCTGGTCGCCACCATGGCGGTGCATCATCCCGCTCCCCGCTCGTCCGGCTGCTCCCCATGCCCTCCCCCGACCTCACTTCCGCCCTTCGCACCCTCGGCGCCGGCTTCGACGGCGCGGTGGAGTTGGCGCGGATGTATCGGGATCCGTCGGTCTCGCCTTCGGCGGCGCTGCTCGTCGATAGGCCGCTGCAGCCGGAGCCGGCGCCGTTCGGGACGGACCGGCTGCCGGTCGGCTGGTACCAGGCGCGGGCGGAGGCGCTGAAGGCGCGGCTGCCGGACGTGGACGCGATCCTGCTCGCCACCAAGACGAACCAGATCTACTTCACCGGCTGCTTCCGCGGCGGGGACTCGCGGCGCTCGTGGGTGCTGCTGCCGGCGCGGGAGGCCAAAGCGGCGCACTGGTTCATCCCGCGCATCGACCTCGCGCTGGTCGAGGCGTGGTGGGCGTCGAGCTGCACCACCTACTTCTGCGACCCCCACGCCGCCGACGGTTATCCCAACGAGGGGCGCCTGACACCGGGCCACCGCGTCGACCTCTTCGCCTGGATGCTCGGGCACCTGAAGGGCAAGGGCTACCGCACGGTCGGCATCGACGCGCGGCTCGCCGAGGAAGAGCAGGCAGCCGTCGCGGCGATCCTGCCGGGCGTGCGCGTCGTCCCCATCGCGGCGGACTGTCACGCGCTGCGCTGCCGCAAGACCCCGGAGGAGATCGCGCTCACCCAGCGCGTCTACCGTACCTTCGACACGCTGCACTGCTTCGCCCGCGACTACGTTCTGGCGCGCGGCACGGAGGCGACGGACTTCGAGATCGGCCTCGCCATGCGCGCCGTCGGCATCCACCTCCTGCTGCAGGACGTGCAGCGCGACGGGCGCCCCCACAGTGCCGTCGGCGTCGACGTGACGGCCCACTACGTGCGCTGCGGCCCGGCCACCGCCTACCCGCACCCCAACCAGTTCTTCTGCAACAAGGTGCAGCGCGGCGAACCGCTCTACGTCAACTCCGACATGTATCTCGGCGGCTATGGCGGCGAGTGTTACCGCAACTACCAGATCGCCCCCGTAGCGCCTTACCAGGACAGGATGTGGCAGGTGGTCGCCGAGACCGCACAGATCATCGAGGAGGGCTGCCGACCCGGCCGCGCCTGCTGCGACGTCGCGCGCGACGTGCACGCCCACCAGGTGAAGAACGGCATGGCCGACTGTATCTACCATCGCCCCGGCCACGGCATGGGCATGAACGGCGAGGGCCACCAGATGCCCTGCCTCTCGCTCGGCGACGAGACGACGATCGAGGCCGGCATGATGTTCAGCGTCGAGCCCGGCCTTTACGACACCGCCCGCGGCCTCGGCATCAACCCGAGCGACACGGTGCTGGTGACGGAGAAGGGCGGCGTCCTGATGAGCCGCGTACCCTTCAGCAAAGAGTGGAGCTATCTGACGCTGTAGAGGGAGCGGGTCGCGCACCCCCTCACGCCGACGCCCGCACCTCCCGCACGTGCTTGCAGTTGCCGCGCCAGCGGAAGCCGTCGCAGCTGCATTCGAGGTGACCCGCCCGGCCGAAGGTGACGCGGTAGACCTGCGAGGGATCACGGGTGGAGCGGAACTCGCGCACGCCCGCGTCGAGGAGATCCTGCGCGGCTTGCGATGCGGCGTCGGACGCGCCGCCACCTGCCGTGCCGCCGAGGCCCGCCTTCGCCAGCGCCTCGAGGCGCTCGCGGACGTCGCCGGCCGCGCCGTCGAGCCGGGTCTCCTGCAGCAGCGCAGGGCCGAGCGCGCGGAGTTTCGCGTAAAGATCGTCGAGGAGCGAGGCGTCGGGCGGCAGGTCGCCCTCCACCGCGCCGATGAGCGCGAGCTTCGTCTCGAGGAGCTCTGCGATGAAACCGTCGAGCGTGCCGTCGGCGAGCATGTACTCCACCGTCACGCGCTGCGTCTGCCCGAGGCGGTAGGCGCGGTCCTCCGCCTGCCGGTGGTTCGCCGGCACCCAGTCGAGGTCCTGGAAGATCACGTGCGTGCCCGCCGTCAGCGTCAGCCCGACGCCGCCCGCGACGAGGTTGCAGATCGCGACGCGGCACGCGGGATCGGTCTGGAAGCGGTCGACCGCGGCGAGCCGCTGCTCCGCCGTGTCGTCGCCGGCGACGGTGACGCAGGAGTCGCCGAACGTCTTGCGGTGCTTCGCCAGCCCCTCGCGGAAGGCGGTGAAGACGATCACCTTCTGCCCTGTCGCCAGCACGTCCTTCACGCGCTCCTCGACGGCACGGTGCTTGGCCTTGTGCAGCGCCACGCGCACCTTGGTGAGATGGGCCAGGAAGGCGGTGTCGTTCGGCCGGCTCGCGTCGCTCTCCACGAACCAGCGGGCGAAGGCGCGCTGCGCGTTGAGCGCGCTCTCGCCCTCGATGGCCACCGGCACCCAGGTGCGGATCTTGGGCGGCAGGTCGAGCACCTCTTCCTTCAGCCGGCGCAGGCTCACCTCCTTCATCAGGCGGTTGAGCTCGTCGAGGTTCGACGCGCCGTTCGTCACCCAGCCGTAGTCGTTGCGGTAGGCGGCGCAGTACCGCCTGGCGAAGCTCAGGAAGCTGCGCGCTGCAGGGTGCCCCACGCAGCGCAGCAGGTTGAAGAGGTCGCGCGGCCGGTTCGTCATCGGCGTGCCGGTGAGGAGGTAGACCTGCGAGGGCCCGATCACCGGCGCACGGGCATTGTCGGAAACGCCGAGCAGCTTCAGCACGTGCGAGGTCCGCTGCGAGGCGTTCTTGATGAAGTGCGCCTCGTCGAGGATCACGCCCGCCCAGCCGATGCCGTGCAGGCGTCCGGCGTGCGTGCGCAGGAGGTCGTAGTTGACGATCACCCAGCGCGGCGGCGCGTCGTCCGCCGGGGTCGCCGCGTCGGCCCGCGCGCCGATCACCTCGATCGTGGCGGCGGGATCCACCATGCGGATCTCGCGCCGCCAGTTCAGCTTCAGGGACGCCGGGCAGACGACGAGGATCGCCCCCGTGGGCACCGCCACCTGCATGGCGACGATGGCCTGCCGCGTCTTCCCCAGCCCCATGTCGTCGGCGAGAATGGCGCGGCCCTTCGAGATCAGGAAGGCGACGCCGTCCGCCTGGTGCGGGTAGAGCAGGCCCGGGGGAAGGCTCCGGATGGCGTCGAGATGCGGAACGGAAAAGGTCGTGTCGGTCATTCGGTTCTCTCCTCTTTAGTGCGTTGGGTGTCAGGCGAAGACCGCGCCGGGGGCACAAGCCGGAGGACAAATCCCCGGCGCGGGGGGTGAAGGGTCAGGCGTTGCCGAAGTCGCAGACGGTGCGGCACGGCGAGATGTCGTTGTTCTCGAAGTCCATCAGGAACGGCACGTCGCCGCGGTCCCGGATGCCGGCGGCGATCGCCTCCTCGACGAAGCGTCGGAAGAACGCCTGCTCGCCGTTGAAGGCGGCGTGGTAGGCGATGAGCCAGACGAGCTTCGGCTCGGTCTGGAGGTTGAGATGCCAGTCCGAAACCTCGCGGACCGCCATCTCGATCCGCAGGTCCCGGGCGAACTGCGTGCCCGGATCATCGGACAGCGGGCGCACCGCCTCGGACAGCGCATAGATGCTCATGGAAACTCTCCCTCGGTGACAAAGAACGACCGTCTCCGCGCAATCCGCGGAGGGGCTGAACCTTGTGTGGAAGAGAGCGGGAAGGGCCTGTCCGGTATTATGCCCGGGTTCGTTCCTCGATGACTCCAGAATGGCAATTTTCGCTTCAATCGTCAAGGTTTAGTCGTCTCCTGAGGAGAGTTCCGGCAGCGGCTTGCCGATCTCCCGGTGCTCGTCCGGCCGGTGTTCCGCCATCCACATCACCCACGTGTTCCAGATGGGCGCCACGTCGGCGGCGATCTCCTCGAGCAGCGGGTCAACGGTCACGGGCCAGGTGACGAGGAAGCGGTCGAACGAGCGGACGAAGGCGGTCTTGACCGCGTGCACCATGCCGCCCGCACCGTTGTGGAAGCCGAAGCGGTCGTCGAAGCGCGCGCCGCGCCGGATGCCGCGCCACAGCGCCACGCCTGCCTCGCGGTAGAGGTCCGGGTCGGCGGCCCGAAGCTCCGCGAGCATCGCCCGCGTCAGGCCACCGCCGGCCTGCCCCACGATCCGCAGCGCCTGCAGGTGCCCGACGCGCGGGTGGGCCGGAGGGCACTGGCGCAGCATGGCGGCGAGCAGGAAGCGCCAGTCGTCCACGGTGGCCGGCCGCGCCTCGGGCGCACCGTCGAACCACGCCAGCGCGTCGAAAGCGTCGCCGTGCGACATGAACATCCGCCGGAAGGCGCGGCGCCGCCACGCCTCGCGCTCCGGCTCGCGGAACACGTCGGACACGGCCTCGAGCTCGTCGCGCCAGTCGTCGTGGTCCTCGTCCATGACGGTGAGGACGGGATGATCGGGATGCAGCCGGCCGAGGCCGAGCGGACGACCGGCCATGTCAGCCCTCCCCGCGTGCATCCGCGCCGGCCGCTTCGGCGCCCGGCCCGTGCCCGGCGCCCCACAGCGCATGGCCGCGCGCCACGATGGCGTCATGCCAGGCGAGACGGTCGCGCCAAGGCCGAGGGATGGCCTCGTAGCCCCAGACGGCGCCCGCAACCTGCCCCGTCACGGCACCCACGGTGTCGGCGTCGTGGCCGAGGTTCACCGCCTTGAGCACCGCTTCCGTGAACCCGCCCGACGTGCCGACGGCCCACAGCGCCGCCTCCAGCGTGTCGACGACGTAGCCCGTGGAACGGATCGCGACCCGGCGCTTGCCGCGCCAGCCGCCGCGGGCGATGGCATTCACTTTCGGCGAGGGAACGCCGATCGCCGCCGCGGCCTCCAGCGCCGCCGACCCCGACCCGGCGATGCCGGCATGGAGCACCCGCGCCAGCACCTCGGCCGCGTCGAGGCACTCGGCAGCGGCATGGGTGACGAGCGACTGCAGTCGGGCGAGGTCGACGGCGCGGTCGAGGTCGCCGCGCGCCGCGAGCACCGCCGGGGCGAGCCGCATGATGCCGCCGTTGCCGGCGGACCGGGGATCGGTATTCCCCTCCGGCCAGCCGGTGCGCCGGAAGGCGTCGAGCGCCGACGAAGTCGCGCCGCCGATGTCGAAGCAGTGGCCCGTGACGCTGTTCTCGCCGTCACGCCACCAGCGCACGAAGCGCGCCGCGAGGTCGTGCCGGTCGAGAACCCCGCCGGTGGCGATGAGGCTGTCGGCGAGGCAGAGCGCCATCGAGGTGTCGTCGGTCCACGCGCCCGGATCGAGGCCGAAGGGTCCGCCGCCCACCATGTCCGTGACGGGGTCATAGGTGTCGCGCTCGGCAAACTCGATGGTCGTGCCCAGCGCGTCGCCCACGGCAAGCCCCACGAGCGCGCCCAGCGCGCGGTCGAGCGCCGCGTCGCGTGTCCCGACGTTGGCCCCGGCGGGGAACGCGGTCGTGGTGTTCGGGTCGTGCGTCATGCGTCCTCCTGCGGGGTTCGGGGTGTGGGATCGGGTCGTGCGGTGATGGGAAGGGGGACATCGGCCGGCAGTACTGGTGTCAGGCCCGATACCAAGTGCGGCTGACGTGCCGCTCCTTCGACCCTTCAGGCGAAGGGCTGCACCGAGCGCTCGGCCGCGTCGGCCGCCTCCTCGAAGCGCGCCAGAAGCCAGGGGTCGTTGGCCTGCGCCTTGAGGCCGCCCACCACCTCGCGCGCCCAGGCGACGTAGTCGAGGCGCCGCTGCACGGACCAGTCGTCGCCGGGGCTCTTCGCCACGGCACGCAGGTTGCTGGTCTTGTCCGCCATCTTGAGCCGCGCGGCGCGGGCGGACTTCTTCGGCGCGTGCTCCACCTGGTGGCGCTTGCGCGTCGCCTTGTCCTCGTCCTTGTCGTCGGTCACCTCCTCGACGAGGCGGGCGACGTCCTCGCCGAAATGGGCGGCGATCACGGCGCGCGGCACCTCCTGGTCCTCGATGGCGTCGTGCAGCAGCGCGGCGATGACGAGGTCGGGATCGCGCCCCTCGGTCGCCTCGGTGACGAGGGCGGCCACCTCGAGCAGGTGGTTGATGTAGGGCTCGCGCGCCGGACCCTTGCGGCGCTGGTGCACGTGCCAGCGCGCGGCGGCGTCGGCGGCCTTCAGCACGCGGATCCAGTGGTCCATGAACGTCTCCTTCTCGGTTGGATGGGATGCGGTTCGCGAGGCATGGACGGCCCCGGTTGTATTCGTCCCCGCGGGCGGGGGAGGCGGCGCCGTCGCGCGCCGCCCGTCGTGCCTGCCGGTCAGGCGTGGCCCACCGATTCCGTGGTGGGCTGCGGCAGCGAGGGGTCGGGCTGCGCGGCCTTGGCGTCGTCCTCGCGCCGGTCGTCCTCGCCGATCATGATGGCCCGGTGGGCGTAGCGGATGAAGGCGTCGCCGTGCCCCATCCATCCGGCGCGCCGCGCCAGCACCCACACCACCTCCTGCTCGATCCGCCGGATGCGCTCCGGGTGGGCCTTCTCCAGGGCGTCGATCATCCGCACGATGGCGACGGCGGACTTCAGGTCCTCGTCGCGCTGCAGATCCTCCGCCGTCTTCGTCTCGTCGGTCTTGTCGGTCTCCTCTGCCATGCTGAAGGGCGCCTCCTTCGCGCCATGCGGCCTTGCGGCGCCGCCGCCGTCTTCTCGCCTCCTGCTTCCGTCCGCCACGATGCGAGCATCGCACCGGCAGATGACAAAATCTGTCACTATGCGTCAGGCCAGTCCACTGCCTCCCACGACAGGAGGAAGCGATGCCGCATCGCGTCGAACGCGACCCCGGCTTCGGGGAAGAAGCCGATCCGCTCGACCCGGTAGCCGTACGCCTCGTGCCCGAACAGGATCGCCGCCGCCACGGCGCCGCCCCCGCCCTGCAGCTGGAGGAGACAGATCGCCCCCGCCACGTCCGGGTCGTCGCCGCGGAGCTCGGCCTCGATCCACGCCTCCTGCCACCGGCGCAGCTCGCCCGCCGTGGGGTCGGCGCCGTCCTCGAGCTCCTCGAGGCGAGCGTCATCCATGGCAGGGGCCAGGAGGTCGAGGCGCCGCGTGTCGATGGCGTCCGGAACGTCGCTCCGGCGGATGGCGAACCGGTCGACGAAGGCCTGTCCCTCGTCCCCGTCCACCAGCGACCAGAACGCGTCCGCCACTGGCTTCGGCACCGGCCGGCCGTGGCGAAGTGCGTCGACGACGAGTGCGTCCACGACTTCCCGGTCCGTCAGGTCAACCCCGGGCACGATGCGCAACATGCCGAACACCTCCGAGCATCGCACAGCAAATCTGTCGTCCGAGCGGCTGGAGCCCCGTTTCTTTGCCGGTTCGGCCGCATCCCCTTTGCGGGTGCCACCTTGCCCGGGGAGGGCAGGTTGGCGAGGGCGAAAGACCCTGCTCGCGATGCAGGATTGTTCTTAGTGCAGAACGTAGCGTTCGTCAAGACGGATTCTGCGGCCCGGAATGTCCCGGGCGTCCGTGCCTCGACCATCGCCTCTCACGCCGCCGCCAGCGACAGCTGCGCGGCCGCCAGCAGCGTCGGATCGGCCGTCGCGAGCAGCCGCTGCGCCACGCGCCGCGCATGGCGGTCGAACACACCATGGCGCTCCGCCAGGAGCGCCAGGACGGCGAGCAGCGGGTCGAGGCCTAGTGCCCGCGCCAGCGCCTCCACCTCCGGGTCGGCGGCGAGCGGACGCAGCCGCAGGAGGACGGCGGGCGGCAGCGCGCTGAGGTCGCCGGCGGCAATTCGGCCGCCCTGCGTGGCCCAGTCGATGAGATCGGGCCGGCGAAGCAGGTCCAACGCTCGCGGGTCGCGGCTCCCACGAGGCCCGGCGCTGGGAGGCGGCGGCATGCACGCGGCGGATGGCGCGATCATCTCGAAATGAGCAACCCGCGAAGGCCGCGCCGAGGGCGCTGGCATCGAGAATCGGGCCAGGTCCATCAGCGGCACCTTGCGCATCGCCGGCAGCCCCTCTTGCGCCTCCCCCGCCTCGTCGACGAGCACGAGGCTGGTGAGGTGCGTGCACAGCCCGTGCGCCGCCGCGAGCGCGCCAGCCTCCTCCTCCTCCATCAACGGCAGGGCCAGCGCGGCGCAGAAGCGCCCCACGGCATCGGCCGCCGCGGCGGTCCGCGCGCCCGGCTCGGGCACCCCGTCGTCCGCCCACGTCGCCGCCAGGGCCACGCCGGACCGGCGGGCATCGACCCGGACGGGTCGTCCGCCGTGCACCGTTCCGGTCGTCGCGGCGCCGGCGCTCCGCAGGCTCTCGAGGGCCTGCCGGATGACGGTGCCGACCTGTGCGCCCGGAGCCCAGGCGACAGTACCGCCGGTCATCGTGGCGAGGTGGTCGACGCCGGCGTCGAGGCTCCCGTCGCCCACCAGCACGGCCGAGACGCGGCAGCCCTTCGCAGCGGCGCCATGCGCCTCGGAGGCGTGGGTCTGCCCATCCGTGAGCACCGCGATGTCGCGGACGCCGGCCGCGGCCAGCGCGTCGATCGCCTGGCCGAGTTCGGTCCCGCCGGCCGGCGGCCCGAGGTGGGCGAGCAGGCCCGACACGGCCCGCGCGCCGCGTCCGGCGCCGAGGTTCTGGCAGCCGCTGTCGAACTGCCACAGCGCGATGGAGTCGGTCGGGCGAAACGTGGCGGCCGCGTCGGCCAGCCCCCGCCGCATGGCCTGCCACACCGTCTCGTCGCCCTCGCCCGCACGGCCTCCCGTGGAGCCCGAGCGGTCGAACAGCACGGCGCAGTCGAGCGCGCCGTCTCCCCGCGGCAGTGGCTGCAGCGACAGGCGCACGGTGCGGCCGAACGCATCGCGCCCCTGCCGCTCGCCGAGGCGCCCTCCCTCGAGCCGCAGCACGATGGAGCGGTCGAGCGGCACCGTCGCCTCGCCCGCCAGGGGGCCGTGGCCGTCGAGGGAGACGCGCCCGGCGTCCGTCGTCACGCGCAGCGTCGCCGCCGCGAGCGCACCGGGGCCGGTGACGAGGTCGTCCGCCGGCATCAGCGGCGAGGTGCCGTAGAGCTCGCCCACCGTCATGGGCAGGCGCAGCAGCAGGAGGTCGCCCACCGCGGCGAGCGGCATCACCGTCTCCACCGTCACCGCCGCCGTCGCGCCGGGGCCAAGCTGGCCCACCGAGAGCACGTGGACACCCTTCAGCGCCTCCTCGTGCAGGATGGCGAGCTTGCCGCGGGCCACGGCCCCCTCGTAGGTTTCACGCGCCTGCGCCTTCGCCTGCGCGGTTGCCGTCAGCATGCGCCCGTCGACCTGGGCGGAAAGCCCGGTGACCACGGCGTCGAACGGCACCGGGAAGGTGAGCACGGCCTCGACAGGCTCGCTCTCCTGGTTGCGGAACGTGCGCGTCGTGGCGATCACCGCGAGCCCGGCTTCGATCGCCACCTCCACGCGCATCGCCGACAAGGGAATCGGCCGCGACTGATCGCCGGCCAGGCCGGTGACGCCGTCGCGCAGCGTCGAAAGGGGGCGTCCGAGGGCGGAAGCGGTCATGGTTTCTCCTTCGACACGTAGGTTTCGAGCGCCCGCCGCGCATCGGCGAGCACGGCCTCCAGGTCGATCGTGCCGGGATCGACGGAGGGATCGACGCGCAGCTCCACGCCGTGCGCCTGCAGGATCGGGATGGCCTCGTCGAAGGCCATGAGCACCTTCACCGCCGCGGGCTTCATGCCAAGGCCGTGCAGCGTCATGTAGCGGCGCGCCCGGGCGAGATGCTCCTGGCCGTAGCCGTCCGCGCCGCGACCGGTCTTCGTGGCCGGAGGCAGGATTCCCTCGGCGATGAGAAAGCGGATCTGCCGCGGCGGCACACCCGCCGCATCGGCCAGTTCGGCCAGGGTCACGACGATCTCCCCGTGAACGTGACATGGAATATGTCGAGTTCCAGGAGAGGAGTCAAGAAGGCGACAGATTTTTTGTCGGGTTTATTGTGCGCCGTTCTTTCGTCACCGCCGTCTACTTCTGCCAGTATCCGAAGTGCAGGAGATAGGCCCGCTCATCGAGCATGTAGGACGGGAGGCGGCGGGCACGCTTCGCGTCCGTTTCCGACCGGTGGGGACTAGGCCGGGTTCCGCTTCCCGAACGGGGGTTCTGCGGCGACGGCACTTTCGGACGCTGCATCGTCATGGTGTCTCCCCTGCCTGAGTCTGACACGAACATGCGGGCACAGGCACGGCCATGGAGAGATCCATGACGATGCAGCTTTCACCCGCTGAACGTGCTGAGATTGCGAAGCTGACGCTTCTTCCATCTGATGGTGAACCATTCTCTCAAGGAAACACTTAAGGTTGCGCAGTGGGGCGAGGTCTCGGATCAGTACAGCGGGCGATCATCGCCATCTTCACGCAGGACCTTCATGCCGTCCGCTCGACTTCGGAACTCTGCCAAGCCGTCTACGGCGTCCCGCCCGAGAAGCGGCATCGCGTGGCAGTGCTGAGGGCCTTGCGGTCGCTCGACGGGCATCCGATCCGGCTCGAGGGGCGAATGCTGGTCTTTCGGCCCGGCCGCGTCTGCGAGCGGGCGGACGACCTCTGGTACAATTGCACTGTCCACAATCCTTCGTACGGGATCGCGCTGGGATCGGGACGGGCTCGGGCAGGCAGAGGAAGCTGACCACGCCGCTCATCTGCCTCCATCCGCCACCGCCCGCGCCGCCTCCAGCACGGCGAGATCCCGCGCCCGTCCCTTCCCGTTCGTGCTCAAGGCGATGAGCGCCTTGGCGTCGTCCCAGGTCACCCAGCGTGTCGCCTGCGTCTCCTTGCAGAACGGGCCTTGGGGCCCGACCGGGCGCATCAGGTAGTAGGTGTTGAGGCTGGTGCCGCCGGCGAACGTGCCCGGGATGGGCGCGATGATCTCGGCGTCGTAGCCCGTCTCCTCGCGCACCTCGCGCAGCGCCGCCTGTTCGGGCGTCTCGCCCGGATCGACCTTCCCCTTGGCGAAGGTCCAGACATAGCCGTCGTAGTGGCCTGCGGGCTCGCGAAGGAGCACGCAGCCCTCTCCGTCGACGAGGACGCCACCTGCGGCGGCCTTGAGGGCGGAGCCGGCGGCGGTCTGCGCGCCTGGCCCGGTCGAACCGATGACCTTGGCTCTAGGAGCCTTGGCGACAGGCCTTTCGGGGTCGCGAGACGGCAGGCCGCCGGACGCAGCGCCCTTGGATTGGAGCGTGTACAGCAGGTCCCACACGCCGTGGTAGACACCGGCACGGGCCGGCCCTTGCGTCTTAGCCACGCGGTCCTTGAAGTTCGAGTACTCGATCGCCGCCGCGAGGCGCGCCATGGCCGCCGCCACGTCCGCCTGCCGCGCCTTCACGCGGAAGCGGTAGTCGGTGTTCGTGCTTTCCTCGATAGGACCGACGGCAGGAAGGTGCTTTGCGACGAGCGCCTCGAGGTCCGACCGCACCCGCGCGCGGACCGTCAGCAGCCCCTTCGGCCCGTCGCCCGGCTTCTGCACGATGCTGAAGAACCCGATGTCCGTGATGAGCCACATGTCGCCGTTCTCCTTCTCGTCCGACCAGTTGACCGTCTCGGGCGGCCGGCGACGCCATGCATCCACCAGAAGGATGTCAAAAACGGTCATGGATACGACTCGGGCCGGAAGTCGTCGCTTGCAAGACATGCAGCCTTGCGCATCCAATGAACGACACCGGGAACACAGGCAGGACACATGAGCGTCGAGATCAAGTCCTATCGCCAGCATGTCATCAAGGCCAGGACGCAGGGAGTTGGCGCAGCGGCAGTGGTGTTGCGCTCCGGTAGAATGATTTTCCGGATCGATGCCCGGACGGTCGACGAGGCCTTCGTCATGGCCGGTGCACGGCTCGATGAGATGCTCGCAGACCGCAGGGCCGCTCGTCGATGCATCAAGGTGGGTGGCGAGGATTGCGAAGTTGGTACAATCGACGAGTTCGTCGAAATGCTCTCGACGCTCCAAACCTCAGAGGTTCAGCGCAAGATGCTGCTGGCCCACGCAAACGCAACGGATCGATCGCTGACGTCGCGTGGACTGTCCGAGGCAGTCTGGGGTCAGGGGGCGTCCCACACGAATACCAATCTCCACTACGGCACCCTCGGCAGCGCGATGGCCGCCTGGCTGGAGATCAGACTTCCTACGTACGGCACCAAAAAGGAACTCAAGACCTGTGCGATCGCCCAGCCGATTCCGGGATCGGGAGGGCCCGATTCCCCCGACTGGCTGTGGAGGATGCACGATGAACTGGCCGTCGCGATCGAAAGAACGAGTCTAAGAGCATCGTGACCCGGCAGCGGCGCCCGTTCGCTGGGGATGACCTCCGCTCACCCCGCCAGCGTCACGCTCCCTGTCGCGACGTCCTGCCAGGCGACGAAGTCAATCATCGCAAAGGCGTGGGGCGGGGGGTGGTCGCCGGGGCGGGTGCAGAAGCCGGCGCGCAGGCCGGCCTGGCGGGCGGCCAGGAGGAATTCGAGTTCTTCCTCCGTGCCGAACCCGAGGGAGGCCAGTGTCAGGCCGGCCTGCCCGTCGAAGCAGGCCACCGTCGGCAGGTTGATGACGCCGGGGATGCCCTGCGCGGCGAGGCGGGTGAGGATGCGCTCGCGCGAGCGCAACCGGTCAAGGGCGAAAACGCCGAAGTAGAGGCGCTCGCGCAACGCCGGCGGGATGGCCGGCGCCTTCGGGGCGTCGAGCCAGGCATTGGCGTCGTGTACGGGCAGGATCGCGGTGCGCAGCGCCGTCGCGGCGGGAAAGCCCGCAAGGCAGGGGCAGACGATGATGGGGCCCGCGGCCGGCACCGCACGGACGGACGGCACCTTCGCATGGATCGAGACCATGGGGGTCGGGATCGTCATGCCGCGCCGTCCTCCTCCTCTCTCGCCGCGTGGCGATCCGTCGCCCCGCCATCCCAAGCTTCTCGGCGAGCGCCGCGTGGCGACCACCCCGCCCCTCTTCCCTATCGGCTCCCTCCCGGCCGTCGCCGGAGTTCCACCCTGCCACCGTCACCGTCGCAGCCAGCGCAGCCGTCCGGCATGGCATCGGGGCTGTCGGCCGACCTGCACGCGGTGGCATCCGCTGGAAGCCGCCCTGCCCCGCTTTACCCAAACTTACCCCGCGCCGCCAGTCGTGCTTGTTTGTCGGTGGCGGCCGCCGGCGCAGCGTGTCGCACGAACGAAACGACAGGGAGGAGAGCGTGCCGGTCTTTCGCAGCGAGGACGCGCCGCCGGGCTGGTGCGAGCTGGAGCGGTTCCACATCCTCGACCTCGGCGCGGGCGGTGCGCAGGCCTGCCGCCGCGAGACGCCGCGCGAGCGCGTCATGGGCACCGCCGGCACCTGCCGCATCCGCTTCGAGGGCGGCTCGACGCTGCTCAAGGAAGGACAGTTCGTCGACGTCGAGCGCCTGCCGGGCACGGCCTTGACGCTCGAGGGCTGCACGCCCGACGCGCAGGCGGTGCGGCTGTGCGGCCGCTGGGGCGAGGACATCGCCGGCTGCGGGCTCTTCCGCGTGCAGGACCAGGAGAACCCCACCGACAAGGGTGACCCGGTCCCCTACCCCAAGACGACGCGCATCGACAGCCACTACCACGATTGCGACGAGTACTGGATCCTCCTCGAGGGCGAGGCGACGGTGGTCGTGGGCAGCCATCACATGGCCATGCGCCCGGGCGATTGCGTGAGCATCGGCATGGGCCACCACCACGACATGCCGCACGCGCCCTTGCCGGTGAAGGCGGTGTTCTTCGAGACGACGCTGGAGGGCCTCAAGCGGGTCGGGCACCTCTGGAACCACACCCACGGCCCGGCGGTCCCGCATCCGGAACGAGTCTGACCCATGACGAAGAAAGTGATCCATGTCGGCGTCGGCACCTTCGGGCGCCGCTGGTGCACGGAGTTCCTGGCCACCAACATCGCCGACCGCACCATCGAGGTGGTCGCGCTCGTCGACGTGAACCCGCAGGCGCTGGAATTCGGCCGCAACGCGCTGAAGCTGCCGGCCTCAGCCTGCTACACCGATCCGGAGGCGGCCTTCGCTGCCCACAAGGCGGACTTCTGCACCATTGTCGTGCCGCCGAACTTCCACGAGGCCATCGTCGACGTCGCCATCCGCCACGGCGTCGACATCCTCTGCGAGAAGCCGATCGCCGACACGATGGAGGCCTCCGCCCGCATCGCCCGCAAGGTGCAGGATGCGGGCCGCAAGATGGCGGTGACGATGAGCCACCGCTTCGACCAGGACAAGACGACGCTGCGCCAGATCATCCGGTCCGGCCAGCTCGGCCGGGTAAACTCTGTGAGCTGCCGCTACGCCGCCGACCTGCGCGAGCACATGGCGTGGGGCGCACTCTTCCGCCACACGATGCAGGACCCGCTGATGATCGAGGGCGCGGTGCACCACCTCGATCTCGTGGCAGACTTCGCCGGCGCACAATGCGCCACCCTCACCGCCTCCACGTGGAAGCCGGACTGGGCGAAGTACGCCGGCGACACCGACGGCGTCGTGATGATGACGTTCCTCAACGGTGCGCGCGGCGTCTACGAGGGCTCGTCGAGCGCCGCCGTCGGCCTGAACGACTGGACGAAGGAGTACGTCCGGGTTGACTGCGAATTCGGAACCGCCATCCTCAACAACCGCGAGATCGAGATCTTCAGCCGCAGCGACCTCGTGCGGCAGCGCTGCCGCGAAGGCCAGGGCCAGAAGATCCAGCTGATCACGCAGCCCAAGTGGCTGAACACGTGGCTGATCGAGAAGTTCTGCAAGTGGCTCGACGGGGGCCCGGAGATGGAGACGAATGTCGCCGCCAACCTCCACGCCGCCGCCCTCATCTTCGCCGGGATCGAGAGCGCGCGCTCGGGGCGCACGGTCGATGTCCAGGAGTACATCCGCGCCCACCAGTGAGGCGAAGGCTGGCGGCGGCCGGGCTCCCGCCGGCTCCCGCCCGGTCCGGCAGCGGCCGGCGTGGCTGACGAACCGGCCGTCCTTCCTCGTGGGGGCGGCCATCGGCACCGGCATCGCGGCGAAGTCCGCCATCCGCGGCGGCGCCGACTTCCTCATCGCGCTCAGCGCCGGCCGCATGCGCAACATGGGCGAGCCCTCGATCGCCGCCATGCTGCCGATGCACGCCAGCAACGACTTCGTTCTCGGCTTCGCCACCACGGAGATCCTGCCGCGCGCGTCGGTTCCCGTGTTCTTCGGCGCGTCCTGCTTCGACCCGCGGGAGGACCTAGACGCGCTGCTCGACCGCATCGGCGAGGCGGGCTTCTCCGGCGTCGCCAACTTCCCGAGCGCCGTCCTCATCGACGGCGCCTTCCGCGGCTTCCTCGAGGCGAGCGGCATCGGCTTCGCGCGCGAGCTGGACCTGCTGGAGCGTGCCGGACGCCGGAGCATGGCCACCCTCGCCTATACCCATACGGCCGAGGAGGCCGCCGCGGCGGCGAGGCGCGGCGTCGACATCGTCAATATCGACCTCGGCTGGAACACCGGCGGCGTGCTCGGCGTCGAGACGAGCCTGAGGGTCGAGGAGGCGGCCTTCACCGCCGCCACGGTCGCCAAGGCCGTGAGGAGTGCCTCGCCTGGCACGCTCTGCGTGGTCGAGGGCGGGCCCATCGTCAGTCCGCGACAGCTCGAAGATCTCTGCATGGTGGCCGAGGTGGACGGCTATGTCGGCGGATCCACCATCGACCGCGTGCCCTCCGAAAGCGCAATCGAGGCGGTGACCGCGACCTTCAAGGCCATCGGCGCGCTGCAGCAGGGCCAGGCCTCGGCGCGGCGGCTGGATCGCCGCACGTTCCCGCACAGCCTGTGGGGGCATTCCCCGGCCGTGGAGAACGCCCGTACCCTCTTTGCCCGGCTGGCCTCCACCGAGCACCCGGTCCTGATCGCGGGTGAGCCGGGCTCGGGGCGCCGGGAAATCGCTCGCGCCCTGCACACGCTGAGCGCGCGACGGGGGCGCGACGTGGTGACCGTCGATTGTGCCGGGGCCCCCGCCGAGCGGCTGGCGCTGGACCTCTTCGGCTGCATGGCCGGCGCGGCGCCGGGGGTCACGCGCACGCGCATCGGCTGGCTCGAGATCGCCCGCGGGTCGACGCTGGTGCTCGACCGCGTGGAGAAGCTGCCGCTGGAGACGCAGCGCATGCTCGTCGCGGCGGTGGACTCCGGCCGCTACTGGCGGCGCGGGGGAGAAGAAGCGTTGGCGCTCGACGTCCGCGTCATCGCCATCGCCGACAGGCCGCTGCGCGATCCCGGCAACGCGGACCTCGACCCGCGTTTCGCCGAGTGGATCGGCTGTTTCACCATCCCTGTCCCGCCGCTGCGGCAGCGGGCGCAGGACCTGCCCTCGCTCATCGAGGAGGCGCTCGCCTCCGCGGCGGAGCGGGGTGGCGGGGAGCGCAAGGCGCTGGAGCCGAGCGTCTTCCGCCTGCTCTGCGACTACGATTGGCCGGGCAACGTCCGCCAGCTCAACGCCGTCCTGGAACGCGCCCACGTCGCCTGCCCCGGCGCCGTCATCGGCGTCGAGCATCTGCCGGAACTCGAGGCCTCTCGCCGGCCGGACACCGCCCTCACGGGTGTCTCCGAGAAGGCGTGGATCCTCGACGCCCTGAAGCACAACCGCTTCCGGCGGGGGCGCACGGCCGACTACCTCGGCATCTCGCGCAAGACTCTCTACAACAAGATGAAGGCGTTGGGCCTCCTCAGGTCCTAGAGGCGGGCCTTCACTGCCTTCTCCAGCGCCAGGATGCCGGCGGCGAACGTGTCGCGCCCGACCTGCTGCTTGATGCGCGCCTCGTCCTGCGGGCCGACGTCGAACTCCGCCATCCACTCCACGAAGGTGCGGTTGCCCTCGGTGACCGGCTTCACCCCGAAGGTGGCGACGTAATTCTCGATCGGCATCGGCGAGACGATGATGTTGTAGGTGAAACGCCGCTCGAGGTCGCTGAACGACAGGAGACGCTCGCGCAGGTGGCCGCCGTTCGACAGCTTGAAGTTGCGGACGCAGCCCACCTGGTCGCTCGGCCGCCCGTCCTCGATGTGGCTTTCGGCGATGAGCGGATGCCACTCGCCATGGCCGTTGAAGTCGCGGGCATAGGCCCACACCGCGTCGACCGGCGCGTCGATGATGCCGCTCACATAGACCCTGGCCATGTCGTCTCCTCCGTTGCGTCGCGGGTCTCAGGCGTGAGCCCGCTGGATCGCCTTGAAGCTGCGCGTCTGCGCCGTCAGCGCCACCTCGGAGGGCAGCCGCTCCATGCTGCTGGCGCCATAGAAGCCATGGCAGAGCGGGCAGCGCGACAGGATGAAACGCGCGTCGTCCGGCTCGGCGATGGGACCGCCATGGCACAGCACGATGACGTCGGGGCGCACCGCATGCGCCGCGGCGGCCATGGCATTGATCGGCTCGATGCAGTCGTCGAGCGAGAAGGACGTCTCCGCTCCGATGATCCCGCCCCGGGTCAGGCCCATGTGGGCGACGACGATGTCGGCGCCCGCGAGCGCCATCTTGCGCGCCTCCTCGGGCGTGAAGACGTAGGGCGTGGTCAGCATGTCCTTCGCATGGGCGAGGCGCACGAGGTCGACCTCGAGGTCGTAGCCCATGCCGGTCTCCTCGAGGTTGGCGCGAAAGAGGCCGTCGATGAGACCGACCGTCGGAAAGTTCTGGATGCCCGCGAAGCCCAGCGTCTTCAACCGGTCGAGGAAGCTGTCGAAGTGGCAGAACGGGTCGGTCCCGTTCACGCCGGCGAGCACCGGCGTGCGCTTGACGACCGGCAGCACCTCCGATGCCATGTCGAGCACGATCTGGTTGGCGTTGCCGTAGGCCAGCAACCCGGCGAGCGAGCCCCGGCCCGCCATGCGGTAGCGACCCGAATTGTAGATGACGATGAGGTCGATCCCGCCGGCCTCCTCGCACTTGGCCGAGAGACCCGTGCCGGCGCCTCCGCCTATGATGGGCACGCCGTCGCGGATCATCTGGTGGAAGCGGGCGACGAGGGCGGAACGATCGAAATGCATGGTCAGGCCTCCGCGAAAACCGCGTTGAGGTGGTGGACGACGGCCCCGGCGAAGCCGGGTTCGTTGATGGCGTGGGGCACCCGCACGAGGTGCCGGCGGGGGCCCGGCACGAAGTGCGTCTCCAGTGCCGAGAACAGCGCTGCATCCGCCTGCGGGTCGTAGAAGGGCTGGCCGGGGACGTCGAGCAGCGAGACGCCGCCCTCTGGAACGAGGAACCGCACCGGCCCCTCGCAGCGGTTGAGTCGCTCGGCGATCCATGCGCCCATGCGCCGGTTCTCGTCCGGCGTCGTGCGCATCAGCGTCACCTGCGGGTTGTGGCGGTAGAACAGCCGGTCGCGGTAACGCTCCGGCACCGTCTCCGGTGCGCCGAAGTTGACCATGTCGAGCGCGCCGCAGGAGCCGACATAGGGCACTTGCGACCGGGCGATGGCGCCGAAGCGGTCCTCCGTGCAGGGCATGACGCCGCCCATCAGGTGGTCGCAGACCTCCGTCGTCGTCAGATCGAGCACGGCGGAGAGGAGCCCGGAATCAGCGAGCTTCTCCATCGACTGCCCGCCGGTGCCGGTGGCATGGAAGACGAGGCAGTCGAAGCGGTCCTGCAGCGCCTCCGTCACCTGCCGCACGCAAGGCGTGGTGACGCCGAACATCGTCAACCCGATGGCGGGCCGGTCGTCCGCGGGCGGCACCTGTTCCCGTCCGGCGAGGCGCGCACGGGCCATGCCGGCGACGGCGTTTGCGGCGTTGGCGAGCACCACCCGGGCGATTCGGTTGACGCCCGCGAGGTCGGTGACCGAGTACATCATCGCGATGTCGCTCGGCCCCACATAGGGGGCGACGTGGCCCGACGCGACCGTGGAGACGATCAGCTTCGGAGTGCCCACGGGCAGCTCGCGAAGCCCCTGCGCCACCATGGCCGTGCCGCCCGATCCGCCGATGCCAAGCGCCCCCACGATCTCGTCGCGTCGCCCTTCGACCCAGCGGGCGAAGGCGACGCCCATCGCCGCGACGGCGGACCCCCGGTCTCCCGTGAACACGGCGCCCTCGCCGCCGGGATGGCTCGCCGCGACGGCAGCGGCCGGCACGTCGACGGGCTCGCCATGCGGCGTCGTGGAGAGGTCGACGATCACCGCCGGCAGACCCTCGCCGACGAGGATCCGCTTCAGGAAGGCGAGCTCCGCCCCCTTGGTATCGGCGGTCCCGGCGACGAGGATCATCGGCATGGCGCGGTCCTCAGATGGGCTCCAGCGGAGCGACCTTCACGTTGAGCATCGGTCCCTCCTCGCGCTTCACGGGCATCGCCCAGCGCACGCCATTGGCGATCACCTGGTTGACGATGGGGTGGTGGTAGGTCGGGAACGTCTCGTGGCCAGGGCGGAAGTAGAAGATCCGCCCACGCCCGCGCCGGTAGCAGCAGCCGCTGCGGAACACCTCGCCGCCCTTGAACCAGCTGAGGAAGACGAGTTCGTCCGGCGGCGGCACCTCGAACGGCTCGCAGTACATCTCCTCCTTCTCGATCTCGAAGTGCGCCGGGATGCCTTGCGCGACGGGATGGGCGGGATCGACCACCCACAGGCGCTCCAGCTCGCCGTCGGCCCGCCAGCGCACGGTGCAGGTCGTGCCGGTGAGGCGCTTGAACGGCTTCGAGAAATGGCCGGAATGCAGAACCACGAGGCCCATGCCGAGGTTGACCTGCTCGGCGACGGCCGCGGCGAGCTCGTCGCTCACCTCGTCATGCGCGCGGTGGCCCCACCAGACGAGGACGTCCGTCTGGCGCAGGCGCTCCGGCGGCAGGCCCTGGTGCGGGTCGTCCAGCGTCACGGTGGTCACGTCGCCGATCCCGTTCGCCCGGAGCCCCGCGGCGATGGCCGCGTGGATGCCCTGCGGATAGATCGCCGTGACGACGGGGTTCTGCCGCTCGTGCCGATACTCGTTCCAGACGGTGACGCGCATCCTGTGGTGTCCCTTGCGTTTCAGCCTTCGCGCAGCCAGACGAGCATCTCGCCCGGCGCGCGGTTGTCCCATGCGAAGTAGGGAATGGCGGTGAGCGCCGCCGGCTCGCGCCGCGGCGGCTCGTGCCGGTAGAGGCGGCCTTCCCAGCCCGCCGCCGAGTCGGCCTGCGCGTCGGCCTGCAGCACGACGACGCCCCCGAGCGTGTCGGCGCGCCACTCCGCGGTGAACGATGCCCCACGCGGCAGCATGAGCCGGTTGAGCGGCACCGCGTTGTCCGTGCCCTCGGCGCAGAAGATCACCGGCCCGCGCCTGAGCGCGACGCGCCCCGCATCCGCCCGGACGTCGGGATGGGCGCTGACGCGCCGCACCACCATGGGCAGGTCGAGGTCGAGCCGGTCGCCCTCCCGCCACTCGCGCTCGATCCACGCGTAGCCGCGGTGCAGGACGGGCTGGAGATCGATGGCCTCCCCGTTCACGCGCAACGTCGCTCCCTCGCACCAGCCGGGAATGCGCAGCAGGAGCTTGAAGCGCGCCGGCGCGTCGAGCCCGAGCGTCAGGCGGACCGCGCCGCCCCATGGATAGTCCGTGTCCTGCACTACGCGCACGGGACGTCCGCCGACGGAAAGGTCGGCCTCCCCGCGCCCATAGAGGTGCACCGCGAGGGCGTCGTCCCCCGCGCCGTAATGCAGAGAGCCGACGGAGGCGACGAGCCGGGCGAGGTTGGGCGGGCAGCAGGGGCAGCGGTGCCACTCCCAGCGGTGGTGCCTGCCCTGGCTTTCCAGCGGGTTCTCGTAGAAGAAGCGCGTGCCGTCGAGCGACATGCCGGACAGCGCGCCGTTGAACAGCGCCTGCTCCATCGCGTCGGCATAGCGGCCGTCAGGCGTCACGCCCAGCATCCGGCTCGCCCAGAAGACGAGGCCGACGGCGGCGCAGGTCTCGGCGTAGGCGGTCTCGTTGGGCAGGTCGTAGTCGCCCGTGAACCCCTCGTTGTGGAGCGAGGGCCCGAGTCCGCCCGTCACGTACAGACGCTTGGTGGTGAGGTCGTCCCAGAGCGTCTCCAGCGTGCGGCGCAGGCTCTCGTCGCCGTACTCCGTCACGAGGTCGGCCATCGCGGAGTAGAGGTACATCGCCCGCACGGCGTGGCCGACGACCTTGGTCTGCTCGCGCACCGGGATGTGCGACTGGTTGTAGTCCGGCGTGCGGTGCGCGAAGGCCTCCGGCGGCTCGTTGCGCTCCTGTGCCTCCACCTCGAAGAAGCGCGGCGTCTGCCCGCGCTCGTCGATGAAGTAGCGGGCCTGCTCGAGATAGCGCGCCTCGCCCGTGACCCGGGCGAGCTTGACGAGCGCGAGCTCGATCTCCTCATGGCCGCAGTAGCCGGGACGCTGGCCGGGTCCCTTGCCGAAGCGGGCGCAGATGTGATCGGCGTAGCGGCACATCACGTCGAGGAACTTGCGCTTGCCCGTCGCCTGGAAGTAGGCGACGGCCGCCTCGATGAGGTGGCCCGCGCAGTACATCTCGTGGCAGTCGCGCAGGTTCAGCCAGCGCTTGCCCGGCTGCATGCGGATGAACCAGCTGTTGAGGTAGCCGTCTTCCGCCTGCAGGTCGGCGTACATGTCGACGATCCGGTCGACCATGGCTTCGATGCCGGCGTCGCGGCCGCCGGCGAGACAGGCGGCCGCCGCCTCGATGACCTTGGCGACGTCCGAGTCCCAGTACATCTGGGCCGTGACGTTGCCGCCCACGGGCCGCACCG
Organism: Alsobacter sp. R-9; assembly: GCF_054612375.1. Lineage (NCBI taxonomy): Bacteria > Pseudomonadati > Pseudomonadota > Alphaproteobacteria > Hyphomicrobiales > Alsobacteraceae > Alsobacter > Alsobacter sp. R-9. The sequence goes on along the minus strand of NZ_JBTSWJ010000001.1, from coordinate 290,976 downwards.
TGCTGCCTCCGAAGGCAGTGCTGAACGGGATGCGCTGCTCCGGCACCGGGCGGCGAGGGTCGATCTGGTCGAACATCCCCGCCTCCTCGCAGCGCCGGTAGAGGATCGGCAGGGTGCGCGTGCGCGTCGCCTCGATCCGCTCGGCCCAGAACCCGCCGATGCGCACCGAGGCGACGCCCGGAGGCCGGAGGCAGCCGCAGGTGAAGCGGGCGGAGGCAGGCGACGACGCGCTCGGCGCGGAGGCGGTCATGGGGGTCACTTCAGGGCTCCAGCCGTGAGGCCGGCGACGATGCGCCGCTGCAGGAAGAGGAAGAGGACGAGGATCGGCAGCACGAAGATCGAGGAAAAGGCCATGACGCGGTGCCAGTCGGCGTATTCGGCGCCGACGAAGCTGTAGATCCCGACCGTGGCCGGCTGCAGTTCCTGCTGGCTCATCAGCGTCATGGCATAGACGAACTGCCCATAGGCCTGCACGAAGCTGAGCGTGCCGACGACGATCAGCGGGACGCGCATGATCGGCAGCACAATCTTCCAGAACGTCTGGAGCGGCGTGCAGCCGTCGACGAAGGACGCCTCCTCCAGCTCGTACGGCACCTGCCGGAACATCGGCCGCAGGATGACGAGGGCGAAGGAAAGCGTCTTCGAAGCCGTGGCGAGGATGACGGCCGGGAAGGTGTTCAGCAGGTCCAGCGACTTGAAGATGATGAACATCGGCGTCGCCAGCAGCGCCTCCGGGAACACCTGGAGCAGCAGGACGGTGACGAGCGCGACATCGACAAGGCGGCCCCGCAGCCGGCTCATCGCATAGGCGCCCATCGCCCCGAGCAGCAGGGTGAGCATCGTCACCGGGATGGCGATGGTCAGGCTGTTGCGCAGGTAGCGCAGGACGTTCTCGCGCAGGAACACGTACTCGAAGGCCGCCAGCGTCGGCGCACGGGGCACGAAGGTCGGCGGGTTGGCGAAGATCTCGGCCGTCGACTTCAGCCCCGAGATGAACATCCAGTAGATCGGGAACAGGTAGACGCACACGAACAGCGCGGCCCCGATCGCATGCGGCACGCCGCCGAGCGGAAGGGCTCCGAGCCTGCGGAAGCGGTACGGCTTCATTCACCCGCCTCCTTGTTGAGCGTGCGCACGTAGAGCAGCGCGACGCCGAAGACGATGACGAAGGCGAAGGTGCCCACCGCCGAGCCGATGCCGAACTTGAACTGCTGGAACGAGAACTGGTAGCTCAGCAGCGGCAGCACGTTGGACGCGTCCAGCGGCCCGCCCTGCGTCATGGCGAAGATCAGGTCGAAGGCCCGCATCGTGTAGATCGTCACGAGGCAGGCGATGGCGAGCAGCGCCGGACGGATCGCCGGCAGCGTGATGTAGCGGAACCGGGCGCCTGGCCCTGCCCCGTCGAGGGCCGCCGCCTCGTACTGCTCGAGCGGCACGCTGGTGAGCGCCGCGGCGACGAGGATCATGCTGAAGGGCATGCCGAACCAGACGTTGGCGATGGTGACGGAGGCGAGCGCCACCGAAGGATCGGAGAGCCAGTGGACCGGCGACCCGACGATGCCGAGCGCGCGAAGAACGAAGTTCACGACCCCGTATTCGGTCGCGAACATCCACTTCCACAACGCCCCGACGACGAGCGCGGGAAGCATCCACGAGGCGAGCAGCAGGCCGCGCATGAAGCCGGCGCCTGGAAAGCTCTGTGCGAAGAAGAGCGCCAGCGCCAGACCGATGCCCACCTGGGCGATGACGTTGACGCCGACGAAGACGAGCGAGTTGACGAAGACCTTCTGGAAGGAGCTGTCGGCGATCACCTCGCGGTAGTTGTCGAGACCGACGAAGGGACGGATCAACTCGGCGATGTTGCCGAGGGTCACCTCCTGCACGCTCATCACCACGTTGTAGACGATGGGGAACCCCACGAACGCGAGCAGGTACGCGACGGGGATCGCCAGGAACACGTGGAGCAGGGCGGTGCGCCTTGCGAGCATCATGGGTCTCCGGAGAGCCGGCGGGAGGGACGGCGGCCGTGAGGCCGCCGCCTTGGGTCACTGGGCCGTCGAGGGACGGGACCGGCCGCGCGTCAGAGCGGCGTTTTGGCGAGGATCGGCTCGATCTTCTTCGCCGCCTCGGCGAGGGCCGCGTCGGCAGGCTTGGCGCCGGTGAGCGCTTCCTGCATCGCCGTCTGGATGGCCTTCGAGATGTCAGGCCACTGCGGATGCGGACCGCGGGCCCGCGCGCTCTGCAACTGCTCGCGGTAGATCGAGTAGGCCTGCGGCCAGAGCGGGTTCTGCACGGTGACGTCGTTGCGCGGCGCGAGGCGGCCCGTCGCCCAGCCCTCGTTCAGGATCTTCGGGTTCGACATGAACTCGATGAACTTGAAGGCGCCTTCGACCGACTTCGCGCCCTTCGGCACGACCCAGTCATAGCCGCCGAGCGCGGAGGCCTTGATGTTCTTGCCGTCCTTCACCGGGAGCAGCGCCAGCTTCCAGTCGAACTTCGCGTCCGTCTGCAGGCGCGGAAGTTCCCACGGGCCGCAGAGGACCATGGCGTTGTTGCCCGCCATGAAGGTGTTGGTCACCTCGTACTGCCGCTGGTTGATGACGTCCTTCGAGGCGACGCCGTTCTTGACCATGTCGGCCCACAGCTTGAGTGCCTCGGCGGCCTCCGGCGTGTTGAGCTTGCTCACCGAGCCGCCGGCCTGGTGCAGGAAGGGCAGCCACTGGAAGACGCCTTCCTCGCCCTGCACCGCGCTGAAGCCGAACCCGTAGACGTTCTTGGCCGGGTCGCGGAGCTTCTCGGCGGCGGCGGACAGTTCTGACCAAGTCTTCGGCGGGTTCGCGGGGTCGAGACCCTTCGCGCGGAACATGTCGGCGTTGTAGCAGAGCGCCAGCGTGTTGGCGTCGCGGGGCACGGCGAAGATGCGGCCCTTCCAGAGGCCGGAGGCCCACGGCCCCTCGAAGTAGACGTTCGGCTTGATGAAGGTCGACTTGCCGACAAGGTCGGTCAGGTCGGTGAGCGTGCCCTGCGCCGAGAAGCTCGCCACGACCGGGTTGTCGAGGGTGACGAGATCCGGCACGGAGCCGGTCGCGATCGCCTTGATGAGCTCGGTGGCGATCTGGGGGCCGGGCACGATGCGCGCGTCGATCTTGTATTCGCTCTGGGACTCGTTGAACGACTTGATCCCCCCGTAGATCATGTCGGTCTCGAGCGTGAACGGGTGCCAGAGCGTCACCGTCTTGGTCTGGGCGTTGGCCTGCGCGAACGAGAGACACACCGTCCCCGCGAGAGCCAGCGCGAGCTGCCTGATCATGGCGTTCCTCCTGTGCGGGATCTGTTGCGGTCGACCCCCGTGGACAGGCTGGAACAGCCGCCGCGCGGCCACAAACGGAAGCCGCGATGAGACTGGGTAAAAGTGGGTAGCCTCACGGGACAGCCCACCTTCGGCCGGACCGTCGCCTTGTCAGTGGCGCGGCCAGGACGCGTGGGTGTGCGCTAAGGGAAGGCTTCGCACGCGACCGAGGGCGTCTAGACGCCTGCGCCCATTGACGCGTCGGCCGCAGTCGGTTCACCATGCCGCAATAAGATGGCATGTTCCGTTATAACGGAATGGGGAGGATCATTTGACCATCGGTCGCTTCGAAGTCGCTCGCCGCGTGTTTCTCGCGGGGACGGTCGCCCTGGCAGGGGCCGCCACGCTCCCCTCCGCCGCCTGGGCCCAGGGCAAGGGCGGGGTCATCAACGTGGCCACCGTGGGCGAGCCGCCGACCCTCGACCCGATGGTCTCGACGGCCGACCTGGTCGGCATCATCACCCAGCACTTCTTCGAGACGCTGTTCACCTTCGACAAGAACTGGAAGGTGACGCCGCTCCTTGCAGAGACTATGCCGGAGGTATCGGCCGACGGAAAGGTCTACACGATCAAGTTGCGCCAGGGCGTGACGTTCCACGATGGCTCGACGATGTCGTCGGCCGATGTCGTGGCCTCCCTGAAGCGGTGGATGGAGCTCGCCTCCCGCGGCAAGCAGGCCGCCGGGTTCATCGCCGGTGTCGAGGCGGTCGATCCGTCGACGGTGCGCATCACGCTGAAGGAGCCCTACGCTCCGCTTCTCGCGCTGCTCGCCTTCAACAATGCCGCGGCGGTCATCATGCCGGCGGGCAAGATGGAAAACCCGCTGAAGGAGCCGGTCGGCACGGGTCCCTACAAGCTCAAGGAGCGGAAGCCCGACCAGTACATCCAGCTGGTGCGCCACGACGGCTACAAGTCGCGCGCCGGCGAGCCCGACGGTTACGGCGGCGCCCGCAAGCAGCTCCTCGACGAGATCCGTTTCGTGCCGGTGCCTGATCCCAATACCCGCGTCGAGGGCGCGATCTCGGGACAGTACGACTATGTCGACGCGCTCCCGGTCGAGGCCTTCCCGCGCCTGCAGAACCAGAAGGCGACGCAGCCCGTGCTGCTGAAGCCCTTCGGCTGGCCGGTGTTCGTGATGAACACCAAGCAGGGCATCATGTCCTCGCTCGACGCCCGTCTCGCGGTGCGCACGGCCCTCAACGAGGAGGACATGCTGACGGCCGCCTTCGGCTCGAAGGACTTCTTCGCGCTCAATGCCGCCTACTTCCCGAAGGGCTACGTCTGGAACACCGACGCAGGCACTGAAGGTGCCTACAACATCGGCGACCCGGAGAAGGCCAAGGCGTTGCTGAAGAAGGCGGGCTCCGAGGGCAAGCCGCTGCGCATCCTGACCAGCCGCCAGTACGAGTTCCACTACAAGATGGCGCAGGTCGCGGCCGAGTACCTGAAGCAGGCCGGCTTTGCCGTCGAACTGATGGTCGTCGACTGGGCGACGCTGACGCAGCGGCGCACCGACCCGGCCCTGTGGGACATCTACATCACCCACAGCCCGTTCCTGCCGGAGCCGGCACTGACCGGCATCCTGTCGGAGGCCTCGCCGGGCTGGTGGTCGTCCCCGGCCCGCAAGAAGGCGGTCGACGCCTTCAATTCGGAGCCCGACGCCTCGAAGCGCCCGGCCCTGTGGGGCGAGGTCCAGAAGGTGATCTACGCCGAGGTGCCGGCCATCAAGATCGGCGACTTCAACGCGCTCTCGGCACAGTCGCCCAAGGTGACGGGCGTCGATCCGGCACCCTGGCCCTACTTCTGGAACGCATCCGTCGCGAAGTGACGGAGAGCCGTGAGGCCGGGGACCGTCGCCCGTCAAGACCTTCCCCAGCCCGCAAGGGGAAGGCGCGGCGAAGACATGAATGCTGGTGAACCAGTCGCGACCGCGGTGTGCGCCGGGGTCGGGAGACCCCCCTCCCCCTCGCAGGGCAGGGCCGGGGGTGGGGGTCCGCACAGGGGCGGGGGGACGCGCGCATGAGCCGCTACGTCCTCCAGCGCTTCCTCGGCATGCTGGCCGTGATGTTCGTGGTGGTGACGGTCGTCTTCGTCATCGTCCGCGTCGCGCCGGGCGATCCCGCCTCGGTCATGCTCGGGCCGGACGCCACTCCGGCCGACGTCGCGGCCTTGCGCGCGCGCCTCGGCCTCGACCGACCTCTCGTCGTCCAGTACCTGCTCTTCCTTGCCCAGCTCGCCCGGGGCGACCTCGGTGAATCCATCTTCCTCAACCGCCCTGTGCTGACGGCACTCGCGGACCGCGCGGAGCCGACCTTCTTCCTCACGCTGTTCTCGCTCTCCATCGCGTCGGTCATCGCCATCCCGATCGGCATCTACGCGGCCTACCGGCGCGGTTCGCTGTTCGACCAGGCAACCACGACGGTGGCGATGCTGGCTGCTTCGATCCCGAGCTTCTGGCTCGGCCTGCTGCTGATCCAGATGTTTGCGGTGCGGCTCGGCCTGTTTCCCGTCTCAGGCTATGGCGGGCCCGGCGCGAGCCTCGCGGTCCGGCTGCAGCATCTCGTGCTGCCGGCCGTTGCGCTGGGCATCGTCTCGTCGGCTCTCATCCTCCGCTTCACCCGCGCCAGCATGCTGGACGTGCTCGGCGACGACTACATCCGCACGGCGCGCTCGAAGGGCATGGGCGAATTGCGCGTCGTCATGAAGCATGCCTTCAAGAACGCGCTGATCCCGATCCTCACCGTGCTGGGCCTCACGGCGGCACTCCTCGTCTCGGGGGCGGTCGTCACGGAGACCGTCTTCAGCCTTCCGGGCGTGGGCAGCCTCGTCGTCTCGGCGGTCCTGCGGCGCGACTATCCCGTCATCCAGGGAGCGCTCCTCGTCGTGGCGGCGCTCTACGTGATCATCAACTTCCTGATCGACATGCTCTACCTGCTCGTCGATCCACGGGTCCGCTACTGATGGCCGCCGTCGCCGCGGCAAACCCGCGCAGCGGCGCCCTGCGCCAGCTGCTCCAGCGCAAGACCGTCGTGGTCGGTCTCGCCATTCTCTTCGTCATCGCGCTCGCTGCGATCCTCGCGCCTTGGATCGCGCCGTTCCCGCCCAACCGCCTGTCCATCGTCAACCGCCTGAAGCCGCCGGGTCCGGTGTTCTGGTTCGGCACCGACGAGTTCGGGCGCGACGTCTTCACGCGCACGCTCTATGCCGGGCGGCTCTCGCTGCTGGTGGGGGCATCCGTCGTCGCCTTCGCCGGCATCGTCGGCGTCGCGCTCGGACTCGTGGCCGGGTTCTTCCGCCGGCTCGACACGCCCATTGCCCGCATCATCGACGCGATGATGGCGTTTCCCGACATCCTGCTGGCGATCGCGCTGGTCGCGGCGCTCGGCCCGTCGCTCGCCACGGTGATCGTGGCGCTGGGCATCGTCTACGCGCCGCGACTTGCCCGGGTGGTCCGCGCGTCGACCCTGGTCATCCGCGAACTGCCCTATGTCGAGGCCGCCCGCGCACTGGGCGTGCCCACGTGGCGGATCATGACTCGGCACGTGCTGCGCAACCTCGTCTCTCCCATCCTCGTGCAGGGCACGTTCATCTTTGCCTACGCCATGCTGGCGGAGGCCGGCCTCTCGTTCCTCGGTGTCGGGGTGAGCCCCGAGGTCCCGACGTGGGGCACCATGATCGCCGCCGGCCGCCAGTACGTGGGCCAGGCCGATTGGATGACCCTCTTCCCGGGCGTCGCCATCGTGCTGGCCGTCCTGTCCCTCCAGCTCGTCGGAGATGGCCTTCGCGACCTGCTGGATCCGCGCCTCAGAAAGGATCTTTGACGATGATCCCGTTCCCCCCCGAGGACGGCCCGCTGCTCGTCGCCGGCGCGACGCCGGTCGCACTGGGTGTGCCACAGGCGCCGCTCGACATCCTTGTCGCCGCCGACGGCACTATCATGAAGACGGGCCAGGGTCTGTCGGCGCCGGCTGGAGCCCGGACGATCGATGCAACCGGGCGTTATGTCTCCCCCGGCTGGGTCGATCTGCATACGCACGTCTGGTACGGCGGCACCGACATCTCCATCCGGCCGGCGCTCGCGGGCGTGGAGCGCGGCGTCACCACGCTCGTCGATGCGGGCTCTGCGGGCGAGGCCAACTTCCACGGCTTCCGGGAATACGTCATCGAGCCGGCGCGCGAGCGCATCAAGGCCTTCCTCAACGTCGGTTCGATCGGCCTCGTCGCCTGCAACCGCGTCAGCGAACTGATCGACATGCGCTCGATCGACCTCGACCGCACCATCGCGGTGGTCGAGGCCAACCGCGACGTCATCGTCGGCATCAAGGTGCGCGCGAGCGGCGTCATCGTCGGCGGCTGGGGCATCACGCCGGTGCGCATCGCCAAGAAGCTGGCGCGCATCGTCAGGCTGCCCCTGATGGTGCATGTCGGCGAGCCGCCGCCGCTCTTCGACGAGGTGCTGGACGTCCTCGACCCGGGTGACGTCGTGACCCACTGCTTCAACGGCAAGGCCGGCGGCAGCATCGTCGAGGACGACGTCCTGTTCGCGCTCGCCGAGCGCTGCGCAGCGGACGGGGTGCGGCTCGACGTCGGGCACGGCGGGGCGTCGTTCTCGTTCCGCACCGCCCAGATCGCGATCGAGCGCGGGTTGCTCCCGTTCTCCATCTCGACCGACCTGCACAACCGCTCGATCGACAGCCCCGTCTGGGACATGGGCACGACCATGTCGAAGCTGCTGGCGGTGGGCATGCCGTTCGAGAAGGTGATCGAAGCATCGACACTGGCCCCGATGAGCGTGATCGGACTGCCGACGCGGGGGCTCCTGTCCCCCGGCACGCGCGCCGAGTTCACGATCTTCTCGGTGGAACCAAGCGAACTCGCGATCCGCGACTCGATGGGCGACGAGGCGGTGATCCGCGAAATGATCACGCCGCACTATGCGGTGCTGGGCGCGACCCCCATCCACGCAAGCCCGTATCGGCCCCACGTCACGAAGGCGGGCCCCAATCCCTGCCCGAACTGCGGCTGGACGCTGGGGCGATGACCGACACCGCGGCCGACGCGATCCTGCGCGTGGAGAACCTGCAGACCTGGTTCGAGCTGGGATCGCGCGTCGCGAAGTCGGTCGATGACGTGAGCTTCACCGTGCATCGCGGCGAGACGGTCGCCGTGGTGGGAGAGAGCGGCTCGGGAAAGTCGGTCACGAGCCTCTCGATCATGCGGCTCCTGTCGCCGCCGGGCCGGATCGTCGGCGGACGCATCCTCTACCGCGCGGGCGACGGCCGCGAACTCGACCTCGCGACGCTGCCGGAGCGGCAGATGCGCGCCGTGCGCGGCCGCGAGATCGCGATGATCTTCCAGGAGCCGATGACGAGCCTCAACCCGCTCTACACGATCGGCGACCAGGTGATGGAGATGATCCGCCTGCACGAACGGGTCTCGGCACGCGAGGCCCGCAGCCGGGCCAGGCGGATGCTGGAACTGGTGGAGATTCCCGCAGCCGAGCGCCGGCTCGACGACTACCCCCACCAGATGTCCGGCGGCATGCGCCAACGCGCGATGATCGCGCTGGCCCTTGCCTGCAATCCGAGGGTGCTGATCGCCGACGAACCGACGACCGCGCTGGACGTCACGATCCAGGCTCAGGTGCTCGACCTGCTGCGCCGGCTGCAAGCCGAACTCGGGATGAGCATCCTGTTCGTGACGCACAATCTCGGCGTCGTCGCCGAGATCGCGAGCCAGGTGGTGGTCATGTACACGGGCCGGGTGGTCGAGACCGCGTCGGTCACCGACCTGTTCGACCGGCAACGCCATCCGTATACGCGCGGGCTCCTCGCCTGCATTCCCCAGCCGGGCCTCGTTCGCGGCGCCCCGGTCGGCGAAAAGACGCGCCTGACGCCCATTCCCGGCACCGTGCCAAGCGTGACGGCCTTGCCGGCAGGATGCAGCTTCGCGCCACGCTGTCCGCTCGCCGTCGCCCGCTGCGAGGAGCCGCCTCCGCTGCTGCAGGCGGCTCCCGGCCATCTCAGCCGCTGCTGGAGGCACGAGGACGCATGACCGGCCCCGTCACCTCATCCGACGTTCTTCTTTCGGTCCAGCAGCTGACCAAGAGCTTCCCGACGCGCAACGGACTCGTCCGGGCCGTCGACGCCGTGAGCTTCGACATCCGCCGCGGGACGATCGTCGGCCTCGTGGGGGAATCCGGCTCAGGCAAGACCACCATCGGCCGTACGCTGCTGCGGCTTGTCGAGCCCTCGGGCGGCAGGGCCGTGTTCGACGGGGTGGACCTTTTCGGGCTGTCCGAGAGGGAGATGCGCGCCTATCGCCGGCGGCTCCAGATCGTCTTCCAGGACCCCTATTCAAGCCTGAACCCGCGGTTGCGCATCGAGGACATCATCGGAGAAGCCATCGACACGCACGGCCTCGCCCGCGGCGCCGCGAGGCAAGAGCGGATTGCGGAGTTGCTGGGCCGGGTGGGGCTCTCGCCCGAGCACGCGCGGCGTTTCCCGCACGAGTTCTCAGGCGGACAGCGGCAGCGCATCGGCATTGCGCGTGCGCTCGCCGTGGAGCCGGAGTTCATCGTCGCCGACGAGCCCGTCTCGGCGCTCGACGTGTCGGTGCAGGCGCAGGTGCTCAACCTCATCCAGGACCTGCAGCAGGCCTACGGACTGACGCTGCTGTTCATCGCCCATGACCTCTCGGTCGTGGAGTATCTCTGCGACGAGGTGGTGGTGCTCTATCTCGGCCGCGTCATGGAGCGCGGCCCCAGCCGGCAGGTCTACGGCCGGCCCCGCCACCCGTACACGCAGGCACTTCTGTCCGCAGCGCCCGTGCCCGATCCGCGCGCGACGCGCAACCGCGTCGTGCTCCAGGGCGACATCCCGAGCCCGCTGGACCCACCGTCCGGATGCGTCTTCCGCACACGGTGCCCCTCGGCGCGCCCGGCTTGTGCCGACGCCGTCCCGCCGCTGGAGACGATCGACGCGGATCATGCCGTGGCTTGCATTCGCAAGGACGAGCCGGACGTTCTGGAAAAGGCGGCGGCGACCGCGGGCGGGACGGGGCGGAGGACAACGTGACCACTCGCACCGCCAGCCGTCGCGCAGCATCAACGCCAGCCGAGTTGCGCCTCGATCCGGGCTGCCGCGTCTCGCACGGCGGCGACGTAGCGGTCCCCGTCCTGCTGCACCTTGTGCTCGGGCAGCACGATGGAGATCGTCGCCGCGCAGGCGCCGCTCGCGTCCCGGACAGGGGATGCGATGCAGGCCACGGAGAAGTCGGACTCGCTCACCTGGATGCAGAGCCTGTCCTCAAGCGCCACCCGGCTGGCACGCGCCAGCGTGGCGGGGTTGGTCTCGGCGCGCCCGGTCGGCGACACCCGCGCGATCCGGCGGAACAGGCCCACCAGTTCATCCTGCGCCAGATGCCCCACGAGGAGCCGGCCCGACGCGGTCCAGTTCAGCGGCACGCGCGTCCCGACGCGCGAGGTGACGCGGAAATGGCCCGGGCCATCCGCCATCGCGAGAACGACCATGTGGTCCTCGTCGCGCCCGCAGATCTGCACCGTCTCCCCGACAAGACGGCAGAGGTCGTGCATCTCGTGGGTGGCCACGTCGAGCAGATCGAGCGAGCGGGCATAGGCCAGCCCGTAATGGTAGAGGCGAGCCCCCAGCCAGACGGTGCCGTCGCTCCGCCGCTGGAGCATGCGCTTGTCCACGAGGTCGTCGATGATGCTGTAGACGGTCGACAGCGGGGCGCCGATGGCCTTGGCGATGCCGTAGGCCGAGGCGGGCCGACCGTCCTCCTGGAGCACGTCGAGAACCTGGAGGGCCCGGTCGATGCCGCTGACCCGCGCCCGGCGCTCCGGGACCGACTTCACCCTCGCATCCATGGCGCCGCCCTTCCCGACTTCCGTAATTGCAATACGCCATCCGCTGGAATGGAATGTAGACCAGCGATGGCCCCGCCGCAAAGGAACTGATCCATGACGACCGACATCCGCGCCCAGCTCGGCCTGCGGCCCATCATCAACGTGTCCGGCACGATGACATCGCTGGGCGCCTCGATCGTGCCGCCGTCGGTGGTCGAGGCCGTGACGGCCGTCCTGCCGCAGTTCGTCGAGATCGATGATCTGCAGAAGAAGGCGAGCAAGGTGATCGCCCGCCTGTGCGGGACGGAGGCCGGCTTCGTGACGGCCTCCTGCTCGGCCGCGATCAGCGTCGCCGTCGCGGGCGCAATGACCGGTTCCGACCTGCTCGCCATCGAGCGGCTGCCCGACACCACCGGCCTGAAGAACGAGGTGCTCATCATGACCGGCCACATGGTTTCCTACGGGGCACCCGTGGCGCAGGGCATCGCGTTGACGGGCGCGAAGGTGGTGCCTGTCGGACAGGCGACGCAGGCACGCCGATACCAGCTGGAAGGCTCCATCGGACCCGCCACCGCCGCGGCGGTCTATGTCGTCTCCCACCATACCGTGCAGTTCGGGCAGATTCCGCTCGACGAGTTCTGCGAGATCTGCCACGCGCACGGCGTGCCGGTGATCGTCGACGCTGCGTCCGAGTACGACCTCAAGGGCTTTCTCGCCCAGGGCGCCGACCTGGCCCTCTACTCGTCGCACAAGTTCCTCGGCGGTCCCACCGGGGGCATCGTCGCCGGGCGCAAGGAGTTGGTCCGCGCCGCCTACCTGCAGAACGGCGGGATCGGCCGAGGCATGAAGGTCGGCAAGGAGGGCATGGTGGGCACCATTGCCGCCCTCGAGGCCTGGGAGACCCGCGACCACGCCGGCATCAGGGCGCTGGAGACGTCCTACCTCGACCTCTGGATGCGAACCCTCGCCGGTCGCGAGGGCGTGACGGTCACGCTCGAGCCCGATCCCACCTTCAACCCGCTCGACCGCATCAAGGTCGCCATCGACCCGAAGGAAGCGCACATCACCGCGTGGGACCTTGCCGATGCGCTGGCCCGGGGATCCCGCCCCGTCATCGTCCGCGACCACGAGATCGAGCACGGCTTCTTCTACATGGACCCCTGCAACCTGCATCCCGGCGAGGCAGAGATCGTGGCCGCACGGCTCGTCGAGGAACTCGAAAAGGCACGGCGCTCGAACGAGATCATCGCCACGCCGCTGGAGCGTCGCCGCAACCGGCGGGCGGAGGCGGCCGCCCGCTGGCCGGACTGACCGCGGGAAGACGGCCGGAGCCGTTCGTCAGGGCTGCTCGGCGCCGGTCCAGTGACGGATGGTGTCGGCAAGATCGTGCCGGCAGGCGAAGCCGAGTTCAGACCGCGCCGCATCCACGTTCGAGGGGGCTGGGCGGCGGTGGGGGAACCCGGCGAACCCCGTCGAGGGTTCGCCGGGGTACATGACATCCAGCGACGGATGCGCCTGCCGGACGATCGCGATGAACGAGGCCAGCGTGACCGCCTCGCCCGTGCCGACGTTGTAGACGCGCTGGCGCGGCGACGAAGCGTCCAGCGCGTGGACGTTCGCTCCGGCACAGTCGCGGGCGTCGACGAATTCCTCCATCCCGCCCCACGCCAAGTAGGGATCGTCCAGCACGACCGTCTCGCCGCGTCGAGCGCCCTCGACGAGCCGTGCGAGAAGCCGGCCCGGCACGCTGGTCGGCCGGTCGAGATCGCCGCCGAGCACTGCGCCGTAGCGGAGGATCACCGTGTCGACGCCGTAGAGATCGGCGTAGAGCAGGCCGAGATGCTCTCCGCACAGCTTCGTGGCGGCGTAGATGCTCGCCGGACGCTCGGACACGATCCGCAAGGCGAGGTCCTCGCGCACGCCGTCCGCGTGGTCGCCGCCGCGCGCGAAGGTCGTGTAGCCGACCGTCGTGGAACTCGCCAGCACGACGCGGCCGACGCCGCAGCGGCGGGCGACGTCCAGCACGTTCGCCGTTCCGAGCACGTTGACCGCAACGCCCCGCACGGGATCCTGCCGGATGCCGGTCGAGAGCACCGCGGCGGTATGTATGATGGACCTGCAGCCGTGGCGGGCGACGACGTCGCCGAGCGCGTCGGCATCCGCCACGTCGCAGATCGCGAAGGCGATGCCGGACCGCAGGTCACGGTCCGGTTTCCGGACGTCGACGAGGACGACCGCGTCCCCCCTCGCGGCGAGGGCCTCCGCGGTCAGGCGCCCGACGACACCGGCCCCGGTGACGAGGACGGCGTGAGTCACCGGGCCTCCTCAAGCACGAGGTGATAGACGCGACCCTCGAAGTCCTTCATCGCAGCCCCGATCACGCCGCGCACCTCCTGCCGGATGGGGCTGGCGAGAGCGTCCTTCATCGCCTGCAGGGTTTTGAAATGGAGATCGAAGACCATGCAGACGGGTGGCGCACCCTCCTCTCTCTCGACGGGACGACGCAGCCGGACGTCGACGAGACCCGGGTAGCGGCGGATGGCGGCGACGACGTCGCCGGCCATGGCGGCATCGAAGGCGGCCTCGCGTCCGGGCGCCACGCGTCCCTCCAGCACTGCCGAACGCACGATCATGACGCTGCTCCCCCGTGTCCGTCGTATCCCGCCTCGAGAAGGCGCGCGACGGACTGCTCCGTCGCCACCAGATGCCTGTCCATCAGCGCAGTCGCCGTCTCGACGTCGCGGTCGAGCACGGCGGCCATGATGGCGCGGTGCTCGGCGTTGACGTCCCGCACTTCCGCCTCCGCAGCATGGCGGTTCAGGAGGCGCAGCTTGCGGAACCGCTCCGAGTGATCGGCCAGTGTCGACCAGAACCGCAGCAGCCACTCCGAACCGCAGGCGCTCACGAGCGCGAGATGGAACCGCCGGTGCTGGACCTCCCAAGCGGCGGCACCCTCGCGGTCGTCTGGTCCGGACGGCAGCGGGGTGCGCGAGAGAAGGTGCATCGCGGCGACCACGTCGGCTTCCCACGCCGCATCGCCACGGGCGATCGAGGCGGCGAGGCACAGGCGCTCGATGGCGCGGCGGGTCGACATGAGGTCGGCCAGAGCCATGGGGGACACGTCGGCCACGCGAGCCCCCCGGTGTGTCTCCGCGTCGACGAGGCCTTCCGCCGACAGGCGCATGAGCGCCTCCCGGATGGGCGTGAGGCCAAGGGCGAAGCGGTCCTGGAGGTCCGCCGCGGTCAGCCGGTCGCCCGGCATCAGGTCGCCGTGCAGGATCTCCTGCCGCAGCCGCTGATAGGCACGCTCGGTGTTGGATCGTCCGGCGAGGGTGTCGGTCATGGCCCCGGAATTCATGTTGACAGGCTCATTTTATAAAATCATCTTCCTGTTATGGCAAGTGGAGCAAGATAGTGATGCCGGCAGGTTCCTGGTCCCTGGCGACGGTCGAGGCGAACGGCAAGACCGTCGCGTGCCTCGAGACATCCGGAGGGCTATTCGCCCTGGAGCCCTCGCTGGCTCGCGTGGGGATGCCGGGCCACAGCAGCGTCGCGTCGTTGTTCGATGACTGGCCGGCCGCCGAGGCCGCGCTGCCGCGCGCCGCCGACGCCGTGGCCGAGGCGGACCGTGTGACACCCACCCGTCGGCTGGCGCCCCTGCTCTATCCGGGAAAGATCCTCTGCGCCGGCGCGAACTATTTCGACCACCTGGCCGAGATGGGCATGCCCGGCGCCAAGAAGGAGGACCAGCGGCTGTTCTTCTTCATGAAGCCGCCGCGCAATGCCGTGGTGGGCGAAGGCCCTACCGTGCACATGCCCATCGGCACGAAGGCCTTCGACTGGGAGATCGAGCTCGCCGCCGTCATCGGCCGCCGTGCCCGCAACGTCTCGCCCGACACCGCACTGAGCCACGTGGCGGGATGGACGGTCGCGATCGACTTCTCGGCCCGCGACCACAACCGCGCCCCCGAGACCTTCTACAAGCTGGACTGGGTGGCGGGGAAAGCCAACGACACCTGCTGCCCGCTCGGCCCGCGCATTGTGCCCGCGTCGGCCCTGCCGGATCCGCAGGACGTCGGCCTCAGGCTGTCCGTCAACGGCGACGTGAAGCAGGACGGGCGGTCAACCGACATGATCTTCACCGTCGCCGAGCAGATCGCAACAGCCTCGCGCATCATGACGCTCGACCCGGGCGACCTGCTCCTCACCGGCACGCCCGCGGGCGTGGGGGTGCCGAAGCAGACCTTCCTGAAGGTCGGCGACCAGGTCGAGGTCGCGATCGAGGGGATCGGGTCCTTCGCCGTCACCATCCAGGACCCACGCTGAAAAACCAACGCTCAGGACGAAGACCGAGAGGGGACACCGACATGAGACACTTCCGGACATTCGCGGCCGCCCTCGCGGTCGCCCTGCCGCTCGCCGCCGCGCCGGCCGTGGCGCAGACCGAAATCCGCGTCTCCACGGCCGCGCCGGAGAACTCTCCGCTGAGCGACGCCTTCCGCCAGATCAAGCAGCTGATGGAGGCGAAGTTTCCCGGCCAGATCAAGGTGTCCGTACACCCGGCCAGCGCGCTATTCCGGCAGGGGACGGAACTCCCCGCGATGCAGCGCGGCAACCTCGAGATGGCGAGCCCCGTCACCTTCGAGATCGAGGGGCAGCTGCCCGAGTACGGCGTGTTCAGCGCCGCATACCTGTTCCGGGACCCGGACCACCTGATCAAGACTTTCCGCAGCGACGTGGGCAAGGAGTTCGCCGACGACGTGGCCGCGAAGATGGGCATCGTCATCCTCGACACGGCCTATCTCGGCACACGCACCGTCAACCTGCGCTCCGACAAGCCGGTCAAGGCGCCTAACGACCTCGGCGGCGTGAAGATGCGCATGCCGCCCGGCCCGGCCTTCCAGATGCTCGCCAACGCGCTCGGCGCGACGTCGGTCTCCATGCCGATCACCGAGGTCTACCTGGCGCTGAAGACCGGCGCGATCGACGCGCAGGACAATCCGACGAACATGACCCGCGACTGGAAGTTCCAGGAGGTGACCAAGCAGGTCATCCTGACGCGCCACCTCGTCCAGCCGGTGTTCATCGCCATCGCCAAGCCCGTCTTCGACAAGCTGACGCCCGACCAGCAGGCCGAGTTGCGCGCCGCGGCGCGCGAGGCGGCCGACATGCAGATCGCGAAGACCCTGAAGGACGAGAAGGACGCCATCGACACCTTCAAGGCCGCCGGCATCGTCGTGGTCGAGCCCGACGTGGCCGCCTTCAAGGCCGCCGTGATGGAGCAGTACAAGAAGGCCGGACTCATGGACAAGTGGAAGCCCGGCCTGCAGGCCCGCGTCGAGGCCGTGAAGTAGCAGATCTCATGAACCGGCGGGTCGCGAAGAGCGCCCGCCGGTCCTCGTCCCGATTCATCGTCGCAGCCGTTCTCTGCGGGAGTCCCTCGGTCGGGGACCTGCGGAACCACAGGTCGTGCCGGGCGCCCGGCAACATGGCGGAGAGGCATCCATGACGAGCCACGAGGGATCCACGCCGTCCGGCTGGCGCGAAAACGCCCGTCGCTTCGCGGGGCTCGTGGCGGCCTGGAGCATGGGGGTCGTGTTTCTGCTCTTCGTGGTGGGGGTGGCGCTGCGCCTCGCCAACCGGCCGGTGAGCTGGATCGATGAGGCCGTCACGCTGCTTTGCACTTGGTCGACCTTCTGGACCGCCGCGTTCGTCCTGCGCTGGCCCGAACACATCGCCTTCGACGTCGTGTTCACGAACCTGAAGCCGTCGCTCCAGAGGGCCAGCCTCCTCATCGGGGGCACCGCTTTCGTCATCCTGATGGGAGCGGCGCTCCCGGGGATGGTGGACTACACCCTCTTCCTCTGGCGCGAGCGCAGTGACTCACTGCAGTTGCGTCTCGACTGGGTCTACGCGATCTACCCCCTCTTCTTCGCCGTCATCGTCCTGCGGTTCGCATGGTCCCTCCGCGAGCTGGTCTCGCCGCGCTGGCGCGCCGAGCTCGACCGCTGGAACGGCACCACGGCAGAGGGTGAACAGTGACAACAGGTTTGTGGGCCCTTCTCGCGTCGGTCTTGTTCGGCGCCCTCCTTCGCCTGCCCTTGGCGCTCGTCATGTTCGCGGGCGGTGCCTCCTACCTGTTCGCCACGCGCCAGGACATCGGCCTGCTCGTGGGACAGGTGATGAGCCAGATGACGGCGATGTATGTCCTCGTCGCCATCCCCATGTTCATCCTCGCCGCGAACATCATGAACGCGGCCACCATCAGCGACCGGCTCTTCGCCGCCGCCAACGTGCTGGTCGGGCGCTTCCGCGGCGGTATCGGTCATGTCACGGTGCTGGCAAGCATGATCTTCTCCGGCATCAGCGGCAGCGCCATCACGGACGCGGCCGGGCCGGGCCTCGTCGCCACGCGCATGATGCGGGAGACCGGAAAGTACCCGGCGGGCCTCGCATGTGCGATCACGGCGGCAGCCGCGACGATCGCGCCAATCATCCCGCCCTCCATTCCTCTCGTCATCTACGCGCTGCTTTCCGGCGCCTCGATCGGGGCGCTGTTTCTCGCGGGCATCGTCCCCGGCATCCTCATGGGCGGCGCCCTGATGATCGCGATCCGGATCATCGCCGGGCGTCGGGGCCTGCCGGTGGGCGAGGCAGTGCCATTGCGGGAGGCGCCGCGCATCTTCGCGCGCTCCGCACTCTCCTTCACTTTGCCCGTCGTGCTGCTGGGTGGAATCTTTTCCGGACTGTTCACGCCCACCGAGGCCGCCGCCGTCGCAGCCTTCTGGGCATTGGTCCTGGGCGCGGGCATCTACCGTCGCATCAACCTGCCGGTGTTCCAGGGCGTCCTGTTCGAGACGGCCAAGCAGACGGCCACGACGATGCTGCTGGTGGCGAGCGCCTTCATCCTCAACTACGCCATCGCCAACGAACGGCTGGCCGAGAGCCTCGTCAACGCCATCGCGGCCATGCAGCTCTCGCCGATGGGGTTCATGCTGGTCGTGAACCTCTTCTTCCTGGTCCTGGGCTGCCTGCTGGACGCTTCGGTGATGATGCTGGTGTTCGTGCCGCTGCTCATCCCGAGCGCGAGGGCGCTGGGCATCGACCTCACCTACTTCGGCATCGTGGTTACGCTGAACTTCATGATCGGCCTGATCACCCCGCCTTACGGCCTGCTCCTGTTCGTCATGGCCTCGCTGACACGGGTGCCGCTGGGAGCGATCATCCGGGAGATCTGGCCGTTCGTGCTGAGCCTCGTTGCGCTGCTCGCCCTCCTGACGTGGTTCCCTTCGATCACCCTCTTTCTCCCGCGGTTCTTCGGCTACCAGTGAGGGACGCGGCCATGCGCGAGATCGCCTTCGTCACCGGCGGTGCCCAGGGCATCGGGCTCGCCATCGTCCGGCGCCTGGCGGAGGACGGGTTCCAGGTCGTCGCAATGGACCGCACGGCGGATCGCCTCGAGACAGCGGTGGCGGATCTATGCCGCGCAGGCCTCGACGTCGCCGCCGCGCCCGTCGACGTCTGCGACCGGGAGGCCGTCTCGGCGGTGTTCTCGGCGCGGCCGCGGGTCGACGTCGTCGTGTGTGCCGCCGGCATCTACAACGACGCCGCCTTTCTCGACCTGACCGACGACGCTTTCCGGCGGATGCTCGAGGTCAACGTCATCGGCACGTTCATTCCCGCCCAGGAGGCGGCGCGTCGGATGCAGGCCGGAGGGCGGATCGTCACCATCTCCTCGCGCGGCTCGCTCGGCGGGACGCGCTTCGCCCACTACGTCGCCTCGAAGGCCGCCGTCGTCGGCCTGACCCGCGCCATGGCGATGGAATTGCGCGCCGCGCGCATCGCCGTCAACTCGGTCGCGCCGGGCTTCACCGACACGCCGATGACCCGCTCCGCACCGCCCGAGATGTTCAAGGCATGGGAGGCGCTGGAGCCCGCCGGCAAGGCGGCTTCGCCCGCGGAGATCGCACACGCTGTGTCCTTCCTCGCCTCGCCGCGGACGAGCTTCATCACCGGCCAGACGCTCTTCGTCGACGGCGGAAAGTCGCTCGGCGGACTGTCCATCTGAGGCCGTCGGCGCAGACGAGTTCGCCCTTACGACGGTGCGCACGGCCGCGACGGCGTTCTGCACGCCTGCCAACAACGTGGCTCGCTGACGTTTCAACGAAGGTTGCGGCCACTACGCTCGCTTCTTCGTAGTTTTACTGACCTCGGATAGATGAATGACACCTCCAGAGCCGATGGAATCCCACGGAAGGGAAAATTTTCGGCCAATCGGCAGCATTCTTCCTTAAGTTCTTAATCCCCAACATGTCTCCGTGACTTGAAAGCATCGGGGGTTGCCATCGTGCTTCGTCTGCCGTTCTCGTGGGGCGCGTCGAGCCTCGGAGAGCTCGTATCCGCCATCGACCGTTCGCAGGCCATGATCGAGTTCGCGCCGGATGGCACGATCCTCACGGCCAACTCCAACTTCCTCGCCACCATGGGCTACACCCTCGACGAGATCCGGGGGCGCCACCACAGCCTCTTCGTCGACAAGACCTACGCGCAGGGGACCGAGTACCGCCAGTTCTGGGAACGCCTGGGCGCCAATCACTTCGAGGTGGCGCAGTACAGGCGCATCCGCAAGGACGGCACCGGCATCTGGCTCCAGGCGAGCTACAACCCCATCGTCGACCGGTCCGGCCGGGTGAAGAAGGTCGTCAAGTTCGCCACCGACATCACGGGGCAGAAGGCGCGCGACGCGCTTTTCGAGGGGCTCAACAAGGCCATCAGCCGGTCTCAGGCCGTCGCCATCTTCAATCTCGACGGAACGATCGTCGAAGCCAACGACAACTTCCTTCGCACCATGGGCTACGGCCTCGACGAAGTCCGCGGCAGGCATCACAGCATGTTCGTGCCCGCCCCGGAGCGGAACAGTCCTGACTACCAGTCATTCTGGGCCCATCTGCGCGCCGGGGAGTACGACGCACGCCAGTACTGCAGGCTCGCCAAGGGCGGTCGAGAGGTCTGGATGCAGGCCACCTACAATCCGATCCTCGACGCGGAGGGCAAACCCAGCCAGATCGTCAAGTTCGCGACCGACATCACCGCACAGGTGAAGCATCGCATGGCGCTCGAAGGCGTCATGAGTCAGATCGGCGCCGTGGTCGAGGCCGCGCGCGCCAGGGACCTGACCAAGCGGGTTTCCGCCGGTCCCGAGGCTGGCGAGGACCTCGCGGCGCTGGGCGGCGGCGTGAACGACCTCGTCGATGCGATGGCCGGCATCCTCGACGAGGTGCAGGTCGCGGCCCGCAGCATGCTCATGGCCTTCCAGGAGATCACCGAGGGCAGCCAGAACCTCGCCGCGCGGACCGAGCAGCAGGCATCGGCCCTCGAACAGACCGCCGCCACGACCGAGGAACTCGCCGCCTCCGTCAAGACGAGCGCCCAGGCCTCGCGCCACGCCGTCGGCTACGCGGAGGAGGCTCGCGGCGTGGCTCAGGAAGGCGGTCTGATCGTCGGCAACGCGGTCGATGCGATGACACGCATCGAGCAGGCCTCGGCGAAGATCACCGAGATCACCACCGTCATCGAGGAGATCGCCTTCCAGACGAACCTCCTCGCCCTTAACGCCGCGGTCGAGGCAGCCCGCGCGGGCGACGCCGGCAAGGGCTTCGCCGTCGTCGCCGCCGAGGTGCGGACGCTGGCCCAGCGCTCGTCGGAGGCGGCCAAGGACATCGGCGGCCTGATCTCGTCGTCCACGGTCGCCATCGGCGAGGGCGTCCGCCTCGTGCGCGACGCGGGCGTGACGCTCGGGCGCATCGTGGAGGCGTCGAAGAAGGTCGCGGCGAGCGTCGAGGAGATCTCGGCGGCATCCGCCGAGCAGGCCAACGGCATCCAGGAGATGAGCCAGGCCGTGGCCCACATGGACGAGATCACGCAACAGAACGCAGGCCTCGCCGAGGCGAGTTCAGCCTCGGCCCTGTCGCTTTCTCACCGGATCGAGGCCCTGTCGGAGATGGTCGACCGGTTCGAGACGCCGTCACGCCGGACCAAGAATCCCTCCGCCGCGCCCCCGGCAGGCCCGGAAGGGCGAGATCAGCGCCGTCCGGTCCCCTTGGCGCGCCGGTCCGCGGCCTGAAGCGGCGCGGGCCCCGAAACCGTCTAGATCGACACCGTCATGCCGCCGTCGACGGTCAGCACCGTCCCCGTGGTGAACGACGCGGCGGGCGACACGAGATAGAGCGCCGCAGCGGCCAGTTCGGGAGGCCGCCCCCACCGGCCGGCCGGGATGCGTGCCGCGATCCGGTCGTGGAAGGACGGATCGGCCGCACGCGTCTTCGCATTGCCGTCGGTGAGGAAGTAGCCCGGGGCGATGGCGTTCACCGTCACGCCGCGCGCTGCCACCTCGACGGCGAGCCCGCGCACGAGGCCGAAGAGCCCGGTCTTGGCCGCGGCATAGCCGGCCATCCCGGGCCGCACGATCATGCCGTTGATCGACGAGGTGAAGAGGATGCGGCCGTACCCGGCGGCGGACATGATCCGCGCCGCCTCGCGGGCCAGCCTGAACCCGCCGGTGAGATTGGCCGCGATGTCGCGCTCCCATTCTTCGTCGGTCATCTCGGTGACGGGCTTGCGCAGGGACGCCGCCGCGTTGCTGACGAGAATGTCGAGGCGGCCGTGCCTTGCGGCAATGTCCGCGAGCGCGTCCCCACCCTCCCGGCCCGAGGTGGCGTCGAACGAAATCCCCTCCGCGCTGCCGCCTCTCGCGCGGAGCTCCGCCACGCGATCGCGGAGGAGAGCGGCGTCCCGACCGTTAAGAACGACATGAGCGCCGGCGCCCGCGATCGCCTGTGCCATCGCCCAGCCGAGCCCACGCGTCGAAGCGGTGACGACCGCCACCTGCCCGGCCAGACCGAAAAGCGTCGTGGGCGTCCACGCATCGGCGGCCTCGGCCGCCCGGGGGTCAGTCATAGTCGATCCTCGGGTCGATGTAGACATAGAGCACGTCGACCATCAGGTTGATCAGGATGTAGATCGCGAGGATGACCAGGATCGAGCCCTGGATCAGCGGATAGTCGCGGCTGCTGATGGCCTGGATCACGAGCCGGCCCATGCCGGGATAGGTGAACACGGCCTCCGTGACGACTGCCCCGCCGATGAATCCCGCGAGCATGATGCCGACGATGGTGATGAACGGCAGCATGGCGTTGCGCATGACGTGGCGCGCCACGATGACGCCCTCGGTGAGGCCCTTGGAGCGCGCCGTCCTCACATAGTCCGCATTGAGTTCGGCGATCAGCGAGCCGCGCAGGAAGCGGGCGAAGATGCCGGACACGTAGAGCCCGAGGGTCGCGGCGGGCAGGATCGTCGCCCGGAGCATGGCGAGCGGCGACTCCCAGAACGGAACGTAGGCCGATGCCGCCGGGAGCAGGCGCAACTCCACGGCGAAGAGCAGGATCAGCAGGATGCCGACCCAGAAGGTCGGCACGCCGAGCGCGAGCGCGCTCCAGCCGCTGAGGAGGCGGTCGAGCCAGGAGCCCTGGGCGAGGGCACTGGCGAGCGCCATCGGGATGCCGAGCGCAAGCCCCACGACGGTGGCCGTCGCGGCGAGCTGGAGTGTCGCCGGAAGTCGCTCGCCGATGAGTTGCATCACCGGCACGCGGCTGTGCAGGGACACGCCGAGGTCGCCATTCAGCGCCCGCCACAACCAGTCGAAGTATTGCAGCACGACCGGCCGGTCGAGGCCGAAGCGGCGTGTCACCTCGGCGATCTGCTCGGGCGTCGCATTCTCGCCCACGAGCACGCCGACCGGGCCGCCCGGCACGGCGTACATCATGAAGAAGATCAGGGCCGACGCCGCAATCAGCACGGGCACAAGGTGAAGCAGCCGGCGCAGGATGAAGCCGATCATCTCGCCTCCCTCCCCGGTTGTGCCGCGACGACCGTGTCGCGCCCTTCCAGCACGCTGGAGAGCGCCCGCCCGATCGTGTCGAACGCGAGGATGGTGAGCGTCAGCGCGAGGCCCGGCAGCACGGCGAAGGTCGGCGCATCGTGGAGGTACTCCTTCCCGGTGCGCAGCATCTCGCCCCAGCTCGGCGTAGGCGGCGGAATGCCGACGCCGAGGAAGGACAGCGCCGCCTCGAGCAGGATCGCCACGGACGAGAGCACGACCATCTGCGTGAGGATCGGGCTCCACGAGTTGGGCAGGATGGTGCGGAACATCGTGTAGGACGACGACGCCCCGAAGGCCTCGACCGCCGTCACGAAGTCGCGCCGCCTGAGAGAGAGCACCTGCGCCCGCGCCACGCGCGCGAAGGTCGGCACGCCGGTGATGCCGACCGCGACGAGTGCCGCCGCCTGGCTGCGGCCGAGAACGGCGATGAGCGCGAGGGCCAGCATGATGCCGGGAAGGGCGAGGAGAAGGTCGACGAGGCGCATCAGCACCGCGTCGCGCCACCCGCCAAAGAAACCGGCGACGAGCCCGATCGGCACGCCGATGGAGGCGGCGAGCAGCACCGCGCCGGCGGCCGTGGCGAGCGACGTGCGGGCGCCGTAGATCACGCGGGCGAGGATGTCGCGCCCCAGTTCGTCCGTGCCGAACCAGTGCTCGCGGGAGGGCCCCTCGAGCATGCTCACGAAATCCTGCGTCAGGGGGTCGAGGCCGAGGAGACCGGCGCAGGCGGCGAGCAGTGAGAGTCCGGCGAGGAAGGCGACGCTGAGTGCCGCGCCCGGCCGCGCGACGACGCGGCGGGCGACACGGGCGGCGGCAACCAGGAGCCCGCTGCTCATGGCGTCGCCCCCGGATGGTGGCAGGCTGCCCTGCTGCGGCTGCCGGTGACCGGGCCGAATGCAGGCGCCGCCGTGCGGCAGAGGGCGGTCGCCCGGAAGCAGCGCGGATGGAAATGACAGCCCGACGGCGGCGACGCCGGATCGGGAATCTCGCCCTCCAGCACGATGCGCGCCGTGCGCCCCTGTACCGCCGCGTCGACGACGGGAACGGCCGAGAGCAACGCCTGCGTGTAGGGATGGACCGGCGCTCCGTAGACGTCGCGCTTGGCGCCCTCCTCCACCACGCGGCCGAGATACATGACGGCCACCCGGTCCGAGATATGCTTCACGACAGAGAGGTCGTGGGCGATGAACAGGTAGGCCAGTCCGAGGTCCCGCTGGAGATCCTGCAGGAGGTTGACCACCTGCGCCTGGATCGAGACGTCGAGCGAGGCCACCGGTTCGTCGAGGATGAGCAGCTTCGGCTTCAGCGACAGCGCGCGAGCGATGCCGATCCGCTGCTTCTGTCCGCCGGAGAACTCGCGCGGGTATCGATGCGCGACGGAGGGGGAGAGCCCCACCATCTCGAAAAGGCGAGCGATCCAGGCGTCCCCGCCCATCTCGTCGTAGAGGCCATGGATGCGCAGCGGCTCGGCCACGGCCTCCCCGACGCTGAGCATCGGATTGAGCGAGGAGAACGGATCCTGGAACACGTACTGCATGCGCCGTCGCACGCCGCGCATGTCGCCACGCGGGAGGCCTCGGATTTCCTGGCCGTCGAAGCGGATGCTGCCGCCGGTGGAGGGGACGAGGCCCATGATCGCGCGGCCCGTGGTTGTCTTGCCGCACCCGCTCTCGCCGACGAGACCGAGCGTCTCGCCGGGCGCCACCGTCAGCGTCACGCCGTCCGCCGCGCGGACGGTGCGGACCACTCGCTTCAACAGCCCCGCCCGGATGGGGAAGTGCACCTTGAGGTTGGTGACAGTGAGAAGCGGCTCCGCTGCTGGCGCAGTTCCGACCTCCCGCGCGGTCGCCGGGATTCCATCGGGGCGCCCGGGACGGGGGACCTCCTCCGCGAAATGGCACGCCGCGTGGCGCGTCCCCTCCAGCCGCCGCAGCGGAGGTTCCTCCGAGCGGCAGCGGGGACGCCCCTCGCCGAGCGCGCAGCGCGGGTGGAAGGCGCACCCGGACGGCATGTCGGTCGGTGTGGGGGGCTGACCCGGGATCGGGTCGAGCCGGTCGCCGGTGACGTCGATGCGCGGCGCGCTGCGCAGCAGCGCGGCCGTGTAGGGATGTCGGGGCTGGCTGAAGATCTCCCGCACCGTCCCCGTCTCGACGATGCGCCCGCCATACATGACCGCGATGCGGTGGGCGACCTCCGCCACCACGCCGAGGTCATGCGTGATGAGGACGACGGCGGCCCCCGTCTCCTTCTGCCGGGCCGCGAGGAGCGCCAGCACCTGTGCCTGCACGGTGACGTCGAGGGCTGTGGTCGGCTCGTCGGCGATGATCACGCGGGGCCGTCCCGCCATCGCCATGGCGATCACGGCGCGCTGACGCATGCCGCCGGAGAACTGGAACGGGTACTGCTGCGCGCGGTTCGCGGGATCGGCGATGTCCACTTCCCGCAGCAGCTCGACCGCGCGGGCAGGTCCTGCGGAAGCGGCAAGGCGCCCGTGGGCGATCTCGCCTTCGACGATCTGCCGCCCCACGGGGAGCAGGGGGTTGAGCGTGGTCGACGGGTCCTGGAAGACGACGCCGATGTCCTGGCCCCGCAGGCGACGGAGGGTTGCCGGATCCGCGCCCACCACCTCCTCCCCGCCCAGGAGGATCGACCCACCGATCTGCGCATTGCGCGGCAGCAGCCCGGCCGCAGCCAGCGCCGTCACGCTCTTGCCGGAGCCGGACTCGCCGACGATCCCGAGCACCTCGTTCTCGTGCACGTCGAGGTCGACGCCACGCACCGCGTGGATCGGCTTGCCCGATCCCACGAACGTGACGTCGAGACCCCGGATGGACAGGACGGGGGCGGTCGTGCCGCTTCCCGCCCGTCCGGCCTGCAGCATCACTTCTTGAACCCGGTCGTGCGCAGCACCAGCATGTTGTCCATGTCGTAGGTGAAGCCCGCGACGTTCTTGCCCGTGACGATGATCCCCTGGTCGTAGGTATTCGTGGGGATGCCGAACGACGTCTCCACCAGCACCTTGTTCAGGTTGTCGTAGGCGGCCTTCACCTCCGGACCGCTGCCGACGGTGGTGTTCACGCGCTCGATGGCCGCCACGTACTCCGGGAAGGGGTGCGGGTTGCCGAGCACGGGATTGTTCACCGTGCGATAGATGCTGTTGGTGGCGAGGCGGGAGGGGAACTTCTGGATGTTGCCGACGCCGCCGAAGATGGCGTCGAAACGACCTTGCAGCATGGTGTCGACCAGCTCCGAGCCTTCCTTCATGTCGAGCTGGATGTCGATGCCCACCTTCTTGAGGGTGGCCTGGACGATCTGGCTGATCACGACGTCGGGCTGGCTGCCGGCGTTGACCACCAGCTTCCACGCGCTCATGTCGGCCGCGCTCAGGCCCGAGGCGGCAAGCAGTTCCTTGGCCTTGTCGAGGTTGAAGGCATAGGTCTTCGCGTAGCTCGGGTCATGGGCCGGGCTCGACGGCGCCCACGGCAGCGCCAC
Organism: Alsobacter sp. R-9; assembly: GCF_054612375.1. Taxonomy (NCBI): domain Bacteria; kingdom Pseudomonadati; phylum Pseudomonadota; class Alphaproteobacteria; order Hyphomicrobiales; family Alsobacteraceae; genus Alsobacter; species Alsobacter sp. R-9. Next base: position 264,330 of record NZ_JBTSWJ010000001.1, on the reverse strand, counting down.
GACCTCGCCGAGGCCCGCGTAGCCGGCCTTCAGGATCGCGTCGCGCTCCATCAGGTAGTTGAAGGCCTGCCGGAACTTGGCGTTCTTGAACGGTCCGCGCGTGGCGTTGATGCGGAACACCTGCACCAGAGGCCCGGGGCCGGACAGCACCGGGTAGTCGGCCGACTTCAGCCGCGCCGCGCTGCGCGCGGTGCCGCCGTAGATCACGTCCACGCCGCCGGATTCGAGCGCCGCCGTCGCCGCCGCATCCTGCGAGAAGATCGTGATCTCCACGTCCTTGGACACCGGCTGGCCCTGGCGCCAGTAATTCGGGTTTGCGGCGAGCTTGATGCGCTGGCCCACGACCCGCTCCGCCAGCACGTAGGCGCCCGAACCTGCGGGCTTCTGCTCGACCGTGTCGATCCCGGCCGGATCGATGATCGTCATGAACTGGAAGAGGTCGGTGATCTGGCGCTCGGGAACCGGCGTCTTGAAGGTCACCTTGATGGTGGACGGATCGACGACGGACCACCCGTCGACGATCGACATCGTGGCATAGAGGTTCTTGCCGAGCTTGGGATCGGCCGCCTTCTTGAGGTTCGCGGCCACCGCCTCTGCGTTGAAGGCGCCGCCGCCATGGAACTTCACGTCCTTGCGCAGAAACAGCGTCACCGACTTCGAGTCGGGCGCGATCTGCCACGATTCCGCGAGGCTCGGGATCGCCTTCCCGTCGGGCGTGTACTCGATGAGGCTGTCGTAGAGGTTCTTGATCAGCGTGGCGTTGACGAACGAGAACTGGTGCGGATCGAAATTGGCGATGTCGGCGATCACCGCCACGCGCAGCGTGCCTCCGGATACCTGCTGGGCCGAGGCGGGAGCCGCGGAGACGAGCATCGTTCCGATGGCCAAGGCGCCTGCGATGCGGCGCAACCTTGAGAAGCTTTGCTTCATGTCCTGCATCCTTCTGTTGAGGCGGTGGGCTGGGCGTCAGGGCGTCGCAGGCCGCGGCGATGTTCTTGCGGCATTGCGGTCGGTGAAGGTTTCGAGCGGATAGATCGGCCGGGGCAGCCGCTGCCAGGGCAGCGTGTAGACGTCCGACTGTCCCGGACCCGTCGTGTCGGCACGGATCACGCGCGACGTGATCGACCCGAAGTACTGGAAGTTCGAGGCCGTCTTGAGCACCGCCATCTTGAAGTCCGTCGGCTCGAGGCCGTGGACGCGGTAGACGTCGGGCACGTTGCCCGCCACGCCCCTGAGCTCGCTGACCAGCAGCGTCACGGGCCCGACCTCGAAGACCGCGGTGCGGCCCATGTCGATCTCGCCATGCTGGTAGCCGGACATCTTGATCAGCCCCTCGCGGAGCATGCGGACGCGTCCGGTGACCTCCAGCGGCTTGAAGAACCGGCTCGCCGTCTCCCCGCCCACCGTCAGGGTGACGGTGGCACCCTCCCCTGCCTCCCAGAGGCGCGCGACGACCTGGGGCGAGATGAGAGGGATGAGGGCCGGACCGCGGATCTTCAGCCGCAGCATCGACTCCAGCAGCAGGTTGCTGTCTCCCGCAGAGCCTCCGAACACGGTGTCTCCCGTGTCGCTCAGCACCACGAGCCCCTTCGGCTCGGCGTCGGCCATGCGCACGGCGTCGTCGATGGCGATGGCCTCGCGCTCGAGGAAGGCGTCGCGCAGGCTCCACGCATGATCGGCGAGGTCGTCGGCCAGCCGCTCGGCGAGCGCGCGGTCACCATTCGTGACGACGACCGCGGTCCATCCTCCCTCGTCCACGTCGAGCCAAGGCTGCATCGGGAACGGAGCGGCCTGCAGCACGCGAGGATCCGTCTCCATGGCCCGGGCGCGGTCGAACCACGCCTTCATCGGGCCGTGCGCCGTCAGGAACTTCTCCTGGTGCGTGACCAGCGGGATCTTGCGGTGGGCGATCACCGGCTTCAGTCCCTCGCGCAGGATGCGGATGAGGAGCCGCATGCCGATCAGGCCGGTGTCGAAGAGATCGTGCGGCTGGGTCCTGTGGCCGACGATGGCGTCGACCGAATCGACCATCAGCCGCGTGACGTTGGCGTGGTGGTCGAGGCCGAGCACGATCGGCACGTCCGGCCCCAGGATCTCCCGGCACAGCGCAGCCTGTTCGCCCTCGACATCGTCGAGGCCCTCGGCGGCACAGGCTCCGTGCAACTGGAGATGGAGACCGTCGAGCTTGCCGGCCTTGCGCAGCCCGTTGGCCATGAGGTCGAGGAAGTACCGGCGGGAGTGGGTGTCGATCCGCCCCCCGGCCACCGCGTGGGCACGCACGATGGGGACCGTCTCGATTCCGCCGCCAGCCTCGGCGATGGCGGCCAGATGGCCGCCGACCTGCCCGAGGCCGCCCGACTTGTCGATCACCTCCTGCCCGAGGTGCAGGCCGAACGACTGGTAGTCCCGCAGCGTCGTGAGCTGGGGGTTGAAGTCATTCGTCTCCTGGGCGACGTGGATCAGGCCGATGCGCATCCCGGGCTCCTAGAAGTATGTCTTCACCGCATCGACGACCGTTCCCTCCGCGTCGACGACGAGAAGGACGTCCCACTTGTCGAAGGTCGTGCAGGGATGGGCGATCCCGAGGGACACCATGTCGCCCACGGCGAGCGGGCTGTCCGCCGGGAGCGTCAGATGGGCGTGCTGGTCGTTGAGGCCAGAGACGACGTGCCCCGGCGGGAGGGGCTGCGGCGCGTCCATGCCGCCGCCCGGCCGGAACCACGCGGTGGGGATGGGCAGGTGCGAGTCGTGGCTGACGTCGCGCTTGCCGGCCGTCAGGATCGCCTTGCCCGGTTCGGGTCGCGACTGCACGGAGGTCCAGACCTCCAGCGCCGCCGTCAGTCGCCCCGGCGGAAGGTGAAGCGACGTCTCCCGCAGGATCCGGTCGTGCGACGTCTCGTAGCCGATGGCATCATGGGTGAGGTAGCAGCCGCTGCGGATGACCTTCAGCACCGGCCGGTCCCCGAAGAGGGCCGGGCCGAAGCGCTCTCCCACGCGGTCGTAGAACGCGCTTCCGCCGGCGCTGAGGACGACGGGCATGCGCGGCGGGAACAGGCCTTCGGACACCGCGGCAGCGGCCACCGCGAGCACGTCGTCGAGCATGGCGTCGACGGCGCGCGTGTCGGGCAGGATGCCTTCGAAGCACTCGATGCCCGTCAGCGCGAGCCCCGGCGCCGCCACCACCGCGCGCGCCACGGCGAGCGCCTCCTCGCGTGTTCGGGTCCCGGTTCGCCCGCCGGGCACGCCCATCTCCACGAGAACGCCGAGGGGCCGGCGCGAGCCTGCCCGCCGGGCTCCGTCGGCGAGCGCGGAGACGCAGGCGAGGCTGTCAGCAAGGACGTGCAGTTCGAACGCAGGGTCGGCGAGCGCCGCGAAGCAGGCGTCGATGGCCGCCCGGCCGGTCGGCTGGTTGGCGATGATGACCCGGGGGAAGCCGAAATGGCGGGCGACGGCCATCTGCTGGGTCGTCGCGACCGTGATCGCCCAGGCCCCCGCCCCGTGCTGCATGGCGTAGAGCTGCGGCGCCATCGTCGTCTTGCCGTGCGGGGCGATGAGCAGCCCGTTGGCGTCGAGGAACGCGGCCATCCACGCATTGTTGCGCGCGAGGATGTCGGCGCGCATCACTGCGGCAGGCAGCGGGATGTCGCCGCGGAAGATGTTCCAGCCTTTCGCACCGACCTCGCCAAGCCGCACGCGGCCCGCCGCGTCCGGGATGCCCTTCGTCAGGGCGTCCAGCACGAGGCCGTCGATCTCGCCGCCGTTGCGCGGCGGCAGCGGCAGGCGTTTCAGGCCCATGGGTCGGCGTCCAGCGGCGCGATTGGCCGGCGCACGCGCCGGTAGGTGACCTTCAGCGGGTCGTAGGGGAACGGCCCGCCTGTATCGAGGTAGTTGATGGCGGGCGCGATGCGCGCGAACGCCGCCGAGAAATGGTTGGACGACTTCACCACCACGATCGCCTTCTTCGACAGGTCGATGCCGAGGTTGGTGAAGGCCGGCGGGCTGAAGGTCTGGGAGCGCTTGCTGCCCAGCACGATGTCCACGTCGCCGACCGACACGGCCGCGGCGGCGCCCAGCGATACCCAGCTCTGCTCGAAGGGGATGACGAGATCGTCGGTGACGGCCTTGACGACCACCTCGACGTCCAGCGATGGCCCCGAGATCGGCGTCGCCTTCCCGCCGATCCGCAGCCAGAGCCGGCTCCCGGGACCCGCCGCCCGGCACAGGTCGACGGCCACGGGATCCCACGTGACGCCGATGGCCGATGGCACGTCGGGATGATGAAGCAGCGTCTCGATCATGATCGTGCTGTCGCCGGGCACGCCGCCGCCGGGGCTGTCCCAGCGGTCGCCGAACACCTGCGGCCACGCGGTGGCCTTCCGCGCCAGTTCGATCGCCTCCTCGGGCTTGTAGTGGCGCGGCGTCGCCGCCCGCCCCATCGCAAGCACCTCGCGCCCGAGCTTCTCGGCGAGGGCGGCCGCCTTCGCGCGATCCCCGTCGGTCGTCACCAGCACCCGGAACCCGACCTCCGGCACGTCGCCGGCGGAGAACCCGTGTGCGAGCGAGATCGAGAGCACGCCGTCGTGGCCTTCCATCGCCATGATGCGGTCGACGAAGGCGCGGCCGATCGGCTGGTTCGTCATGAAGGCGCCGGTCAGCGTCCGGCAGTCGAACATCGCCATCGTCGGGTGGATCTCGCCGCGCCGGGTGCGGATGGCGAGGTCGACGAGGTCCTCGGCGCGGGCGAGGAAGTCGGTATGCGGAAACTCCTTGAAGAGCACGACGACGTCGCAGGCCGCCACGCGCTTCTCGGTGAGATGGCAGTGGAGATCGTACTCGGCGCCCACGACGGCCTTGGGTCCGACGATCTCACGGGCGCGGGCGAGCAGGTCCCCCTCGCAGTCCTCGTAGCCGTCGGCCACCATCGCGCCGTGCAGTCCGAAGAGCGCGATGTCGACGGGCATCGCCGCGCGCAGCTGGCCCAGGATCTCGTCCCTCAGGCTCTCGTAGCCGGCCTTCGACACGAGCCCTGCGGGCTCGGCCCAGGCGCTGGTGCCCTCGACGAGTTCGAACCCGTCCTGCCTGGCGCGGCGGCGGGCAGCGACCACGGGGGCCGTGCAGAGGGTCGGGGTCTCCGGGTGCTGGCCCGGCGGTTTGTAGAAGGCGTTCTCGAACGCCGCGCGCCCTACGGGCAGCGGCGCGAACGTGTTCGTCTCGGTCGCCAACGAGCCGACGAACATCCGCATCGCTGGCCTCCCCTGCCCCGAGCGGAACGGACCAGCAGGCGTTCCACATTGTAAGATAGCTGGTCTGTATCCATGTTCGACTTCAGCCAGCGGACTGTCAACGGGGTTTCGTTAGTGATTTTTCCCGTTGCAAATCCTGCAGACCAGCAGTGTAGTGAAAAGAGATCGACGCTGATGATCGTTCTACATTGTGGAACGACGGCAGTCGTCATCGGCGCAGCCGGGGCGGGAGGCCCCGCCGGGAGAGCTTGTTGAGCCAGCGAACCACCGATGCGGCCGCCCCGGCGCCCGAGGCTCGGATCCAGTCGATCGCGCGGGCCAAGGCGATCCTCGACGTGCTGGCGGCCGGCGACGGCGGCTGGATCACGCTCCGCGCCATCGCGGCGGGCACCGGCCTCGCCAAGACCACGGCCTTCAACCTGACGACGGCGCTGGTCGAGGTGGGCCTCGTCGAGCACAACCCCGGCCAGGGCGCCTACAGGCTCGGCGTCGAGTTCATCGCCTACGGCCGCGCCGTCGAGCGGCGCACGGACCTGCTGGGCTTCATGCGGCCCTATCTGGTCAAACTCTGCGCCGTCACGCGGGAGACGGTCAATCTCGCCCTGCCGTGTCCGACCGACGTGATCATCGTCGACAGCCTCGAGGGCTCGCAGTCGCTGCGCATCACCTCCTATGCCGGCACGCGCGCGTCCTACCACTCCACGGCCTGCGGGCGGGCGCTGCTCGCCTACGGCAGCGAAGCGACGCGCCGGCAGGTCCTCGGCCTGCATCCGCTTGTGCCGCTCACCCCCCACACCACCGTCGATCCCGCCCGGCTGGAAGCCATCCTCACCGAATGCCGCCGCCGCGGCTTCGTGGAGGAGGTGGAGGAAAACGAGGAAGGCGCCGCCTGCGTCGGTGCTGCGCTGCTGGACGGCAAGGGAGACGCGGTCGCGGCGGTCAGCATCGCGGGCCCCCTCACTCGCATGGGCGAGGAGGCGCGTCACCGCATCGGCCGGCTGCTGGTCGAAACCCTGGAGGAGGCGCGGCAGGGCCTTCTCACCGCACCCCGCCACTGAATGGAACCGTGATGGCGCGACGCATCCTCCTTGCCGGTCTCTTCCACGAGACCCACACCTTTCTGGAGGAGATCACCGGAGCCGCCGACATGCGGACGCGGTCCGGCCAGGAACTGCTGACGCGACGCGGCGACGCCTCGACCGTCGACGGCTTCCTCGAGGTCGCCGAACGCCACGGCTGGACCGTGATCCCGGCGCTGGAGACGCAGGCCACGCCCTCGGGCACGATCGACCACGCCGTGTTCGAGGACTTCTGGACCGCGTTCGAGGCGGTGGCCCGGCCAGCCATCGCCGAGGGCATCGACGGCATCTGGCTCGCCCTCCACGGCGCCATGGTGACGACCGGGACGGACGACGCGGAGGGAGAACTCCTCGCCCGCATTCGAGCCCTTCCCGGCGCCGCACGGTTGCCGATCTTTGCCGTCTTCGACCTCCACGCGAACTTCACGCCACGGATGGCGGCTCTCGCCGAGGGACTCGTCGGCTACAGGGAGAACCCGCACTCGGACGCCCGGGATGCCGCGGTGCTCTCCGCCGAGTTGCTGGCACGCAGCCTCGCCACGGGCGTCCGGCCCCGCATCGCATCCCGCAACTTCCCCGTGCTCTGGCCGCCCACCGGGACCGGCACGGCCGACGAGCCGATGCGCTCCCTGAGCGCTGCCGCCCGTCGGATGGAGACGGAGGATCCTCGCGTCTGGGCCGTGAGCATCGTCGGCGGCTACTCCTTCGCCGATACCTGGCACACCGGCGTTGCCGCCTGCGTGGTCGCGGACGCAGACCCGGAGGCGATGTCTGCGCACCTGGACGCGCTGGAGACCATCGCTGTCTCGCAGCGCGAACAGGGCGTTCCGGCTGAATGGGACCTCGAGGCTGCCATCGACGATGCGCTCGCCCGGCCTCCCGCGGACGGACCCGCGATCCTGGTCGAACCCGCCGACAACATCGGCGGCGGCGCACCCGGGGACTGCACCACCATCCTGCGCAGCTTCGTCCGGCGCGGTCTCGCGCGCTCCGCCGTGGTCATCAACGATCCGGCGGCCGTGCGCCGCCTCGCCGAATGCTCGCCCGGGGACAGGGTCACGCTGCCCCTCGGCGGCAGCAGCCGGCTCGATCCCGGCCCCTTCGACCTGGAGGTCGAATTCGTCTCGCGGTCCGACGGGCGCTTCGACCTCGAGGATCGACGCAGCCACATGGCGGCGGCATCTGGCATCCACATCGTCATGGGCCCCTGCGCCACCGTCCGCGCCGGAGGCACGTCGATCCTGATCACCTCGCGCAAGACCGCCCCGTTCGATCTCGGCCAGTTGAGATCTCAGGGCATCGTCCCGGAGGACCTCGCCTTCGTCGGGGTGAAGGCGGCGGTCGCCCACCGGCGGGCCTATGACCGGTTGCGCGGCCGCAGCTACTGGGTCCGCACGCCGGGCCCCTGCCCGAGCGATCTCACGACCCTGCCCTATCGGAAGATCCGCCGGCCGATCTTCCCCCTCGACCCGCCCTGGAGACCCTCATGACCTTCGTCCCGGAGTACCCGGCCCTCGACGATACCCCCCGCTCGCACCTTCCCTTTTCTCCCTGCGTGAAGGTGGGCCCCTTCGTCTTCGTCTCCGGGCAGGCCTCGGTCGATCGCTCCGGCGCCATCGTCAACGACAGCTTCGAAGCTGAGGTCCGTCGCTCCATCGAGAACATGCGCGAGGTGCTCAAGGCCGCCGGCTGCGACCTCGCCGACGTTGTGCAGACCCGCAACTACGTGCGCGACGCTGCCGACGTGCCGGAGTTCAACCGGCTCTACCGCGAGTACTTCCGCGCGCCCTTTCCCGCACGGACGACCATCACGGGCTGCCTGTCCGGCCTGAAATACGAGATCGAGTGCATCGCCGTCGCGCGGGCCTGACGCGCGCAACCATGGGGAGCCTTCCATGACGATGACCTTCACGGCCTCCGCCCGGCGCATCGCCGAGGCCGCGTCGCTCGTGCCCGGCGGCGTCAACAGCAACTTCCGGCTCGGCATCTCGCCGACACCGCTGGTCATAGACCATGGCGAGGGCCCCTACCTCCACGACATCGACGGCAACCGGCTGATCGACTACTACCTCGGCATGGGGCCGATGATCCTCGGCCACAACCCGCCGCAGGTGGTGGAGGCGATCCGCCGCCAGTTGGAGAAGGGCCTCCTCTTCGCGGCGCAGACCGAGATCGAATACGAGGCCGCGGCCCTCGTGAACAGGCTCGTGCCTTGCGCCGAACGCCTGCGGTTCACGTGCTCCGGCTCCGAGGCGGCGCAGGCCGCGCTTCGCGTCGCACGCGCCGCCACCGGCCGCTCCACCATCCTGAAGTTCGAGGGCCACTACCACGGTTGGTTCGACAACGTCGTCTGGAGCGTCGCCCCCACGGCCGAGACGATGGGGCCGGCTGACGCACCGGCCCACGTGCCCGGTTCGCCGGGCATCGACCCGCACGCGGAAGCCTCGATCGACGTGTGCGTGTGGAACGACCTCGACCGTCTCCGCGCACGGTTGAAGAAGGGCGACGTTGCCGGGCTCATCATGGAGCCCATCATGTGCAACCAGAACGTCATCAAGCCGGATCCCGGCTACCTGGAAGGCGTGCGTGCGCTTTGCAGCGAGACCGGCACCGTCCTGATCTTCGACGAGGTCATCACCGGCTTCCGCGTCGCGCCCGGCGGCGCGCAGGCCCTGCTCGGCGTCACACCCGATCTCGCCATCTTCGGCAAGGCCATCGCCAACGGCCTGCCCGTTGCCGCGGTGGCCGGTCGCGCCGACCTGATGGACCTGATGGTGACCAGGCGCGTGATGCACGGGGGCACGTACAACGCACACCCGCTCGGCATGGCGGCGACGGTCGCCACGCTGTCGACCCTCGCCGACGGTCGTGTCCACGAGACGATCGCGGTGCGCGGGCAGCGTCTCATGGAGGGCTTCCAGACCATCCTGCGCGACCGCCAGATCGCGGCCCGCGTGCAGGGCCTGCCGCAGATCTTCCACGTCACCCTTGGCGTCCGCGAACCGATCCACCGGTACCGGGACCAGGTGATGGCGGACAAGGCCGGCTATGTTCGCCTCACGACCGCCCTCCTGGGGCAAGGCGTCCGGGCGCTCGAGCGCGGCGCCTGGTTCCTCTCGATCGCCCACGATGACGCCGTGATCGACGCCACCATCGCGGCGTTCGACAGGGCCGTCGCCGAAGCCCTGGCCTGACGGCTCCTGCGGCCGGGACGGGCCCATCCCTTCCCGGCATGCATGGCCGCTGGCCGCTTCGACCGTTCACACGGGGCGCGGGTTCGACTAGCCTCCGCGCCGGTCGAAGGGAACGGGAGCGGTCATGACCACGTCGAACAGTCTCGTCGCACGGGCCGTCGCACTGGTCGGCGGGACGATGGTCGTCCTGCGACGGGCGCGCGATGGCGATGCGAGGCCGGCGTTCGGAGGCGCGCCGGTCATTCCGGAGGCGAAGCCGCAGGGCAAGGTCCCCACGCTGAAGATGCCGACGGCGCGCGGCTGGGAGCCCGGCCATGTTCCCTCCGTGGCATCCGGGCTCAAGGTGAACGCCTTCGCCACCGGGCTGGACCATCCGCGCTGGATCGAGGTGCTCCCATCGGGCGACGTGCTCGTGGCCGAATCGATGAGCGTCCCCGGGCCGCTGAAGTCCCTCTTCGATGTCGCCATCCGCGCCACCATGCGCCGCGCCGGCGCCGTGGGCGTCAGCGCCAACCGGGTGACCAGGCTCCGCGACCGCGACGGCGACGGGGTCGCGGAGGTCTCCGAGGTCTTCCTCAAGGAGCAGCGCCAGCCCTTCGGCATGGCGCTGGCCGGAGACACCTTCTACCTCGGCAACACGGACGGCGTGGTCGCCTTCCCCTTCGACAGGGTCAGCGAGAACACCACGGGACCTGGCCGACGGCTCGTCGAGTTCAAGCCCGGCGGTCACTGGACCCGCAGCCTCCTGCTATCACCCGACGGTTCGAAGCTCTACGCCGGCGTCGGGTCGCTCACCAACATCGCCGACCGCGGCATGGAGGAAGAGAAGGGCCGCGCCTGCATCTATGAACTCGATCTCGCGGCCGGGACCTCCCGCATCTTCGCGGGCGGGTTGCGCAACGCCGTCGGCATGGCCTTCGAGCCGACGACGGGCGTGCTCTGGACGGTGGTCAACGAGCGCGACGGCCTCGGCGACGAGACGCCGCCGGACTACCTGACCTCGGTGGTGGACGGCGGCTTCTACGGCTGGCCCTACTGCTACTGGGACCGGATCGTCGACGACCGCGTGCCGCAGGACCCCGCCCTCGTCGCCCGCGCCATCACCCCGGACTATGCGCTGGGCGGCCACACCGCTTCGCTCGGGCTCTGCTGGCATCCGGCCGGCACGCTTCCCGGCTTCCCGGACGGCATGATCATCGGCCAGCACGGATCGTGGAACCGCAGCACGCTGAGCGGGTACAAGGTCATCTTCGTGCCCTTCGAGAGCGGACGCCCGTCGGGCCCGCCGCGCGACGTGGCCTGGGGATTCCTCGCGCCCGACGAGAGCGTGTCGTACGGCCGCCCCGTCGGGGTCACGCTGGCAAAGGACGGCGCGTTGCTCGTCGCGGACGACGTGGGCAACGTGATCTGGCGGATCACCGGCGCATGACGGGCGCGCCCCTCGCGCGTCAACGGAGGGCGGCGTTGCTTCCGGGCGCCCAGGGCCAGCTTGCCGTCACGCTCATCGCCGGCCTCTGCGCGGCGGCGCCGGCGCTGGCGGAGCCGATCGCGTTGCGCTGCACGCCGCTCGACCCGACGCCGGGCAATCCGGCGAGCCTCGCCGAGGGCGTCTTCCTCGACACGGAGCAGGAGCGCATCGAGATCGCCAGCCCCGGCGACGGCAAGGGTGGCGCGAAAACGTGGGCCTTCCGGAACGCGCCGACGCTTGGTGACCGAATCGCCTTCGTGCGGGACGGTCATCTCGTGGCCGCCGCAGCCCTGCGGAGCGTGCCGCACGCCTTCACCTTCGACCTGCGGACCGGCGCCTTCACGTGGTCGTCCGCCGAGCCGAAGGGTCCTTGGAGCTTCCGCTTCACCTGCCGGCGGGCCTCCTGAGCCGGGTCCGAGGTCCGGCCCGACAGCTTACGCTGACGTTCTCCCCGAAAATCGCCATCGCGCCCGCGCTGAAAAGCCGGGCGAACGGCACCTTTTTGGGCAGTTCCCGCTCGGCCCGGTGAGAATGACGGCCCATCTCGGTGGTCTGGCGAGAAAACACGTGCGTACGACGGGAAAAGCCCTTCGGATCTGTTCGGACGGGAAAATGTCAATCAGTTCGTACAGTTGAAGCTGTCAACCAAATGTGACATTCTGCCGCGGTGGTCGGTGGGGGTTGTCCGCGGAGGTCCCCTCCGCAGCCGGCTGCAACCGACGTGCGGGTTTCGCACGGGGCCTAGCTGCCTGTCTCAAGGAGGCGGAGCATGAATTATGACCCGGACAAGGTCTGGCCGTCTGGCCTGACACTACGGGAAGCCGAGGAACTACATCGTCACGTCATCGACGGGACGCGTATTTTCGGTTTCTTTGCACTGCTTGCGCATATTCTTGCCTTTTTCTACTCACCGTGGCTCGGCTGAGGAGAACAGGACATGAATAACGCCAAGATCTGGCTCGTCGTGAAGCCGACGGTCGGCATCCCGCTCTTTCTGGGTGCCGTGGCTTCGACGTCCCTCTTCGTGCACTACAACCTTCTGAAGAACACGACCTGGCTGCCTGCCTACTATCAGGGCAAGCCGAAGAAGGCCGCGGCTCTCGACGTCCCCACGGGGTCGTTCGCCAACGCCAACGCGGTCGTCGTCTTCAAGGGCGCCGAGGATTCGTCGCAGGCCGTCGTGGTGCTGCCGGACGGCCGCACCGCGCGCGTCGTCTTCGACGAGTCGGGCGAAGCCCGGAAGCGGACGGCCGACGCATCGGCCGTCACGAAGAGCACGCAATAGTCCCTTCGGGATCGCGGCGGCCGGGATCAATCGTTCCGGCCGCTCGCTGCCGCTTCGTCTCTCCGGCGCTCCGCGTCACGCGGGCGGCGACCGGTCGGGGAATGCCATGAACAGCCTGAGCAGCAAGGCCATCGGCGCCTGGGTCAGCCTCGGCCCACGCTTCCTGCCCTTCGCAGACGTCGCGACACCGGACCTCCCCCTGTCGCGACTCCTGCGGCTGTCGCTGTTCCAGGTCACGGTCGGCATGGCGCTCGTCATGCTCGTCGGCACCCTGAACCGCGTGATGATCGTCGAGCTCGACGTGCCCGCCTCGCTCGTCGGCATCATGATCTCGCTGCCGCTGATCTTCGCGCCGTTCCGCGCCCTCATCGGCCATCGGTCCGACGTTCACGCGTCGGCCCTCGGCTGGCGCCGCGTTCCCTTCATCTGGAAGGGCACGATGCTGCAGTTCGGCGGCTTTGCCGTCATGCCTTTCGCGCTGCTCGTGCTGGCCCACCAGGGACAGTCGGCCCACCTGCCCGCCTGGATCGGGCAGGCCGGCGCAGCCGTCGCCTTCCTGCTCGTGGGAGCCGGGCTGCACATGGTGCAGACGGTCGGGCTGGCGCTGGCCACCGACCTCGCGCCGCCGGAGGCGCGGCCCCGCGTCGTCGGCCTCATGTACGTCATGCTGCTCGTCGGCATGATCGTCAGCGCATTCGTGTTCGGCGCCCTGCTCAGCGACTTCACGCCCGGACGGCTCGTCCAGGTGATCCAGGCGGCCGCCGTCGTCACCGTGGTGCTCAACGTCGTCGCCATGTGGAAGCAGGAGTCCCGCGACCGCCGCCGCGCGGCCCTCGCGGAGGCCTCCGCACCCGGGCGCCGGGGGCATTTCCGCGACGCATGGGATGACTTCATCGCCGGCGCCAACGCGCGGCACCGCCTCGTCGCCGTCGGGCTCGGCACCATGGGCTTCGGCATGGCCGACGTGCTGCTCGAGCCCTATGGCGGGCAGGTTCTGGGGCTCGCCGTCGCCGACACGACCAAGCTCACCGCGACCTTCGCCATCGGCGGCCTCGGCGGCTTCTGGCTGGCCTCCCGCGTGCTGAGCCGTGGCTTCGACCCGTTCCGGATGGCGGCGCTGGGAGTACTCGTCGGCATTCCCGCCTTCGGCGCGGTGATCCTCTCGGGTTCGCTGGCCTCCGCGCTCCTCTTCGGCGCGGGCACCTTCTTCGTCGGCTTCGGCGCCGGCTTGTTCGGGCACGGCACGCTGACAGCCACCATGAACATGGCACCGCCCGAGCAGGCCGGGCTGGCGCTCGGCGCCTGGGGCGCCGTGCAGGCCTCCGCCGCAGGCGTCGCCGTCGCGTCGGGGGGCATCATCAGGGATGTCGTGGCTGCGCGTGGCGCTGGACTGGGCGAGGCCACCCCCTACATCGTGGTGTACGGGATCGAGATTGCGCTTCTGCTCGCGACCCTCGTCGCGATGGTCCCCCTGTTCGGGGCCCGAAGGGACAGGGAGGCCTCCGTCATGGCGCTGCCGGAACAGGCGGGCGCCGCGGGAGGCTGAGAAGTCACGAGGCGGGACAGCCCCGGCCACGGGCCGCGGGCTGGAACGGCCGGAGACGCCATTCCGCACGGGGACACTCCCCGTGCCGATGCGACTGGACTGGCGGGACCTCGTCCGGAACGGACGTCGGCCCGGGGTGAAGCGATTGTCGGAGGGGGTCATGACGACCATCATCACGCGATACTACGGAGCCCTCGAGCAGGCGGACGCCGCCATGGCACAGCTCGAGGAAGAGGGCCTCGCCCGCGTCCACATGGACCGGTTCGTGGCCGTGGAAGGCGTCGCCGACGCCATCGTGACCGCGGGGGTCAATCCCTCGTCCGCCGGCGCCTTTGCGGAACGGCTGGCGCAGGGCGGGGCCCTGGTCGTCGTGCGCGCGCCGTTCGGCCAGGCTCTCTGGGCGAGCGATATCCTCGACGCCCATGGCCCGATCGACGCCGGCGTGGAGAACGTCAACCTCTACGTCGAATCGACGCCCAGCCACCCGCAGCGCTACAACAACTATCTGCCGGTGCTTCTGGACAGCGACGCGCTCATACTGTCCGGGCCGTCCTTCCCGGCGATCGCGAAGTCGTGGAGCTTCTCCGGCATGCTCGGCCTGCCAATGCTCTCGAAGAGCCAGGCCCCCAAGGCCAAGCTCATCAGCGGGAGTACGACCCCGTTCTCGTCAGCCCTCGGCCTGCCGCTCCTGACGAAAGAGCGCGAGTCGGCCTGAGACGCTTTCCCCGGCCCGAAGCGAGCGAACCTCGCGCGGCGCCGAGGTCAGGTCGACGACCGTCGAGCGGAAGCCCTGCTCAAGAAGAAGGCGGCCCTTCGGCCGCCTTTGTTCGTTCAACCGGTGCCGGAAGAACCGATCAGCGCGGTTGCATCCGCAGCGCTCCGTCGAGACGGATCGTCTCGCCATTGAGCATCGGGTTGTCGACGATCGCGAGAACGAGGCGCGCGTACTCCTCAGGCTTGCCGAGACGCGAGGGAAAGGGAACGGCGGCGCCGAGGCTGTCCTGCACCTCCTGGGGAAGCCCCCTGAGCATCGGTGTCTCGAAGATCCCCGGCGCGATCGCGCAGACGCGGACGCCGATCGCGGCGAGTTCCCGCGCCGCGGGCAGGGTCAGGCCGACGATGCCCGCCTTCGAGGCCGCATAGGCCGCCTGTCCGATCTGGCCCTCGTAGGCCGCCACGGACGCCGTGGAGATGATCACGCCGCGCTCGCCGCCTTCGAGCGTCGGCAGCGAGGCGGCCTGGGCCGCCACGAGGCGCATCAGGTTGAAACTTCCGATCAGGTTGACCTGGATGACCCTTGCGAAGGCATCGAGCGCCATCGCCCCGTTCTTCCCGACGATCCGCGCGGCGGGCGCGATGCCCGCGCAGTTCACGAGGATCCGTGCCGCGCCATGGGCCTCGCGTGCCGCGGCGACGGCCGATTCGGCGCTGGCGGAATCGGTGACATCGCAGGCGAAGGCGACGCCGCCGATCTCGCGGGCAACGGCCTTGGCACCCTCGACGTTCATGTCGAGGACCGTCACGCGCGCGCCGGCTCCGGCGAGGGCCCGGGCGGTTGCGGCGCCGAGGCCGGACGCGCCTCCGGTGACGATGGCGGGAACAGAGTCGAGCTTCATCGAGCACTCCCTTTTCCGCGGGGGATGATCCCGACGGACAGGGGTCAATCGACCACAATGGCGCGCCCGGTCAAGGGAAAGCGCCGGCCGTCCTAGATCTCGAAGACGTCGACGACCCCCGTCCGGGATCGCTCGATAGCCCGGGCCAGACTGGAGGCGCCGAAGGGGATGATGAGGTTCGAGGGCATCTCGCGCCCCTCGTTCGTCAGCCGCGTGTATTCGAACTGGGTGAGCGCAAGCACGAAGGGCACTTCGGCGAGCGAGGGCGTGCTCTGCATCAGCGCCCAGAGCCCATATCCGTTGACGGGCGCCTGCCCGTACGTCGCCACCACCACCGCCGGTCGGAGCCGCTTAAGCTCGCGTACCGCATCGGTGCCGGATGTCACGCCCTCGGTGTCGTAGCCGAGTTCGACGAGAAGGGATTTCAGGACGGAAAGCGTGGCCCGGTCGCGAGCGACGGCGAGCCCAAGTCCGCTGGCCACCGACATCGTCCCCCTCCCTGACCACAACCACCAGTTGCACGGTCTTGCCATGCGGTATCTTGACATCTGGTAAGCGACGCTGGGCGACTTGATCAAATAGCCGAGAGGGGGCGTCCGTAGTCGTCCGGAGCCGCCCCCCCGCGGGCAATGTGACGGCGTCACCGACCCGCCGGCCCGAGTCGGCTCAAATGGCCGCGTTCCCGGAGAGGGGACGCCAGCTCAGGGGAGATCAGCATGACCGCCAATGTCGGAGGCATCGACCGCATCCTGCGGATCGTCGTCGGCCTCGCCCTCATCGTCCTTGCCGCCACCGGCACCGTCGGCCTGTGGGGCTGGATCGGCGTGGTGCCGCTCGCGACCGCGCTGATGGGCTTCTGCCCGGCCTACACGCTTCTGGGCCTCAACACCTGCCCGGTGAAGAGCGCCAACTGAGCGGGACGTCACGGCGCCTTGCCCTTGGTCAAGGCGCCGGCCCGCCCGACCGGCCATCACTCCGGTGGTGATCCGGGACCAGGCCCGAATTGACCGCCGGGCATGGCCGGCGGTGGAAGCAGCACGAGAGACATCCGCATGTCCGACGGCGAGACTCATATCGAGGGCCCACTCTACGCCGCTCGCAGGCAGATCTACCCGCAGGCCGTGAGCGGGACGTTCCGGCGGATCAAGTGGGCCATCCTCGCCCTGTCACTCGGCGTCTACTACCTGCTGCCCTTCGTGCGGTGGGACAGGGGCCCGAACCTGCCGGACCAGGCCGTCCTCGTCGATTTCCCGCGGCGGCGCTTCTACTTCTTCTTCATCGAGCTCTGGCCGCAGGAAATCTACTTCTTCACCGGCCTCCTCGTCGTCGCGGCGATGACGCTCTTCCTGATGAACGCGGTCGCCGGGCGCATCTGGTGCGGGTACATGTGCCCGCAGACCGTGTGGACCGACCTCTTCTACGCGGTCGAGCGCTGGGTCGAGGGCGACCGACGCGAGAGGATGCGCAAGGACAAGGGGCCCTGGGATCTCGAGATCGTCTCGCAGAAGATCCTGAAACACACGATCTGGCTGATGATCGCGTGGTGGACGGGTGGAGCCTGGGTGCTCTACTTCTCCGATGCGCCGACGCTGGTGCGCGAACTCGCCACGTTTCAGGCGCCGCTCGTCGCCTATCTCTGGATCGCCATCCTCACCTTCACCACCTACGCGCTCGCCGGCCACATGCGCGAGCAGGTGTGCATCTACATGTGCCCGTGGCCGCGAATCCAGGCGGCGCTCACCGACGAGTACGCGCTGAACGTCACCTACAGGAAGGACCGCGGCGAACCGAGGATGTCGGTCAAGAAGGCCGAGCATGCGCGCGCCGCAGGCGAACACGTTGGTGACTGTGTCGACTGCCACCAGTGCGTGGCCGTCTGCCCGACGGGGGTGGACATCCGCAACGGCCTGCAGCTGGGCTGCATCCAGTGCGGGCTCTGCATCGACGCCTGCGACACCGTGATGACGCAGATCGGTCGGCCCACGGGACTGATCGGCTACGACACGGACATGAACATGGAGCGCCGCGCTCGTGGCGAGCCTCCTGTCTACCGGGTGGTCCGGCCACGGACGATGCTGTACGTCGCCATCATCGCGGCCGTGCTCGGCATCATGGGCTATGCGCTGGCGACGAGGGTCACGATGGACATCAACGTCCTTCACGACCGCAACCCCCTGTTCACCCGGCTTTCGGACGGAGGCGTCCGCAACGGCTACACCGTACGCCTGCTCAACAAGGCGGCCGAGGACCGGACGTTCGAGATCGCGGTGGAGGGCCTGCCGCAGGCCGTCGTCACGATCGTCGGCGAGCCCCCTGCGGCGGATGGCCGTAACCTGGTGACCGTCGGCCCCGACCAGACCCGCGAGATCCGCGTGCTGCTGTCCGTGCCGCGCGGCGCGATACCCGAGCGCTCCACCGATGTCGTCTTCCGGGCAACTGCGCCGTCGGGAGAGGCGACGAAGGCCCGCGAACACTTCATTCCGAACTGACCGCGGACGACGCCGGCGGCGCCTCGGCGGCGCCGGCCATGCCGCACTGCAGCACAACTTTGGTAGTATTTTTGCGTTGCAGCAAAGTCGCGCTCGTTGTGCGGCGACAAAGACCGGGAGGATCGTCCGTGCGAGGCACGGAAGCATCACGACCGGAGACCTCAGATGACGCGCAACGTCGGCGGGTTCGACCGCCTCATCCGCTTCTACCTCGGACTGGCGATGGTGGCCGTCGCCCTTCCCTACTGGGCGCCGCAGACCGGCTGGAACTGGATCGGCTGGCTCGGCGTCCTGCCCATGCTGAGCGCGGTGGCGGGCAGCTGCAAGTTGTACAAGGTCGCCGGGATCTCGACCTGCGCGGCCCGCTGACGCCTCGCATTCACTCTCCCGGGCCGGGCGGAAACCCGTTCCGCCCTCCCGGCCCCGGAGCGCTGGTTCGTATCAGGCGCGCAAGGCCGTGTCCGCGCCGCGTGACACTAGCACGCGCCCACCCCGCTTGACCCCAGGCCCCTTGGGTACGTAATTCTCCCATTGGATCGCTTGCCACGCTCGCCGGCGCGGGGCAGGATTCTGACGGGGCGAGGGTTGAGACGGGCATGGGCGAACCGGACCAGCACGAGAGCGCGACCATGTCCGTGTCGGCGGCGCGGCTGGAAAGTGTCCTGGACACGGCGGTGGACGCCATCCTCGTGATCAACGAGCGGGCGCAGATCCTCGTCTTCAACCGTGCCTGCGAGAAGCTGTTCGGCTATTCGCCGAAGGAGGCGCTCGGCCGCAACATCAGGTTGATCATGCCGTCCGACTATTCGTCGGCGCACGACGTCTACATGCACAACTACATGACCACCGGCCACCGCCGCATCATCGGCATCGGCCGGGAGGTGCGCGCCCGGCACAGGGACGGCACGGAGTTCCCCGTCGAGCTGTCGGTGGGAGAGACCGAAACCCCGGAAGGCCGTCAGTTCATCGGCATCATCCGCGACCTGCGCCCCCGCAAGGAACAGGAGCGTCGGGTCAACGAGCTCCAGGCGGATCTCGTCCACATGGCCCGCGTCTCGGCCATGGACGAGATGGGCGCCGCCCTCGCGCACGAGCTGAACCAGCCGCTCACCGCCATCATGCTCTACCTGCAGGCTGCCAACAGGACGCTGGCCCGCAGCGAGACGGGCATGCCCACCTCGCCGGAGGTGTTCCGGCAAGTGCTGGAGAAGGCCGTCCATGAAGCGGAACGGGCGGGCGGAATCATCAGCCGGATGCGCCAGTTCGTGGAGAAACGGGAGCCGCAGCGCCGGACCGTCGACCTCAATGCGGTGGTCGAGGAGGCGGTGGAGCTGACGCTCCTCGGTCTTCGAACCGACGCCCGCATGGAGCGCAGCTTTTCCCGCAACTTGCCACCGGCGGTCCTCGACCCCATCCAGATCCAGCAGATCGTCGTCAACCTCCTGCGCAATGCGTTCGAGGCCCTGAAGGGCCGGCAGGACGGGATCGTCAGGGTCAGCACCGAGCGGCAGGGCGACACGTTCGTGATTGCCGTGGAGGACAACGGTCCGGGTCTGCCGGCCTCCATGGTCCCGACGCTCTTCAAGGCGTTCTCGTCCTCGAAGCGGACCGGCATGGGCCTCGGCCTGTCGATCTCGCGGGCGATTGCCCAGAACCATGCGGGCGACCTGACGGTCGATCCCGGCGGCGACGGCCGGGGCGCGCGGTTCGAACTGCGTCTGCCCGTCGTGGCCGAGGCCGAGACGGACGACGACACGGAAGAAACCCCCACCACCGCCCGCGACCTTCGATCGGCGGGGAGCGGAGCAGAAGCATGAGCAGTGCGATCGCCATCGAAGGCGAAATCTTCATCGTCGACGATGATTCGGCCGTCCGGGACGCGCTGCGCCTCGTCTTCGAGCTCGAGGGCTACCGCGTCGCAGCCTTTCCCGACGGACCGTCGTTCCTCGCCGCGGCGAAGCTTCGCACACCCGCCTGCGTGATCCTCGACGTCCACATGCCCGGTCGCTCGGGCCTCGACATCCTGAGCGAGCTCGGCCCGCACTACGCGGCGCCGATCTTCATGATCTCCGGCCAGGGCGACATCCCGATGGCGGTCGAGGCGATCAAGCAGGGCGCCCACGACTTCGTCGAAAAGCCCTTCGACGCGGACACGGTGGTCGAGCGGGTGCGCGAGGCCATCCTCGCCCGCCAGCGCACCACGGAGCCCACCCTCGGCGCCTTCGTCGGCGAGGAGCAGCTGACGCCCCGCGAGCGCGAGGTGCTGGAGCGGATCGCGCTGGGAGCGTCGAACAAGGAGGCTGGCCGGCAGCTCGGCATCAGCCCCCGCACGATCGAGGTCCATCGCGCCCGGATCATGGAGAAGCTCGGCGCGCGCAACACCGCCGACCTCGTCCGCATCGTCTATTCGGACGCAAGGCGCCACTGACGGGGCAGGCGGGCTCCGCAGTCCTACGGGCTATCGCCCGACACGAAACCGGCCCACACTTTCCTTCATCCCCCGATGCAGGAGCTGCGGCGACGCGGTGCGTCCGCGTCCAGGCCGTCAGTGACACTACCTATGGTCCGCCTCCCGCTTGAGACATTATCTTTGATCATGATCAAGCGTGAGCTCGGCTCGGAGGAGGCATGCCTCCAACTCCCCGGCGGACCTCTTCGGATCAGGTGATACCGTGGCCGTGCACATTGTCGAAGACGACCCGGGAGTGAGCGATTCATTGCTCACCTTCCTGCGCGGCATGGGCCACGTCGTCCACGCCTATCCGGATGCTGAAAGTTTTTTCGAGGCGGCGCCGCCGCGATCGGACGACATCATCATCGTCGACCTCCTTCTCCCCGGCATCAGCGGCGCCGGCGTGATCCGCTGGCTGCAGGAAATGAAGGATCCGCCGCGCGTCATCGCCATCACCGGCCAGTCGCAGGTGGCGATCGCGAAACAGATTCGCGGCCTCGACGGGATCGAGCTGTTCCGCAAGCCGCTGTCGGGCGAGATCATCGCCCAGATCGTCTGAGACGGCCTCCCCGAAACATTCCCCTTTCGATGTCCGTAGCAGTGCTTACGCACGCTTCCCGATGCACAATTCGAGGAGCGCCGGTTAGCTTTTGATCAACCGGGAAATCTCCCGCCCGGACCGGCTAAGGCCAATGGCGGCCTGACGGTCCGCTGTTCCGGAACCCTGCCATGTCCCTCGACACCCGCAGCCAAGACCCCCGCTCGGAACACCGTCTCCCGGACTACGACCGTGACCGCACTCCGCCCAAGCACGACGCGCGCTGGACGCTAGGGATCTCCCGCCAAGACCGCGCCGCCGAGCCGGCCGAGAAGCCCGGACGCCACCTCGATTTCGAACCGCGCTCCACCGTCATCGACGAGGGTGACGACGCCCGTGCCGTCTATGTCATTCTCGAGGGCGCGGTGATGCTGTCGAAGCTCCTCCCGGACGGACGCCGCCAGATCATCGAGCTTCTGGGCTCGGGCGACGTCTTCGGCCTGACGACCACCCGCCTTCACGACGTCTGCGCCGAGACGCTCACCCCCGCCCGCATCGTCGCCTACGACCGCGCCACCGTCGACGGCTCGCCGGCGGTCCAGGCCCTCATCGCGGAGCGCATGAAGGCGCAGATGTGCGCCCTGCATGACCACGCCGTGCTCCTTGGCCGCAAGTCCGCGATCGAGCGCGTCGCCACGTTCCTCATGCGGCTCGTGCCGAATCGCGGCGGGCAGGGCTGCGTCGGCCCGGCCGGCAAGGACCAGGTCAACGTCCGCGTGCCGCTCACGCGCCAGGAGATCGCCGACTATCTCGGCCTCACGCTGGAAACCGTCAGCCGGGCCTTCTCGCATCTGCGGCGCGAAGGACTGCTCGTCTACGGACGTCACGACGAGGTCATGATCGCCAACGTGTGCAGGCTCTGCAAGGTCACGGGCTCGCACTGACCACCCGCTGCGGCCGCCAGCCGGCCGTTGTCCCGGGGGCACCTCCTCGCCCCCGACTTCCTCCCGCAGACACACTAGGCCGCCCTCCGGGCGGCCTTTTTCTTTGGCTGGCCGGCGGCGACGGCCGCTGCCGATGGATGGGCGCGCGTTCGGCGGAGGCATCGAGCGGACCTCCGCGTGGTGCGGCGACGGCGCAGGACGGCCGGGCGCCAGGACCCAAGGGCTCCACCATCTGGAAGAGGGAGCAGGCCGGCGCTTCGGCGCTCACCAGCCCTGCAAAAAGGGAAGCACCCGGCACGGCTCCCCCGAGACCGTGCCGGGCGCCCCGGCCCACGGCGCAGTGTAACGCCATGGATTCGCTGTCGACGGCCGTCTCTCCCGGCCCTGCGCCGCCGCCCTTCCGGGGGCCTCGCCGGCGGGGTGTCCCCTGCCGTCCACGATGGTCGTAATTTGACGCGCGCCGGTGCGGCCTTCATTGATCGAGGTCAACCGCCCCGCCTCGCAGCAGATTTTTCGAGCCCATGGCCTCTGCCCCGCCCCATCGGTCGACACTCGCGGGGGTGCTGCGCGGTGCCCTGGCCCAGGCATGGCCGATCGGCGCGGCCCTCGCCGGCGGCTGGCTGTGCGATCGGGCCGGCGTGGCCGCGCCCTGGCTGACGGGCTCGATGATCGCCACCATCGTGCTCGGCGCCCTGAGGCTGGCGCCGCCGATGGTCCCCACGCTGCGCGACCTCGCGATGCTGCTCGCGGGGACCACCATGGGCGCATCCGTCACTCCGGAGGCCGTGTCGGCCATCGCCACCTTCCCCGTCAGCCTTGCCCTGCTGGCGCTGGGGATGATCACCATCCTCGCCTCGTCGACGGTGATTCTGGTGCGGTTCTGCGGCTGGCCGCTGCGCGACGCGTTCTTCGCCTCTGCGCCCGGATCGCTGACCGCGGTGCTCATCATCGCGGCCTCCGTCCGGGCCAACGTCGCGCGGATCGCGTTGCTCCAGACCTGCAGGATCTTCGTGCTGGTGATGATCCTGCCGACCGCCATCACGGCCGTGGAGAATGCCGCGCCGCCGCCATCGGCGGTCCCCGTGAACATGGGCGCCGGTGCTCTGGCCGTCGTGTTCGCGGCGGCCTTCGCCGGATCGTGGTTGTTCGAACGCCTGCGGATCGCCGGCCCGATGATCATGGGCGCGATGGCCGCCAGTGCCCTGCTCACGGGGACGGGAACGGTCACCGGCGCCATGCCCCAGCCGATCGTCATCCTCGGCTTCGTGCTGGTCGGCGTGTTCATCGGCCAGCGCTTCCGGGCGGTGAACGCCGCCGAGCTGGTCCGCATCCTGCCGGCGACGGCACTGTCGGTGACGACGGCACTCACCGTGGCCGCCGCCTTCGCCTGGCTGGTGACGATGATCGTCGACGTGGAGTTCGGTCCCGCGGCGATCGCCTTCGCGCCCGGCGGGCTCGAGGCGATGACGGTGCTGGCCGTCGCCCTCGGATTGGACCCGCTCTACGTGAGCGTGCACCACCTCTTCCGCTTCGTCTTCGTGGCCGTGCTCGTGCCGTTCGTGATCCGGATGCGCCCCGAGATCGCCCGGGCCGACGCGGACTGAACCGGAACGGGAGCGGCCGCGTTCCCCGTGCAGCCGCACGATCGTTCCGGAGACGATTCCCTCGTTCCGGAGGAGCCGCTACCGTTCGGCAGGCTGATTCGAAACTAGGGGTTGTTCATGCGACTCGTGATCGTCACCGCTGCCGCGGCTCTGCTCGCCGGCTGCGCCACCGGACCCGGTCCGACCGTGATCTCCTACGACGGAGAGTTCCGTGGCGCCGTCGTGGCCCGAAACGACGTGCCGCTGTCGGCGCGCTACACGGGGATGTGCGAATCGCCGCCCAAGCGGTGGGCCCACGGCTGGTACCGCACCTATTCCTGCGCGCCGGTCACCGCACCGGCGACGGTGCGCGCGAAGTACTGACCCGCTCGGCGGCGTACCGCCCGCTCAGCAGCCCTGCGACGGACAGATCCGCCCCGGGATCGGCGGGAACGGATCGCGCGTCGGCGGCATGATGGGCGGTCGCACCGCGTCGCGGCGCATGATCGTGAGGTTCCGGTCCAGCGCCTTCTGGTTCTGGCGCATCGCCCGGGGATCGGCCGAACCCGGTGGCGCGGGCATCACCGGCTGCTCGATGTCGTAGTCGGTCAGCGGCGTCAGCTGCGGCGCACGCCGATTGGCGGGCGCGGTGGGGAATGACGGCTTCGCCTGCCCGGACGCCTCCGCCTCCTTCAGCTTGCGGATCTTCGCGTCGACGCAGTCGCGATAGCCGGGCTGGCCCCAGGTGCAGTCCTGGGCCAGGGCCGGCCGGGCTGCGACGAAGCCGGCGACGGCCATAGCAGTCGCCAGCGCCGTCCTCGTCCAGCCGGATGATGCCGTCATGATCGTCACTCCGTCGGCCGCCCGGCGGCCGCTGTCTGTGCCCAGATGGGCATGCCGCTCCGGTTTCCGGAGTCCGTGATGATCCTCAGCCCTTCGCCTCGGCGAGGCGCAGGTGGTGCGCCGGATCAGGCCTTCCTGGCGAGGAGATCGCGGATCTCTGTCAGCAGCACCTCCTCCTTCGTCGGCGGCGGCGGGGCGGCGGGAGCCGCGGCAGCCTGGTTGCGGCGCAGCTGGTTGATGCCCTTCACGACGATGAACAGCGCCCACGCGACGATGACGAAGGTCACCACGTTGGTGAGGAAGCTGCCGTAGCCGAAGACGGCACCCGCCTTCTTCGCCTCCTCGTAGGCCATGCCGCCCTTCACCGCCGAGGACAGCGGCAGATAGTAGTTCGAGAAGTCGAGCCCGCCGGTGATCGCGCCGATGACCGGCATGATGAGGTCGCCGACGATGGAGTCGACGATCTTGGTGAAGGCGGCGCCGATGACCACGCCCACGGCGAGGTCGACGACGTTCCCCTTCATCGCGAAATCCTTGAACTCCTGAATGATGGCCATGGCCCCTCCTCGTGCACTCTCTCCGGGCACGTCCGTCCCCGACGCGCCTGCCGCGACAAGTCGTGAACCGGGATCGACGATTGTCAAGCCGCCGGCGGCAGCGTCATCCGGGTTGACAGCGACTTCCGCCGCGCCGCCCTCGGTTATACAGTGCCGATGGCGGCTTTAGGGGGGACGGAGCGGCATGCTCGCCAGTTGGGCGGTGGTTCTCGCCGCATTGGGCTACATGTGCGCCCTCTTCGCCGTCGCACATTACGGCGACACGACCGGTCGCCGCTGGATGGCGGGCGCCGGCCGCCCGACCATCTACGCCCTCGCGCTGGGCGTGTACTGCACGTCGTGGACGTTCTTCGGTTCCGTCGGTCTGGCGTCCCGATCCGGTCTCGACTTCCTCGCGATCTATATCGGCCCGATCCTCGTGATCATGCTGGGCCACCGGCTGATCCGGCGTGTCGTCAGCCTGGCGAAGTCCCAGAACATCACCTCCATCGCCGACTTCGTCGCCTCGCGCTACGGCAAGAGCGAACGCGTGGCAGCGCTCGTGGCGTTGATCGCGGTCATCGGCTGCGTGCCCTACATCGCCCTGCAGTTGAAGGCGATCGCGGGCTCGCTCACCGCCCTGATCGACTACGTCGAGCCCGGCACGGTGGCGCGCGCCACGCCGGCCTTCGGAGACCTCGCGCTCTTCATCGCCCTCATCCTTGCGGGCTTCGCCACCGCCTTCGGCACCCGCCACGTCGACGCCACCGAACACCAGGACGGCCTGATCCTCGCCATCGCGATGGAGTCGCTCGTCAAGCTGGTGGCCTTCCTGGCCGTCGGCGTGTTCGTCTCCTACTGGATGTTCGACGGCATCGGCGACATCTTCGCCAAGGTCGCGGCCCGGCCCGACATCGTGCCTATCGCCGAGCGTGGTTCGGGGATCGTCTCGTTCCTCGTGACGACCGCGCTGTCGGGCATGATCATCCTGCTCCTGCCGCGCCAGTTCCACGTCACCGTGGTGGAGAACCGGGACGAGGACGACACGCGCCGCGCGGCGTGGATGTTCCCGCTCTACCTCGTCCTCATCAACATCTTCGTCGTACCCCTGTCGCTGGCCGGTGACCTGCTGCTGCCGCCCGGCAGCGACAAGGACATGACGGTCCTGTCGCTGCCGATGCGCCACGGTGCCGAGATGCTCGCCATGCTCGCCTTCATCGGCGGGCTCTCGGCGGCGACGGCCATGGTGATCATGGAATCGGTGGCGCTCGCCATCATGGTCTCCAACGACCTCGTCATCCCACTGATGCTGCGGCGGCGAGCCCTGTCCGGCCGGGCGCCGACAGGCGACATGGGCGGGCTGATCCTGGCCGTGCGGCGCGTGGCGATCGTCCTGCTGATGCTGTTCGCCTACGTCTACTACAAGAACCTCGGCGCGGCCGCCCTCGCATCGATCGGCCTGATCTCCTTCGCCGCCATCGCACAGATCGCACCGGCCTTCTTCGGCGGCCTCTTCTGGCGCCGCGGCAACGCGCTGGGTGCCACGGCCGGGCTCGCGACGGGCCTCGTCGTGTGGGCGGCCATGCTCTTCATCCCCTCGATCTCGGAGCCCGAGACGGTCGCCAACGCCATCGGAGCGCTCGGCTTCGACTGGCTCGGGCACCTGATGCCGAGTGGCCAGTTCACGCTGGGCGTCCCCGAGATCACGCGCGGCGCCCTCGTCAGCCTCCTCGCCAACACGGCCTGCTACGTCGCCTTCTCGCTGGCCCGGCCGGCGACGCCCATCGAGCGCCTGCAGGCGAGCGCCTTCGTCTCCCCGGACATGCCGGTGATGGCGCAGACCTTCCGGCTGTGGCGGACGTCCGTCACCGTCGACGAGTTGCGCACCACCGTCGCCCGCTACCTGGGTCAGGAGCAGACGCAGGCGTCGTTCGAGGCCTTCGCGCGCAGCCGGGGCGTGCGGCTGGACGCGATGCGCGATGCCGACATCCACCTCCTGCGCTATGCCGAGCACCTTCTGGCGTCGGCCATCGGCGCCGCGTCGTCCCGGCTCGTGCTGTCCCTTCTCCTGCGCCGGCGCAACGTCAGCAAGAAGGCTGCCCTGAAGCTGCTCGACGACGCCTCGGCCGCGATCCAGTACAACCGCGACCTGCTGCAGCACGCGCTCGACCATGCCCGCCAGGGCATCACCGTGTTCGACAAGGACCTCCGGCTGATGTGCTGGAACCGCGAGTTCCAGGACCTGTTCGGCCTGCCGAGCGAACTGGCCCGCGCCGGAACGGGCCTCGACGAGATCGTGCGGTTCAACGCCGAGCGCGGATCCTACGGCCCCGGCGAAGCGGACGAGTTCGTGGCCGCCCGCCTCGAAAGCTTCGTCAACGACCTCGAACCGGTGCGGCTGCGGCTGCACGACAGCGGCAAGGTGGTCGAGATCCGCTCCGCGCACATGCCGGATGGCGGCATCGTCACCACCTACACCGACATCACGTCGTCGGTGGAAGCCGAGGAGGCCCTCGAGCAGGCCAACGTGACGCTGGAGCGGCGCGTCCGCGAACGCACCGAGGAACTGCTCCGCCTCAACGAGGAGCTCGGCCGCGCCAAGGCGGAGGCCGAGGAGGCGAACGTCTCGAAGACGCGGTTTCTCGCCGCCGCCTCGCACGACATTCTCCAGCCGCTCAACGCGGCGAGGCTCTATGCCACCTCGCTCGTCGAGCGCGACCGGACCGGCGGGGATGCGCGCCTCGCCCAGAACGTGGACGCCTCGCTGGAGGCGGTCGAGGAGATCCTGACCGCGCTGCTCGACATCTCGCGGCTCGACAGCGGCGCGATGAAGGCCGAACTGTCGAGCTTCCGGATCGACGATATCCTCGGCCAGCTCAAGGTCGAGTTCGAGCCCGTGGCAAGGGAGAAGGCGCTCGACCTCGTCTTCGTGCCCTGCTCGCTCACGGTCCGCTCGGACCGGCGACTGTTGCGCCGGCTGCTGCAGAACCTCGTCTCGAACGCCATCAAGTACACGCCGTCCGGGCGGGTGCTCGTCGGGGTCCGCCGGCTGAAGGGCAGGCTGCGCGTCGAGGTGTGGGACACGGGCCTCGGCATCCCGCCCTCCAAGCTGAAGACCGTCTTCCGGGAGTTCCAGCGCCTCGACCAGGGGGCCCGCGTCGCCCGCGGCCTCGGCCTCGGCCTGTCGATCGTCGAACGGATCGGCCGCGTGCTGGACCATTCGATCCGCTTGAGGTCGCAGCTCAACAAGGGCTCCGTCTTCACGGTCGAGGTCCCGGTCACGGCCCCGGTCCCGGCCGCCCGCGCCACCCGAGAGGACGCGCCTCACCCGGCCGCGCCGCTCGCGGGCCTCGTGGTGCTGTGCATCGACAACGAGCCGGCGATCCTCGACGGCATGCGCACCCTGCTCGGCGGCTGGGGATGCACCGTCGTCACCGCAGCCTCGCCCAAGGAGGCGGAGCAGGGGATGAAGCGGCGCAAGGTGACGCCGGACATCATCGTCGCGGACTACCACCTCGACGACGGGGACGGCCTCGACGCCATCACGACCCTGCGATGGAAGCTCGGACGGGAGACGCCCGCCGTCCTGCTGACGGCCGACCGCTCGCCCGCCGTGCGCGACGCGGCCGCCGCCAAGGGGGTCCACGTGCTCAACAAGCCGCTGAAGCCGGCGGCGCTGCGGGCCCTGCTGGCGCAGTGGCGCGCAACCCTCTCCGCGGCCGAGTGACGCGGGACGGAGGCTCTACCAACGCAGAAAGCCCCGGCAAGCCGGGGCTCTGGAGTTCGTCGAAGCAGGATGAGGGGCCGGCCGCCGGTCAGGCAGCGGCCGCCGGTCCTTACTTCTTGCCGAGGCCAAAGCTCTCGAAGCGCTTGTTGAAGCGCGACACGCGGCCACCGCGGTCGAGCAGCTGCTGCTGGCCGCCGGTCCACGCCGGGTGGGTCTTCGGGTCGATGTCGAGCTGCATCGTGTCCCCCTCCTTGCCCCAGGTGGAGCGGGTGAAGAACTCGGTGCCGTCGGTCATCACGACCTTGATCGTGTGGTAGGCGGGATGGATGTCGGTCTTCATGATGCAGTCCTCGGAGGTCGCCGCGGCGGCCCGATGTCTGTATAGAGCCTTGGAATGAAGTCGCGCCCCTATAGCGCAGGCCTTGCCTGCACACAAGCATGAACGACCCGCAGAGCAGAACCGCCCCCCGATGAGCGCCTCCAACGCGAACAACGCCCAGCCCGCCGACGCCGCCCCCCGGTCCACGGCCGACGACCGCAAGGCCGCCGCGGACCGCACGTCCCTGCGGTCCCTGCTGCCGCTGCTGCCCTACGCGCTGGCGTACCGGGGCCGCATCGTCATGGCGCTGGTGGCGCTTGTCCTCGCCTCCGGCGCGACCCTCGCCATCCCGCTCGCCGTGCGCCGCGTCATCGACTACGGCTTCGGCGCCGACCAGCACGGGCTGATCGACAGCTATTTCGTGGTCATGATCGTGGTCGTGGCCGTGCTCGCCGTGGCCAGCGCGACCCGCTACTATCTCGTGATGACGCTGGGCGAGCGCGTCATGACCGACGTCCGCGCCGCCGTCTTCCGTCACCTCACACGGCTCGACCCCGGGTTCTACGACACGGTGAAGTCGGGCGAGATCGTCTCCCGCCTCACCGCCGACACCACGCAGATCAAGTCGGCCTTCGGGGCCAGCGCGTCCGTCGCCTTGCGGAACCTCGTGCTGTTCCTCGGCGCCGTGGCGATGATGGTGATCACAAGCCCGCGCCTGTCGATGCTGGTCCTGCTGGCCATTCCGGTCATCGTCCTGCCGCTCGTCGCATCCGGGCGGTCCGTCCGCCGGCGGACGCGTCTCGCCCAGGACCGCCTCGCCGACGCGTCCGCCTACGCCACCGAGGCCATCGGCGCGACACGGGTGATGCAGGCCTTCAACGCCGAGAAGCTCACCGTCGATCGCTTCGCCGACGCCGCCGAGGAAGCCTTCGATGCGTCCCGCACGGCGACGTTCGCCCGGTCGGTGCTCACCGCAGTGGCGATCTTCCTCATCTTCGCCAGCGTCGTGGCCGTGCTGTGGTACGGAGCGCAGGACGTGCTGGCCGACCGGATGACCGCCGGCCGGCTCTCGCAGTTCGTGCTCTACGCCGTCTTCGCGGCCGGCGCGCTGGGCGAGCTCTCCCAGGTCTGGGGCGAGGTGAGCGCGGCCGCCGGGGCCGCCGGCCGCATCGCCGAGATCCTGTCGGTGGAGCCGCGCATCGAGGCCCCCGCCCGTCCGCGGCCCCTGCCGACCCCGGCCACGGGGACGGTCGCGTTCGAGGAGGTCTCC
This sequence comes from Alsobacter sp. R-9, assembly GCF_054612375.1. Classification (NCBI taxonomy): domain Bacteria; kingdom Pseudomonadati; phylum Pseudomonadota; class Alphaproteobacteria; order Hyphomicrobiales; family Alsobacteraceae; genus Alsobacter; species Alsobacter sp. R-9. The sequence goes on along the minus strand of NZ_JBTSWJ010000001.1, from coordinate 234,198 downwards.
TTCGCCTACCCCACCCAGCCGGACCGCGTGGTCCTGGAGGGGCTCACCTTCTCCGTGCGGCAGGGCGAGAGGGTCGCGATCGTCGGCCCGTCCGGCGCCGGGAAGAGCACGATCGTGCAGCTGATCCTGCGCTTCTACGATCCGCAGCACGGACAGGTGATCGTCGACGGCATTCCCCTGAAGGAAGCCGACCCGGAGGAACTCCGCCGCAGGCTCGCCTTCGTCCCGCAGGATGCGGTCGTCTTCGGCTCGACCATCGCCGACAACATCCGCTACGGCCGGCAGGACGCGTCGATGGACGATATCCGCCGCGCAGCCGAGTGGGCGGCCGCGGACGGCTTCATCCGCGCCCTGCCGCAGGGTTACGACACCCGGATCGGCGAGCGCGGGGTCACGTTGTCGGGCGGCCAGCGCCAGCGCATCGCCATCGCGCGCGCCGTCCTGCGCGACGCCCCGATCCTGCTGCTCGACGAGGCCACCTCGGCGCTCGATGCCGAGAGCGAGACGCTCGTGCAGGGCGCGCTCGACCGCCTGATGGAAGGGCGCACGACCATCGTCATCGCCCATCGCCTCGCCACGGTGCTGAAGGCAGACCGGATCCTCGTGATGGATGGCGGCCGGATCGTCGAGGAGGGTACCCACGCCGAACTGGTGACGCGAGGCGGCCTCTATGCCCGCCTCGCCCGCCTGCAGTTCGAGGCCGGGGCCGCTGCGCTCGCGGTGGACCGCGCGGCAGAGTGAGCGAGGTCGGGCGACCCGTCCTGTTCACACCGCCACCGAGCGCAGGCCGGAAGGGTCGATGGACCCGCGCGGCCCGCGGCGTCAGCGCTCCGTCATCTTGAGCTCGATGCGGCGGTTGCGGCGGAGCGCCTCGTCGCTGTCGCCGAGTTCCAGCGGCTGGAACTCGCCGAAGCCTGCCGCCACGAGCCGGTTCGGCGGAACGCCCTTGTCGACGAGGTAGCGCACCACGGAGATGGCACGCGCGGCCGACAGGTCCCAGTTGGACTTGAAGACGCCCGCACCGGACAGCGGCCGCTTGTCCGTGTGGCCGTCGACGCGCAGCACCCACGGGATGTCCGCCGGGATCTCCCGGTCGAGGTCGACGAGCGCTGCCGCCAGCTTGTCGAGCTCCTGCTGTCCGGCGGGGTTCACGCCCGCCTGCCCGGCGTCGAAGAACACCTCCGACTGGAAGACGAACCGGTCTCCGACGACGCGGATGTCCGAGCGGTTGCCGAGGACCTGCCGAAGCCGCCCGAAGAACTCGCTGCGGTAGCGCGCCAGTTCCTGCACCTTCTGCGCGAGCGCGACGTTGAGGCGCGAGCCGAGGTCGGCGATGCGGGCCTGGCTTTCCCGGTCGCGCTGCTCGGAGGCGTCCAGCGCCTGCTCGAGGGCGGCCAATTGCCGCCGCAGCGCGGCGATCTGCTGGTTGAGGATCTCGACCTGCGACATGGCCCGGGCCGAGACCTGCTTCTCCGCCTCGAGCTGCTTCGTGAGGGCACCTGCCTGGCTGCCCGCAGCGGCAGCGCTGGCGCTGTTGGAATCGACCAGCGCCTGCAGCCGCCCGCGTTCCGCTTCCGCCGACCGCAGCGTCGTCGTGAGCGCGGCAAGGTTGTCCTCAAGGGTCTTCCGGTTGATCTTCTCCAGCGCAAGAAGATCGGTGAGTTCGCTGATCTGGCGGTTGAGCCGCGACAGGGCCGTGTCCTTGTCCGTGACCTGCTGGCTGAGGAAGAACTGCGCCAGCATGAAGACGGAGAGCAGGAAGACGATCGACAGGACCAGCGTCGACAGGGCATCGACGAAGCCGGGCCAGTAGTCGACCGCTCGATAGCCGCGCCGGGCCCGGGACCCGATCATCGGCGGTCCTCGGGGGCCAGCCGCTCCAGCACCTTCTGGAGTTCGGCCTCGCGCGCCGCCTGCGACTCGACCCAGTCGCGGATGATCTGCTGCTCGGCGCGCATGTGCTGGACGAGAGCCTGGATGCCCTCGGCTAGGCTGGCCAGGGCTGCATTCGTGGCGCGGCTGCTGCCGCCCTCCGCAATGCTGCGGGTCAGTCGCTCGAGGGCGGTGCGGACGTCCTCACCCCCCTCCTGCGGCGGCAGCAGCTCGGCGGTCGGCTCGATCACCGTCGTGGTGAGCCAGTCCTCGAGCTCGCTGTAGAAGCGGTTCTGCGCGGAGCCCGCCTGCAGGTCGAGGAACCCCAGCACCAGCGAGCCGGCGAGGCCGAAGAGCGAGGACGAGAACGAGATGCCCATGCCGCCCAGCGGCGCCGCGAGACCCCGCTTCAGGTCCTCGAACATGTTGGCCGCGTCCGAGCCGCCGCGCATCGTTTCGATCACCTTGCCGACGGAGGACACCGTCTCCAGCAGGCCCCAGAAGGTGCCGAGCAGCCCGAGGAACACGAGCAGGCCGGTGAGGTAGCGGCTGATGTCGCGGCTCTCGTCCAGGCGGACGCCGACGGAATCAAGGATCGAGCGCAGCATCACCGTGGTGATCCCGGCCCGCCCCTTCGACAGCAGCGTGGCCATCGGCATCAGCAGGACGGGCGGCTCGGGCGGCAGGATGCCCGGGTCGTTCAGCCGGAACGTGTTGACCCAGCGCACCTCGCGGAACAGGCGGATGACCTGGCGGAACGCGAGGATGATGCCGATGAAAAGGACGCCCAGGATCGTCCCGTTCAACCCGGGGTTCGCGAAGAACGCCTCGACGATCGAGCGGTACAGGATCGTCGCCAGCAGGCCCGCCAGGATGACGAACACCAGCATCCGCAGCAGGTAGACCCGGGGCGGAGAGAGGCGGCGCGTTTCGAGGATGGCGGCCATGGGACTCACATCGGGGACGGTGACGCATGTTCGCCATCCGCGCGGCCGCAATCAAGCCGGCCGGAGCGGCGAAAACGCGGCGAACCCCGGCCATCTGCCGGGAAGGCCCGCCCCGGCCTCGCGCGGATGCCGGGCTTGTGCTCGCCTTGGGCGGCGGGGACGCCGCTTCAGGCTTCGGCGCGTGCCTGCTTGAGCATGTCCAGCAGGGCGCGGTGCATCGCCTCGTTGCCCGCTACGATCGTGTCCGCCCCGAGCACCTCGTCCTTGCCGAAGGCATCGCTGACGAAGCCACCGGCTTCCCTCACCAGAAGGGCGCCGGCACCGACATCCCACGAGTTGAGGCCCTGCTCCCAGTAGGCCTCCATGCGGCCGGCCGCCACGTAGGCGAGGTCGAGGGCGGCGGAGCCGAAGCGGCGCACGCCGGCGGTCCGCATCATCACGTGGCGGACCTGCTTCAGGAAACCGGGATGATCGCGGCGGCCGAGGCTGGGAATGCCGGTGCCGAAGACGCTGTCAGCCACGTCCGTCCGGGCCGAGACGCGGATGCGGCGGTTGTTCAGGAAGGCGCCCTTGCCGCGCTCGGCGATGAACAGTTCGTCCTTCGCCCCGTCGTAGACCACGCCGGCGACGAGCGTGCCCTCGCGCTCGAGAGCCACCGAGATCGCCCAGTGCGGGATGCCGTGGAGGAAGTTCGTCGTACCGTCGAGCGGGTCGATGTGCCAGCGGTGCTGGCCGTCCTTGCCCTCGACGACGCCGCTCTCTTCCATGACGAAGCCGAAATCGGGCCGCGCCCGCTCCAGGGCCTCGCGCAGCACCTTCTCCGCCTTGTGGTCGGCCGCAGAGACGAAGTCGCCCGGTCCCTTGCGAGACACCTGCAGGTTCTCGATCTCGCCGAAGTCGCGCCGCAGCCCCTTTGCCGCCTTCATCACGGCATCGACCATCACGGTCATCACGGGCGAGCGGATCATGGCGGGCCTCCGGGCGGGCGGAACGGGGAGCGCAGGATCAACGCCATGTGAGCCCGCGCGTCAAGTCGGCTCCGCGTCAGTCGCCCAGCCACTTTCGCGCGGCGCCCTCCGCGCGCGTGCGCTGCGCCGCGGTCAACTCCTTCAGCTGGTCGTCGAGCCAGGGGTCGCTCATGCCGCGAAGCCCCGCCAGGTAATGCCACTTCGCCGCTTCCACGAGGTCCTTCGGGACACCGCGGCCGGCGACGTAAAGCCGGGCGAGGCGGTTCTGCGCGACCGCGTTGCCCTTCTCGGCGGCACGCAGGAAGAACTTCGCCGCTCCCTGCTCGGTGCGGTTCACGCCGTCGCCGTTGAACAGCATGATCCCGTATTCCAGCTCGGCCGCCGTATTCCGGGCCGTCGCCGCGCGGGCCATCAGGATGGCCGCCTCCGTGGGGTCCTTCTCGACGCCCCGTCCGCTGCGGTAGAGCACGGCGAGGGCGTATTGCGCGTCGGTGTTGCTGGCCTCGCCGGCCCGGCGGAACAACTCTGCCGCGCGCCGGTCGCTTTCCGGCTTGTTGGCCTCCAGGAGCAGGAGGCCGAGGTGGTAGGCCGCAGCCGGCACGGCATCCGCCGCCGTTTCCAGAAGGCGTCGCCCTTCGGCCGGGTCCTTGGTTCCTCCCCGGCCGTCGAGCAGGATCATCGCCAGCGCATACGAGGCCTGCGGATCGCCGCGCTGCACCGCGAGCCTGTACCAGTCGGCCGCCTTGGCCCAGTCCTGCCGGACGCCGAACCCGTTCGCGTAGAGTTCGCCGATCAGGGTCATGGCCGCCGCATCGCTCGGATCGAGCGAGATGCGGCGTGTCGCCTCGCGGAACGCGGTGAGATAGAGCCCGCGCTGGAAAGCCCCGTAGGCCAGGTCGGGCGGCGTCGTGGTCGCGGCGGCCGTGGCCGCAGGGAGCGGCGAAGCACTGCCGGGAGCCAGGCCGCCTTGGGCAAGGGCGGGCGCCGCGGCGAGGAGCGCAGCGACGATGGCCGCCGCGCGCTTCACCGCTGGGGGACCGTTGCCGAGGCGATGGACTCGAGGGCCTGCCGGACGGCGCTCGCGGGTCCATCGGGATGATCGAAGACCGCCGATCCGAGCGCCACGAATTCGCAGCCCGTCTCGGTCATGGCCTGGACGCCGCCGAGATCGTGGACACAGGCGACGCAGGGGGTCTCGAAGACTTCCGCCCACCACGCGGCCCGCTCGACGATGGCACCGTCCGGAGGCACGGAGCCATCGGCACGACGGTCGCCGAACATGACGTAGTCGACCCCGGCCTCGGCCGCCTCCATGGCGTCGTGCCGCGCGCGCAGGCCCCCGACCCCGACGATCCGCTCCTGCGGCCGCAGCGTCTCCAGCGCCTCGGCCAGGCGCGAGGGCCCCGTCAGGTGCACGCCATCCGCGCCGGCGCGAGGCACGATCGCGATCGCGTCCTCGAGGAGCAGTGCGGCGCCACGGTCCTGGACGATCGGCACCAGCGGCTTCACGAGCTTGATCAGCGTCCGGTCGTCCTGCTGCGGCAGGCGCAGGATCACGGCATCCACGCGGCCGGCTTCGAGCGCCTGTGCCAGCCGGGACCCGAGGTCGGACGGCCACTCCTGCCCCTCGGCGGGTGCCGGCGTGACCAGGACAAGGCGGGCGCGCTCGTTCATCGCGGAACAGCTTCCGAAATCACGTCTGGAAAACAGACGGGGAGGCGGTGTTTAACCCGCCTCCCCGCTTCGCTTCAACCCGTTGCCGGACGAAGGTCCTACTCGGCGGCCTTAGCGGTCGCGAAGGTGGGGTCGAGCTTCCCGCTGGCGTAGAGCTTCGCCATGTCGGCGAGCGGGATCACCTTGCCGATCTTCGAGGCCTTTCCGGCCGTGCCGAACTCCTCGAGCCGCTGCCTGCACAGCTTGGTCATCGCCTCCATGGCGGGCTTGAGGTACTTGCGCGGGTCGAACTCGCCCGGGTGCTCGGCGAGGATGCGCCGGATCTGGCCGGTCATCGCCATGCGGTTGTCGGTATCGATGTTGATCTTGCGGACGCCGTTCTTGATGCCGCGCTGGATCTCCTCGACCGGCACGCCCCATGTCTGGGGCATCTTCCCGCCATACTGGTTGATGATGTCCTGGAGGTCCTGCGGCACCGAGGACGAGCCGTGCATCACGAGGTGCATGTTGGGCAGGAGGCGGTGGATCTCCTCGATCACGTTCATCGCGAGGATCGCGCCATCGGGCTTGCGGGAGAACTTGTAGGCGCCGTGCGACGTGCCCATCGCGATGGCCAGGGCGTCCACCTTGGTGGCCTTCACGAACTCGACCGCCTCGGCGGGGTTGGTGAGCAGCTGGTCGTGGCTGAGCTTGCCCTCGGCTCCGTGCCCGTCCTCCTTGTCGCCCATTCCGGTCTCCAGCGAGCCGAGCACGCCGAGCTCGCCCTCGACGGAGATGCCGCCGAGGTGGGCCATGTCGACGACCGTCTTCGTCACGCCGACGTTGTAGGCCCAGTCGCCCGGGGTCTTGCCGTCTTCCTTCAGCGAGCCGTCCATCATCACGGACGTGAAGCCCGCCTGGATCGCCGTCATGCAGGTGGCGGCGTTATTCCCATGGTCGAGATGCACGCACACGGGGATGTGCGGGTAGATCTCCGTCAGCGCGTCCATCATGTGCTTGAGCATGATGTCGTTGGCGTACTGGCGGGCCCCCCGGGAGGCCTGGATGATCACCGGCGCATCGACCGCGTCCGCAGCGGTCATGATGGCGAGCGCCTGCTCCATGTTGTTGATGTTGAAGGCGGGAACGCCGTATCCGTGCTCGGCAGCATGATCGAGAAGCTGCCTCAGCGTGATGCGTGCCATGTCGGTGATCTCCTTCGCGCGGTCGGGGGACCTTCGATGGCAATCCCCTAGAGCATTTTCGAGGCGACCGAAATCATCAAAGCGACAAAGCGTGAAGGAGGGTGAAGGTTCTGCCGCGCGCCGGGCGGACGCCCGCCCTAGGGGCGCGCGACATTCTGCGGGGCCAGCCTGCACTCGAGGTCGCCGATGCGCTGGTGCATGTGGCCCGCAAGGGCCGTCCCGGTCGCCAGCAGCCCCGCCATGTCGCGCCGGCTGTCGGCGACCATCTGATCCAGGCCGTCGAGCCGGCGACCGGCCTCGGTCCTGAAAACCTGCATCTCAGCGCGGAAGGCCGTGACCTCCTTCCGGGTTTCGCCGAGATCCGTGAGGATCCGCCTCAAGACCTCCAGAACGATCGCTTCCGTTGTCTCAGCCATGGGTCAACCCGCAATACGATGGTTTCGCAATGCGAGAACGTTACCCCCTCACCACACCCGGCGCAAGAACAAAAACAGAACGATCGCTTATCTCTTGCGGAGCACTTCGACGCCTGGAAGCGGCTTGCCCTCCAGCCACTCCAGGAACGCCCCGCCCGCCGTCGAGACATAGGTGAAGGCCTCGCCCACTCCGGCGTGGTTCAGGGCCGCCACGGTGTCGCCACCGCCGGCCACGGAGAGCAGCTTTCCCTCGGCGGTCAGCTTCGCGGCCGCCTGGGCGACGGCGGTCGTTCCACGGTCGAAGGGCGTGAGCTCGAAAGCACCGAACGGCCCGTTCCAGACGAGCGTCTTCGCCTCGGCGAGCTTCGCTGCCACGGCAGCCACGGACGCGGGGCCGATGTCGAGGATCATGTCATCGGAGCCGACGGCATCGACCGGCACCGCCTTAGACGGCGCATGGGCCTTGAACTCCCCCGCGACCATGGCATCGACCGGCAGAACGATTGTGCAGCCCGCCGCCTTTGCGCCATCGAGGATCGACCGGGCGGTGTCGAGAAGGTCCTTCTCGCACAACGACTTGCCGACGGCCTTGCCCTGCGCGGCAAGGAAGGTGTTCGCCATGCCGCCGCCGATGACGAGCATGTCGACCTTCTTCACGAGATTTCCGAGGAGATCGAGCTTCGTCGACACCTTCGCCCCGCCGACGACGGCGAGGACGGGGCGCTGCGGCGCCTCCAGCGCCTTCGACAGCGCTTCCACCTCTTGCTGCATCGTGCGCCCCGCATAGGCCGGCAGCACGTGCCCCAGCCCCTCGGTGGACGCGTGAGCGCGATGCGCCGCGGAGAAGGCGTCGTTGACCCATACGTCGCCATTCTCGGCGAGAGCCTTCACGAAGGCCGGGTCGTTCTTCTCCTCCTCCTTGTGGAAGCGGGTGTTCTCGAGGCAGAGCACGTCGCCCGGCTTCATCGCATCGACGGCGGCCTTTGCGGCAGGCCCGATGCAGTCGTCGGCGAAGCCGACCGGCCGGCCGAGATGCGCGGCCAGCGCCTGCGCCACCGGCGCCAGCGATTCCTTGGGGTCACGGCCCTTCGGCCGTCCGAAATGGGCGAGGAGGATCACCTTGCCGCGCTTGTCCGCGATCTCCCGGATCGTCGGCAGGATGCGCTCGATGCGCGTGGCGTCGGTGACCCGGCCGTCCTCCATCGGGACGTTGAGGTCGACGCGGACGAGGACGCGCTTGCCGGCGAGATCGGCGTCGTCGAGGGTGCGGAAGGCGGTCATGGTCCCTCTCCCTGTCAGGGTCCGGCCGGACCCGGTTCCCACAGCAAGACGCCGCCCGGAGGCGGCGTCTGGTTCGTTCGGATGATCCCGCGTCAGATCAGCTTCGCCAAGGCGACGGCCGTGTCGGACATGCGGTTCGAGAAGCCCCACTCGTTGTCGTACCAGGACAGGATCGACACGAGCGTCCCCTCCATGACCTTCGTCTGGTCCATGTGGAAGATGGACGAGTGCGGGTCGTGGTTGAAGTCGACGGAGACGTTCGGCGAGGTGGTGTAGCCCAGCACGCCCTTCAGCGGCCCCTCGGCGGCGGCCTTGATGGCCGCGTTGATCTCGTCCTTGGTCGTCGCGCGCTTGGCCACGAACTTCAGGTCGACGACCGAGACGTTCGGGGTCGGCACGCGGATGGCGGAGCCGTCGAGCTTGCCGTTGAGCTCGGGCAGCACCAGACCCACGGCCTTCGCCGCGCCCGTCGAGGTCGGGATCATCGACAGCGCCGCGGCGCGGGCGCGGTAGAGGTCCTTGTGCATGGTGTCCAGCGTCGGCTGGTCGCCCGTGTACGAGTGGATCGTCGTCATGAAGCCGCGCTCGATGCCGACGGCGTCGTGCAGCACCTTCGCGACCGGCGCGAGGCAGTTCGTGGTGCACGACGCGTTGGAGATGACGAGGTGGTCCTTCGTCAGCTTGTCGTGGTTGACGCCGTAGACGACCGTCAGGTCGGCGCCGTCCGCGGGCGCCGAGACGATGACGCGCTTGGCGCCGGCCGTCAGGTGCGCGGCGGCCTTGTCACGGGCGGTGAAGATGCCCGTGCACTCCATGGCGATGTCGACGCCGAGGTCCTTGTGGGGCAACTCGGCAGGGTTGCGGACGGCCGTCACCTTGATCGGCCCGCGGCCGACGTCGATCGTGTCGCCCGCGACCTTCACCTCCGCCGGGAACCGGCCGTGGACGCTGTCGAAACGCAGCAGGTGGGCGTTCGTCTCCACCGGCCCCAGGTCGTTGATCGACACCACCTCGATGTCCTTGCGCCCGGACTCCACGATGGCCCGCAGGACATTGCGGCCGATGCGGCCAAACCCGTTGATCGCGACACGAACAGCCATTGATCACTCCCTCGCAGGGTCCACTCGCCAATGCCGCAACGCCCGGTCGGCCGACCCGTTGCGGGCACACACCAATCGCAGGCCGCTCCGGCCCGCCTTGAGATGGATCACACCCGGGCTGCAGCCGCGTCGGCCACCGCCTCGGCCGTGATGCCGAAGTGCTTGTAGAGCTCCTTGTAGGGCGCGCTGGCACCGAAGCCCGTCATGCCCACGAAGATGCCGTCGGAACCGATGATCGCGTCCCAGCCCATGCGGATGCCCGCCTCGACCGCCACCTTCACCGGTGCGTTGCCGATGACGGCGGCCCGCTCGGCCGCGGGAAGCGCCGCGAAGCGCTCCATGCAGGGCACGGAGACGACCCGCGCGCGGATGCCGCGCGCGGCCAGCAGGGCCCGCGCGGCCACCGCGATCTCCACCTCGGAGCCCGACGCGAAGATCGACACCTGCGCCGCGCCGTCCGCCGGCAGCAGTTCGTAGGCGCCGGCGGCGCTGCGGTTGGCGGAGGCACCGTCGCACCGCTGCGGTGCGAGGTTCTGGCGGGTCAGCGCCAGCAGGCTTGGTCCGGTCCGGTTCTCGAGGGCGAGCTGCCAGCACTCCGCCGTCTCCACCGGGTCGGCCGGCCGGAAGACGGCGAGGTTCGGAATGGCGCGCAGCGCGGCCAGGTGCTCCACCGGCTGGTGGGTCGGGCCGTCCTCGCCGAGGCCGATCGAGTCGTGCGTCATCACATAGACGACCCGCACGCCCATCAGGGCCGCCAGCCGGATCGCGGGCCTGCAGTAGTCGGTGAACACCATGAAGGTGGCGCCAGCGGGCAGGATGCCGCCGTGCAGCGCCATCCCGTTCATCGCCGCGGCCATGCCGTGCTCGCGGATGCCGTAGTGGATGTAGCGGCCGGCCACCGCGCCCGGCTGCACCACCGCGAGGTTCTTCGTCTTGGTGTTGTTCGACGGCGTGAGGTCTGCAGAGCCGAGGACGAGCTCGGGAACGGCAGGCGTGATCGCCTCCAGCACCAGCTCGGACGCCTTGCGCGTGGCCACGGTCTGGGGTTCGGCGCAGAGCTTCGCCTTGAGGGCAGTGACCGCCGCATCGAGCCCGGTGGGAAGCTCGCCGGAGATCCGCCGGAGAAACTCGCCGCGACGCTCCGCGGGCAGGGCGGCCAGCCGAGCATCCCACGCCTTGCGCGCATCGACGCTGCGACGCCCGGCAGCCCGCCACTGCTCGATCACCTCGGCCGGCACCGAGAAGGGCTCCGGCGAGAGATTGAGGCGCGCCTTGGCGCCTGCCAGTTCCTCGGCGCCGAGGGGCTCGCCGTGGGCCTTTGACGTGCCGGCACGGTTCGGCGCGCCATAGCCGATGATGGTCTTGCAGGCGATCAGCGTCGGCCGGTCGGAAGCGCGGGCCCGCGCGATGGCGGCCGCGATGGCGTCCGGATCGTGCCCGTCGACGCGCTCGGCGAGCCAGCCCGCCGCCTCGAAGCGCTTCACCTGGTCGACGCTGTCGGAGAGCGACAGCGGTCCGTCGATGGAGATCCCGTTGTCGTCGAACAGCACGATCAGCCGGTTCAGGCGCAGGTGCCCCGCGAGCGCGATGGCCTCCTGCGAGACGCCTTCCATCAGGTCGCCGTCGGAAGCGAGCACGTAGGTGTGGTGGTCGACGAGATCCGACCCGAATTCGGCTGCCAGGAGCCGCTCGGCGATCGCCATGCCGACGGCGGTGGCGATGCCCTGCCCCAGCGGCCCCGTCGTCGTCTCGACGCCCGGCGTGTGCCCGAATTCGGGATGGCCCGGCGTGCGGGAACCCAGCTGGCGGAAAGACTTGATCTGGTCGAGCGTCATCGATTCGACGCCGATCAGGTGCAGCAGCGCGTAAAGCAGCATGGAGCCGTGGCCCGCAGACAGCACGAAGCGGTCGCGGTCGGGCCATGCAGGATCGGCCGGGTCGAACTTGAGCACGTCCGCGAACAGCACGGTCGCGATGTCCGCCGCACCCATCGGAAGGCCCGGATGCCCGGACTTGGCCTTCTCCACCGCGTCCATGGCGAGGCTGCGGATGGCATTGGCCATCGCCGTGTGGTGGTTGCGCATGCTCATTCGGCTCTTTCCGGGGGGTGCAGGGGCGCCGCCTGATTATCACCTCGCCCCCGCGAGTCAATTGGACGAGCGCCAGTGGCGGCCCTGGGCCAGGGGCTGCCGTCGACTCGGGCGCGACACCGCTGGAATCGTCTCACGAGGCTGGATTTACGCATCCATTCGTCCCGACGGAGATAAAGGACAGCGCCCTCAATCGTTTAGGAATTGAAATGAGTCATGAGATTAATTGCGCAATCCTAGGCCGAAACGGCGAAAAGCTGTGCAACCGCTGGCAGTTAGGCGCCGTTTCGCACCCGTGACGACATTGACGCGAACTTGAATCGCACCATAGTAACGGTCGTTCCGTGCGACGGCGTCTGGTGGGTCGTGCGGCGCGACAACACGTGTGCCAGAAAGCGCGAACCCGACAGAACGCAGGGAAACCGGCGGCATGAGCCTTCCGCGACCGACCGAACTCGAACAGGCCCTCGCCCGCCTCAGTGCGGCGCTGGGCCTTCTCGAGGCGACGGCGTCGCGCAAGCTGGAGGCCGACCGCTCCAAGGCGACGCTGGAGACCGAACTCGCGCTGATGCAGGACGATCGGGCGAGGCTGGCGGTCGAACTCGACGGCGCCCTCGCCCGCAGCGCACGGCTCGACGGCGTCGCGTCCGACCTCGCCCGCCGCATCGACGACGCCATCGGCAGCGTCCGGGCGGTGATCGACGCCCAGGCGAGGGCCGGCTGATGGCGCAGGTCACGGTCACCATCGCGCAGAAGCAGTACCGCATCGCCTGCGAGGACGGGCAGGAGGAGCACCTCCGCCGCCTCGCCGAGGAGGTTGACGGGAAGATCGACGAGATGCGCCGGACCTTCGGCGAGATCGGCGACAACCGCTTGACCGTCATGGCGGCCATCACCTTCGTCGACGAGCGCGAGGACGTGAAGGAGCGTCTCCGCCGTCTCGAGGCCGATGTAGCCGCCTTGCGCGATGCCCATGCGAACGCCGAACTGCGGACGCGCGACGACGAGGATCGCGTGGCGCGCGCCATCGTCGAAGCCGCGGAGCGGATCGAGGACCTCGCCCGCCGGCTCGCGCCGACCCAGGCCGGCTGACGCCGGCTCAAGTTCCCGCTGGCCAAACCGGCCGGGCTCCCCTACATCACGAGATGCGGGGCTGCGGGGTGCGTGAGGACAATGAATCCCCGGGGCCTTATCGATCCTAACGGGAGCTGTCCCCGCCCTCGTCCGTGGACTTGGGCACACGGCGCCCACCTACGTTGTAGGTTTCCCGGGATCGATCGTCCCACGGCCACTGTGGCTCCGCGCTTCCTTCCATGACGCCCGCAGAACGCAAGGCCCAGTTGCGCCGCGAGGCCCTCGCCCGCCGGGATGCCCTTGACCCCGCGTCACGAGCGCGAGCCTCCGCCGCCGTGGCAGAGCGCGTCCGGGCTTGGCTGGCCGCCTCGCCGCCGATGGTCGTGTCGGCGTTCTGGCCGATCCGCTCGGAGATCGACCCCCGCCCGATCATCCAGGCACTCGCGGCGGCCGGCCATCCCACGGCCCTCCCGTCCGTCACGGACAGGGGCCTCGTCTTTCGCCTGTGGGCGCCGGGTGAGCGGCTGGTCAAGGCCGGCTTCGGCCTGTCCGAGCCGCCGGCCGGCAACCCGGAGATACAACCAGAACTGATGCTCGTTCCGCTGGCGGCCTTCGACCGGCGCGGCCACCGCATCGGCTACGGGGCGGGGTATTACGACCGCGCCATTGGGCAGCGCCCCGGCGTGCGCACGATCGGGCTTGCCTTCGCGGCGCAGGAGGTGGAGAGGGTGCCCGACGAGCCGCACGACCGTGCGCTCGACGCGGTGGCGACGGAGCACGAGTTGATCCTCCCGGCCGCAACGGAGGAGTGACGATGCGCCTGCTGTTTCTCGGGGACGTGGTCGGCCGTCCGGGCCGCGACGTCGTGACGGACCTCCTGCCGGGCCTGCGCGAGGCATGGCAGCTCGACTGCGTCGTGGTCAACGGCGAGAACGCAGCCGGTGGATTCGGCATCACCGAGGCGATCTGCGATGACCTCATCGCGGCTGGCGCGGACGCCGTGACCCTCGGAAACCACTCCTTCGACCAGCGCGAGGCCCTGGTCTTCATCGACCGACAGCCCCGCCTCCTGCGCCCCGTGAACTATCCGGCGGGAACCCCCGGACGCGGCGCTACGCTCGTCGAGACCCGCTCAGGGGCGCGGGTTCTGGTGGTCAACGTCATGGGACGGATCTTCATGGACGCGCTCGACGACCCGTTCCGGGCCGTGGACAACGCCATCGAGCAGGCCCCTCTCGGGCAGGTCTGCGACGCCATCCTGATCGACGTCCACGCCGAGGCGACCAGCGAGAAGCAGGCGATGGGGACGTTCCTCGACGGACGGGTCTCGGTCGTGGTCGGCACCCATACGCACGTCCCGACGGCCGACACGCGAATCCTGCCCGCCGGCACGGCCTACCTCTCCGACGCAGGCATGTGCGGCGACTACGACTCCATCCTCGGCATGGGCAAGGACGAACCCGTCCGCCGCTTTCTCGAGAAGACGCCCGGCGCAAGGATGGAGGCCGCGACCGGCCCCGGCACGTTGTGCGGCCTCGCCGTCGAGACGGACGACCGCACCGGGCTGGCCCTGCGCGCGGCAGCCGTCCGCATCGGCCCGCACCTCCCGGAGAGCCTGCCGGCGTGGTGGCTGCCCGGCGCCTGATCCTGCACCTCGTTCCTTTATTTCCGCCGCGTCGCGCCGTATAAGCTCGCCCGCGCAATTTCGAGGTGCGCCGCGACGCCTTCCGGGGGCCGCGGCAGTGCCGGTGGCGATCGAGGACGACATGGCCGGTCATTCCCAGTTCAAGAACATCATGCACCGCAAGGGGCGCCAGGACGCCATGCGGTCGAAGCTTTTTTCCAAGCTGGCGCGTGAAATCACCGTCTCCGCAAAGCTCGGCCTGCCCGACCCGAACATGAACCCGCGCCTGCGCGCCGCGATCCAGGCGGCCCGGGCCGAGAACATGCCGAAGGACAACATCGAGCGCGCCATCAAGAAGGCGGCGGGCGGCGACGGCGAGAACTACGAGGAAATCCGCTACGAAGGCTATGCCCCCGGCGGAGTCGCCGTGATCATCGAGGCGCTGACCGACAACCGCAACCGCACGGCGAGCGAGGTGCGTTCCTACTTTACCAAGGCCGGAGGCAGCCTCGCGGAAACGGGCGCCGTGTCCTTCATGTTCGACCGTGTCGGCGTGATCGAGTTCGACGCCAAGGTCGGCAGCGAGGACGCCGTGATGGAGGCGGCCATCGAGGCCGGCGCCGACGACGTCTCGTCCTCCGAGGACGGCCACGAGATCGTCACGGCCATGGAGACGCTGCGCGACGTCCAGAAGGAACTCGAGGCGAAGTTCGGCGAGCCGCGCAAGGCCGCCCTCGTCTGGCGCCCGCAGAACAACGTGGCGGTGGACGACGAGGCCGGCGAGAAGATCCTGAGGCTGATGGACTCGCTCGACGACAATGACGACGTGCAGAACGTCTACTCCAACGCCGAGTTCTCGGACGCCCTCGTCGCCAAGATGAGCTGATCGCGGGCGTACCTGTTCCGTTCCGCCGCGGGACGCTGTATCGCGGAGCGATGGCGGCGACGCAACCGATTCGGATCCTCGGCATCGACCCCGGCCTGCGCAACACGGGCTGGGGCGTGATCGAGTGCGTGGGCACGCGGCTTTCCTTTCTCGGCTGCGGCTCGGTGCACTCCGATGGCACGCTGCACCTCGCGGACCGGCTCCGCCAGCTCCACGAGGGGCTCGAGAAGGTTCTGCACGAGGCGATGCCGGACGAGGTCGCCGTCGAGGAAACCTTCGTCAACAAGGACGCCCGCGCGACCCTGAAGCTCGGCCACGCGCGGGGGATCGCGCTGCTGGTGCCGGCGCAGGCGGGCCTTCCAGTCGCCGAGTATGCCCCGAACCTCGTGAAGAAGACCATCGTCGGCGCCGGGCACGCGGAGAAGGACCAGATCCACATGATGGTCCGGGTGCTTCTGCCGAAGGCGGATCCGAAGACCGCGGACGCCGCCGATGCGCTGGCGATCGCGCTCACCCATGCCCAGCACCGCGCCTCGCGAGCGCTGACCGCCGCCGTGCTGGCGCGCGCGCGGTAGCAGCTCAGGTGCTAGGCTGAACGGGATCACAGGAACGACCGGGATGTACCAGCCCCCGCATTTCGCCGAGACCGACCTCTCCCGGCAGCACGCGTTCATCTCGGCCCAACCGTTCGGGTTGCTGATGACGGCGGGAGCCGGCGGCCTCATGGCGAACGGCATCCCCTGGGTGCTGGACACGGACACCGGCCTCGGGGTCCTGCGCGGCCACCTTGCGCGGCCGAACACCCAATGGCGCGAGTGCGGGAACGGCCTCGACGTGCTGGTGGTCTTCCAGGGCCCGGAGCACTACGTCACGCCCTCCTGGTACGCGACCAAGCAGGAGACGCACCGCGTCGTGCCGACCTGGAACTACGCCATGGTGCAGGCGCGCGGCCGAGCAAAGGCTGTCGAGGACCCGGCATGGTTGCACGCGCAGATCCGGGCCCTGACCGACAAGATGGAGGGGCGACGGCCCCAGCCCTGGGCGGTCGATGATGCGCCAGCGCCCTTCGTCGAGGGGCAGGTGCGTGGCATCGTCGGGATCGAGATCGCGATCACCGCCATCGACGGCAAGGTCAAGGCGAGCCAGAACCGCAGCGAGGCGGACCGCGCGGGCGTGGTCGAGGGCCTCGCAGCGGAAGGGACGGAGGCCGCCGCGGTCATGGCGGCGCTGGTGAAGGGCGGCGGGCGCGCATGATCGGCAAGCTGAAGGGCGTCATCGACAGCCAGGGCGAGGACCACGTCATCCTCGACGTGCATGGCGTCGGCTATGTCGTGATCTGCTCGGCGAAGACACTGGCCGCGCTGCCCTCCGCGGGCGAGGCGGCGGTGCTCTCCATCGAGACGCAGGTCCGCGAGGACGCCATCCGCCTGTTCGGTTTCCGCACGGACACGGAGCGCGAGTGGTTCCGCCTGCTGCAGACGGTGCAGGGGGTCGGGGCGAAGGTGGCCCTCGGCATCCTCTCGGCGCTCGACCCCGGCGCATTGGCGACCGCCATCGGCACGCAGGACAAGGCCGCGATCTCCCGCGCGCCCGGCGTCGGCCCGAAGCTCGCCGCGCGCATCGTCGCGGAACTGAAGGACAAGGCGCCTGCAGCGGTCGGCCTCGACCCGTCCGTGGCGCGCCTTGCCGGCCAGGTGGCGGAGCGCAAGGCACCCCAGCCCGTGGCGGACGCCGTCTCGGCCCTGGTCAACCTCGGCTATCCGCAGGCACAGGCCTCGGCAGCCGTCGCCGCCGCCCTGAAGCAGGCCGGCGAGGGGGCCGAGGCGCCGCAGCTCATCCGGCTCGGGCTCAAGGAGATGGCACGGTGAGGGACGACACGGCCGTGGCCCCCGTCGGAAACGCGTGCGGCCCCCACGCACCCCGCACGCGCTGCGAGGTGGCGGCATGAGCCTCCCGCCCCGCCTCGTGTCGTCCGAGAAGCGCGAGGACGACCTCGAGACATCCATCCGCCCGCTCGTGCTCGAGGACTTCGTCGGGCAGGCGGCGGCGCGCAAGAACCTGAAGGTGTTCATCGAGGCCGCCAAGGCGCGGCGCGAGGCGCTGGACCACGTGCTGTTCGTCGGGCCGCCCGGCCTCGGCAAGACGACGCTGGCCCAGATCGTGGCTCGCGAGCTGGGGGTCAACTTCCGCTCCACGTCGGGACCGGTGATCGCCAAGGCGGGCGACCTCGCCGCGCAGCTCACGAACCTCGAGGAGCGCGACGTCCTCTTCATCGACGAGATCCATCGCCTGAACCCGGCGGTGGAAGAGATCCTCTACCCGGCGATGGAGGACTTCCAGCTCGACCTGATCATCGGCGAGGGCCCGGCCGCGCGCTCGGTGAAGATCGACCTCGCCAAGTTCACCCTCGTCGGGGCGACGACCCGCGCCGGCCTGCTGACCACGCCGCTGCGCGACCGCTTCGGCATCCCGATCCGGCTGAACTTCTACACGGTGGACGAACTGGAGCTCATCGTCAGCCGCGGCGCGCGCGTGCTCGGGGTGCCGATGTCGCCAGACGGCGCCAACGAGATTGCCCGCCGCGCCCGCGGAACGCCCCGCATCGCCGGCCGGCTGCTGCGCCGGGTGCGCGACTTCGCCATCGTCGACGGCGCGGCGATCGTCGACCGCAAGGCCGCCGACGCCGCGCTGCGGTTCCTCGACGTCGATTCCATCGGTCTCGACATCATGGACCGGCGCTATCTCGAGATGGTGGCCGTCAACTTCGGCGGGGGGCCGGTCGGCATCGAGACCATCTCGGCCGCCCTGTCGGAGCCTCGCGACGCCATCGAGGACATCATCGAGCCGTATCTCCTCCAGCAGGGCTTCCTGCAGCGCACGCCGCGCGGCCGGCTCCTCACGCCCGCCGCGTTCCGCCACCTCGGCCTCGCCGAGCCGCAGCAGCAGGCCTCCCAGTTCGGGCTGTTCGGCGAGGACGACGCAGAGTGAGTGCCCCGCACACCCTTTCCGTCCGCGTCTACTACGAGGACACGGACTTCTCCGGCGTCGTCTACCACGCGTCCTACCTGCGTTATCTCGAGCGCGGGCGGACCGAGTTCATCCGGTCGCTGGGGATCGACCAGGCAGCGGTGTTCCGGGACACGGGCTTCTCCTTCGTCGTGCGGCGCATGGCGATCGACTGGCTGAAGCCGGCACGGATGGACGACGTGGTGACCGTCGCGACCGCTCCCCTCGCCCTCAAGGGAGCTTCGATGCAACTGGCGCAGCGGGTCCTCCGGGCGGACGAGGTCCTCGTGGCGGCCGAGGTGCTGGTGGCCGGCGTGGCCGCGGGCCGGGCGGCACGGCTCCCCCCGGGCCTGCGCGAGCGGCTGGAGGCCTTCGCACCTGCGGCAAAAGACGGCCCGGCTTGGGAAAAGAGCGCCGGGTAACCGGGCGTTAACCCTGACAACCCCTTAACTCGCTGGGTCGGCCGCCGGATCGGCGACCGCGGTCCTGCGCCCCGCTTTCGCCGGATTCCCCCGCGAAGGAGACGGGCGCAGCCGACAGGTTTTTCGATCCGCGTCCGGGGACGAGAGCCCGAGAGGCGCTACCGCGGCCGGCGTCAGGGGTCGCCGCAACCGCAGGAAAGGACCTTGCCGATGAATGGCACCGACGTGATCAGCCAGGGCCTCACCGCCCCGGGCGCCGAGATCACCTTCTGGTCGATGTTCTGGCACGCCCATTTCGTCGTGAAGTTCGTGATGCTCGGGCTGCTGGCCGCCTCCGTGTGGTGCTGGGCGATCATCATCGACAAGACGCTGCTGTTCTCGCGCACCCGCCGCTCGATGGACCGCTTCGAGGAGGTGTTCTGGTCCGGACAGTCCCTTGAAGAACTCTACCGGGCCCTCGCCGACCGGCCCACGACGAGCATGGCCTCCGTCTTCGTCGCCGCCATGCGTGAGTGGAAGCGCTCCTTCGAAGGTCCCAACCGCGCAGTGATGGGCCTCAGCCAGCGCATCGACAAGGTGCTCGACGTCACCATCCAGCGCGAGGTCGAGCGGCTGGAATCCAAGCTGCTCGTGCTTGCCACCATCGGCTCGTCGGCGCCGTTCATCGGGCTCTTCGGCACGGTGTGGGGCATCATGACCTCGTTCCGCGCCATCGCGGCCTCGAAGAACACCTCGCTCGCCGTGGTGGCGCCCGGCATCGCCGAGGCGCTCTTCGCCACCGCCATCGGGCTCTTTGCCGCCATCCCGGCCGTCATCGCCTACAACAAGCTGCAGGCCGAGGCGGCCAAGCAGCAGGCGCGGCTCGAGGGCTTCGCGGACGAGTTCTCCGCCATCCTGTCGCGCCAGATCGACGAGCGCATCGCCGCCTGAGGAGGATCGACCGATGGCCATGAGCGCCGCCGCAGGAGGAGCAAAGGCCGGACGCCGCCGCCGCGGCGGGCGCCGGCACGCGCCGATGGCCGACATCAACATGACGCCGTTCATCGACGTCATGCTGGTGCTGCTCATCATCTTCATGGTCGCCGCGCCGCTGCTGACGGTCGGCGTTCCACTCGACCTGCCGCAAACCAGAGCCGCCGCCCTCAACATCGACAAGACGCCGCTCACGGTGTCCGTGAAGGCCGACGGCAAGATCTACCTGATGGAGACGCCAATCGGTCTCGACGAGATCCCGGCCAAGCTGCAGGCCGTGGCGAAGACGGGGCAGGACGAGCGCATCTATGTGCGCGGCGACAAGGCGATCGCCTACGGCAAGGTGGCCGAGGTCATGGCCGTGATCACGCAGGCCGGTTATCGCAAGGTGGCGCTCGTCACCGAGCCCGACCAGCGCAAGTGACGGACGGGCCAGGGACGGACAGGATCGTCGCGTGATCAGGGAGCGGCTCAGGAAGATCGACTGGTCGCAGCCGGGCATGGTGGTGTCCGGCACGGCGCATGTTGCCCTGCTCGCCGCCACGCTAATCGCCTTCTCCGACACGAAGCCCTTCGACGACGCCGCCGAGGCCGTGCCCGTGGAGGTGATCTCGGAGAGCCAGCTGTCCCAGATCACGCGCGGGGAACAGACGGCGAAGGAGGTCCGCCCGAACCCGCAGCCGCGCGCGACGAAACAGGCGGACATCCAGGAGACGAAGCCCGACGCGCCGGAACTGAAGCGCGACGTGCCGACGCCGCCGGCCCGGCCGCCCGAGGAGCAGAAGGTCGCGGCCCTGCCGGTGCCGCCCGAGCGGCCCAGGGAGGACGAGGCCAAGGCGGAGGCCGAGAAGGCCCGCGCCGAGGCCGAGGCCCGCGCAAAGGCGGAAGCCGCGGCGAAGGCGGAAGCCGCCGCGAAAGCCGAGGCGCAGGCCCGTGCCGAGAAGGCGAAGGCCGACGCGGAGGCGAAGGCCAAGGCGGAAGCCGAGGCGGAAGCGCTGGAGAAGGCCAGGGCCGAGGCCGAGGCGAAGGCCAAGGCGAAAGCCGATGCCGAGGCGAAGGCGAAGGCCGACGCAGAGGCCAAGGCCCGTGCCGAGGCGAAGGCCAAGGCCGATGCGGAAGCCCGGGCGCGCGCCGAGGAGACGAAGCGCAAGGAGGCCGAGGCTGAGGCCAGGCGCAGGGAGACCGAGGCGAAGGTCCGCGCCGCGGAGGCGCAGCGCCTCGCGGCGCTCGCCGAGCAGTCGAAGCCGAAGCCGGAGCCCAAGCCCGAGACGAAGTTCGACCCCTCCGCGATTGAGAAGCTGCTGACCTCCAAGGAGAAGGCGCAGCAGGCCCCCTCGACGGCGAAGGAGATCAACCGGACGGCGTCGCTGGGCACCGCGACGGGCACGGCGCAGAAGCTCAATCCCAGCCAGAAGGATGCCCTCGGCTCGCTTCTCAAGGAGCAGATCCGAGGTTGCTGGAACCCGCCGCCGGGCTTCGCCAACATCGACAACCTGAAGCCTCGCTTCACCATGTCCCTGAAGCCGGACGGCTCGCTCCAGGCCGAGCCCGTCCTCATGAACCCCTCCGGGGACCCAGCCTTCCGGGCGATGGCGGAGAGCGCGAGCCGTGCGATCCGCCGCTGCTCGCCGTTCAGGATCCCCGCCCAGTACGCCCCCTTCTTCAGCGACTGGCAGGACTGGTCCATCACCTTCGACGCGAAGGAGATGCTCGGCTGATGATGCGGTCCAGTCCTCCCGTCACCTCACTCCGCTCGGCCCTCGAAGGCCCCCGACCCCCGATGGCAGGTTCGATGAGCTCGTCTCTCTTCACACGTCGTCAGATGTCCCTCCTGGGACTGGCCACCGTGGCAGGCGCCGCCGCGCTCCCGGCCCAGGCCGAGATTTCGATCACGGTCGACCGCGGCAACTTCCAGCCGATGCCGATCGCGATCACCGATTTCGGCGGGTCCGACCCGAACCTGGGCGCGCAGATCTCCGGTGTGATCACCAACAACCTGCGCCGCTCAGGCGTCTTCGCGCCGATCGACAAGAAGGCCTTCGTCGAGAAGACGTCGAACCCCGACGTCGCGCCGCAGTTCGACTCGTGGAAGGTCATCAACGCGCAGGCGCTGGTGACCGGCCGCATCTCGCGCGATCCCTCGGGCCGGCTGCGCGCGGAGTTCCGGCTGTGGGACGTGTTCGCCGGCCAGCAGCTCACAGGCCAGCAGTACTTCACCGACCCGAACAACTGGCGCCGGGTCGCCCACATCATCTCGGACGCGATCTACGCGCGGCTGACCGGCGAGAAGGGCTTCTTCGACAGCCGCATCGTCTTCGTGGACGAGACGGGCCCGAAGGACAACCGCAAGAAGCGGCTCGCCCTCATGGACCAGGACGGCGCGAACCTGCGCTACCTGACCCGCGGCGACGACCTCGTGGTCACGCCGCGCTTCTCGCCGTCGAGCCAGGAAGTGACCTACATGTCCTTCGGTGGCGGTGACCCGAAGGTCTACCTGCTCAACATCGAGACCGGCCAGCGCGAGGTGGTCGGCAACTTCCCCGGCATGACCTTCTCGCCGCGCTTCTCGCCGGACGGGCAGAAGATCGTGATGAGCCTCGCGCAGGGCGCGTCGTCCAACATCTTCGTCATGGACCTGCGCTCGCGCACCACGACCCGCCTCACCGACACCAATGCCATCGACACGTCGCCGTCCTACTCGCCGGACGGCACGCAGATCGTCTTCGAGTCCGACCGCGGCGGCTCGCAGCAGATCTACGTGATGGGCGCAGGCGGCGGCGCGGCGAAGCGCATCTCCTTCGGCGAGGGCCGCTACTCGACGCCGGTCTGGTCGCCGCGCGGCGACTACATCGCCTTCACGAAGCAGAAGGGCGGCACCTTCGCGATCGGCATCATGAAGCCGGACGGCAGCGGAGAGCGCATCCTCACCGAAGGCTTCCACAACGAGGGCCCGTCCTGGGCTCCGAACGGCCGCTACCTCGTGTTTTTCCGCGACGCCGGCGGCAACTCCGGCGCGCGGCTGTTCATGGTCGACGTCACGGGTCGCGTCGAGCAGCCCGTCCCGGCGCCTTCCTTCGCGTCCGATCCGGCCTGGTCGCCGCTGCTGAACTGAACCGGTCACGAACAGGCACGGGAACCGCGCCGCCGTCGGCGGCGCGGCCGTGCCCCGTCGTCATCCGACGCGCACGATGCCCGGCGGCTGCCATGATCCCTCGCCCGGCGGCAGGATCGACGGCGGCGACTCCTTCGGCCAGTAGAGGCGCATGACGATGTAGGCGAGCCCGTCCGGCGCAGGGAGCCAGTTGCTCTCCTTGTCGGCGCCCGGCGACTTGTTCTGGATGTAGAGCGTCAGCGACCCGTCCGCGTTCAGCTTCATGCTGGGCAGCATCGGCGAGTTGATGAGGTAGCGATCGATCGGGTTGCGGATCAGGAGCTGCGTCTTTCCGTCATACATGGTGACGGACCAGAACGCGTTCACCGGCGGAAGCTGCCCGGCCGGGAAGGTGAGCGTGTAGTTGTTCTTCGACGTGTCGAGCGGCTGGCCGCTCGAATCCACCTTGGCGATGGGATACATCGCCTCGACCGCGTCGTTCCCGAAGATGCCGGCCTGGGCAGCGGCCGCCCGCAGCAGCCAGTCGCCGTGGAAGAAGTTTGCGTCGCCGAAGGCCGCGCCCACGCGCCAGCCGTTGATCTCCTTGCCGAAGTTGGAGACGGCGTCGTCGACCTTCTTCTTCCCCTCCTTCATGCCGAGCAGGATTTCGGCCTTGTCCTCGAGAGAGAGGGACTTGAAGTCGAAGTGGCTGCCATTACCGACACCGATCTTCGCGAGTTGCTCTCGGATCCACGCATCCTGCGGCAGGGCCGGGATGAACTGCAGCACGAAGTCGAGGTACTCGAAGAACTCCGTCTTCACGAGGTCCTTCTCGAACTTCGGGAACGACGGCAGCGGCAGGGCCGGAAGCGCCGCCCGGCCCTGGAAGACCGACAGGGGCTGCGCCTTGTATCCCGCCTGAACGGCCCGCATGGCGTCGAGGTCCGCCGGGTTGAAGAGCTGGGTGCGGAACACGGCCGCCGCGAAGGTGCTGGTCGAGCGGAACACCTTCTTGATCCCGGGGGGAACGGGGCCCGTCCAGTCAGGCCCGATGACCATGTAGCTGCCCGCACCGACTCCCGTCGCGCGGTTGCCAATGTACCCGAAGTTGTAGGTATTCATGTCCGTCAGCATGACGGAGTAGTAGCGCTTCGGGTCGAAGGCCGGGACGGTGAGGACGAAGGGCTCCGTACGCAGATCCATCCAGACGAACGAGTACGGCGTGTCGCTGTTGGGCGTGATCACCGCCGTGTCCTTCCACGTGAACACGTTGGATTCGTTCACGAGGACGTTGAACGGGGCCTTGTACTGGCCAGAGTTCTTGTCGACGGCGTACTCGTACATGATGGCGTAGGCCATCACCATCGGCAGGCCGTAGATGAAGCCCGCCTCCGCGATGTCCTTCGACTTGAAAAACCCGGGACGGCCGGACGAGAACCACTGCGCCGCCGCGCCTCCCGTTTGCAGGGCCCCCGCAGCGAGGGTGCCGGCGGCAGCGCCGCGAAGTAGATCGCGCTTCGTAAGCATGAGAGGGGGATCCGGTCCAGTTGAAGGTGCCTGACGCTAGCACCCTCGGCGACACGGATCCTATCGTATTGAGGACAGATCGAGCGGAAGCGGAGCGGCGGATGAACGCGGCCCGGCCGCGTCGTTCAGCCGGAAGGGGCCGCGTCGACGGGCCATGAAGTCAGGGTGCTAGAGGCCCGGCCCCTTGGCCGCTCCGAGGATCAGGCCGGGCTTCTCGGGCGTGCCTTCCTGGAGCAGCACGGCAAAGGTGTCGGCATTGCGCATCTTCATCAGGGAGGCCGGCGCCTCGAACGACTTGGCGGCGCCATCCCAGGTGCCGACCGGGACGATCTCGCGGACGACATTGGTGTAGGTGACCGTGCGCCCCTTGTTCTCGCCGCGCGCGATGGCGACCTCCGCCTTCCTCGTCACGGGAAGGAGGACAAGCGTCGCAGGCATGCGTGGAGGCTGGGCGGCCTGCGGTACCGCGACCCGGATCGTCTCGCCGTCGACGGTGGCCGTCAGCGCGACCGACATCGCGCCCTTGGACCGACCCGCCACGCGGGACGCGTTCACGGCGTCGCGATCCGAGCCGACGTTGTGGCGGGATCCGTTGACGATGGCCTGCGGCGTGTAGATGTGCCGGTCGCCCCGTGCGTCACCATACGCCCGCTGGCGGGCGGTGAACGCCTTGTCTGCGAGCGTGTCCTTCCAACCGAGATAATCCCAGTAGTCGACGGGGAAGGAGAGGGTCAGCAGCGAGGGGTCCTTCGCCATCTCCGACACCAGCAGGTCGGCAGACGGACAGGAAGAACAACCTTGGCTCGTGAAGAGCTCAAGAACAGCTTGCGGTGGTGTCGGAGTCTCGGCACGCAGCCCCCCGGAGACCAGAAGAGCCGCCACAAAGATTACCCTGCGATTGACAAATGCCATCCGCCTTGCCGCCACCGGAAGTTCACGTCGCCGGACCCTAGGCGCGAAGACCCCGGGTGAGAATTCACGTTGCCTTGAAGGGAAATGATACGGCCGCCGGCAAGGCCGGCGGCCGCACAACATTCACAGACCGGATCAGGCCGCGAGGCTCCGCAGGACGTACTGCAGGATGCCGCCGTTACGGAAGTACTCGAGCTCGTCGAGCGTATCGATGCGGCACACGAGCGGGACGGTCTTGGTCTTGCCGTCCGCGAAGGTGATCTCCGCCTTCAGGGTCTGGCGGGGCTTGAGGTCCGCGCCCAGGCCCTTGATCGTCACCGTCTCGTCGCCCTTGAGGCCGAGCGTCTGCCACGACGTGCCGTCCTCGAAGACCAGCGGGACGACGCCCATGCCGACGAGGTTCGAGCGGTGGATGCGCTCGAAGGACTGCGCCACCACGGCGCGCACGCCGAGGAGGTTGGTTCCCTTGGCAGCCCAGTCACGAGAGGAGCCGGTCCCGTACTCCTTGCCCGCGAAGATCACGAGCGGAACCTTGTCCTTCTTGTACTGCATCGCCGCGTCGTAGATCGGCAGCTGCTTGCCCGACGGATAGTGGATGGTCACGCCGCCTTCGACGCCCGGCACGATCTGGTTCTTGATGCGGATGTTGGCGAAGGTGCCCCGCATCATGACCTCGTGGTTGCCGCGCCGCGTGCCGTACTGGTTGAAGTCGGCAGGGTCGACCTTGTTCGCCATCAGGTACTTGCCGGCCGGCGAGGCCGCCTTGATCGATCCGGCCGGGGAGATGTGGTCGGTCGTGATCGAGTCGAGGAAGAGGCCGAGCACCCGGGCGCCGACGATGTCGGTGACGGGCTTCGGCGTCTTCGACATGCCGGTGAAGTAGGGCGGGTTCTGCACGTAGGTGGACTTGTTGTTCCACCCATAGGTCAGGCCACCCTCGACCTTGATCTTGCGCCACATGGCGTCGCCCTTGAACACGTCGGCGTACTTCGACTTGAAGAGCGCCTTCGTGATCGTCTTGCGGATGGTGTCCTCGATCTCCTTGGAGGACGGCCAGATGTCCTTCAGGTAGACGGGCTTGCCCTTCTTGTCGGCGCCGATCGGGTCCTTGCTGAGGTCGACCTGCAGCGAGCCCGCCAGTGCGTAGGCGACGACCAGAGGCGGCGACGCGAGGTAGTTCGCCCGCACGTCGGGGTTCACGCGGCCCTCGAAGTTGCGGTTGCCCGAGAGCACCGCGGCGGCGACGAGGTCGTTGTCGTTGATCGCCTTCGACACCTCCGCCGGCAGCGGGCCGGAGTTGCCGATGCAGGTCGTGCAGCCGAAGCCGACGAGGTTGAAGCCGAGCTTGTCGAGCGACTTCTGCAGGCCGGACTTGGCGAGGTACTCCGCCACCACCTGCGAGCCGGGCGCCAGCGAGGTCTTCACCCACGGCTTCACGGTGAGGCCCTTTTCCACCGCCTTGCGGGCGAGGATGCCGGCCGCCACCATCACCCCGGGGTTCGACGTGTTGGTGCACGACGTGATCGCAGCGATCACCACGTCGCCGTGGCCGATGTCGAAGTTCTTGCCCGAGACCTTGTAGCGCTTGGCGAGTTCGGCCGCGTCCTTCTTGAACTCGCCGGCCATGGCCGCCGCGAAACCGGCCTTCGACTCGGTGAGCAGCACCCGGTCCTGCGGCCGCTTCGGCCCGGCCAGCGACGGCTGGACGGTGCCGAGGTCGAGCTCGAGGAC
The DNA here is from genome assembly GCF_054612375.1 of Alsobacter sp. R-9. Taxonomy (NCBI): domain Bacteria; kingdom Pseudomonadati; phylum Pseudomonadota; class Alphaproteobacteria; order Hyphomicrobiales; family Alsobacteraceae; genus Alsobacter; species Alsobacter sp. R-9. Next base: position 207,421 of record NZ_JBTSWJ010000001.1, on the reverse strand, counting down.
GTCGGTGAACACCGGGTCGGGCGTGACGCGGCTGCGGAACATGCCCTGGGCCTTGGCGTACTTCTCGACGAGGGCGACGCGGGCAGGCGCGCGGCCCGAGGTCTTGAGGAAGTCGAGCGTCTCGGTGTCGACCGGGAAGAAGCCGCAGGTCGCGCCGTACTCGGGCGCCATGTTGGCGATCGTCGCGCGGTCGGCGAGCGTCAGCGAGGCGAGGCCGGCGCCGAAGAACTCGACGAACTTGCCGACGACGCCCTTCTTGCGGAGCATCTGGGTGACGGTGAGGACGACGTCGGTCGCCGTCACGCCCTCGCGGATGCGGCCCGTGAGCTTGAAGCCGACCACCTCGGGCACCAGCATCGAGATCGGCTGGCCCAGCATGGCCGCCTCGGCCTCGATGCCGCCGACGCCCCAGCCCAGCACGGCCATGCCGTTGACCATCGTGGTGTGCGAGTCGGTGCCGACCAGCGTGTCCGGATACGCGACTTCCTGGACCTCCAGGCGGTTCTTCGCGTTGCGGACCTTCTCCTTCTTCGTCCAGACGGTCTGGGCGAGGTACTCGAGGTTCACCTGGTGGCAGATGCCCGTGCCCGGCGGCACGACGCGGAAGTTCTCGAACGCCTTTGAGCCCCAGCGCAGGAAGTCGTAGCGCTCGCCGTTGCGGGCATACTCCAGGGCGACGTTCTGCTTGAGCGCCTTCGGCGTGCCGAACTCATCGACGATCACCGAGTGGTCGATCACGAGGTCGACCGGGACGAGCGGATTGATCTTCTTGGGATCGCCGCCCAGCGTCTTCATCGCGTCACGCATCGCGGCGAGGTCGACGACGGCGGGGACGCCCGTGAAGTCCTGCATCAGAACGCGCGCCGGGCGGAACGCGATCTCGCGCTCGGACTTGCCCTTGCTGTTCAGCCACTCGGCCACGGCGAGGATGTCCTCCTTCGTGACCGACCGGCCGTCCTCGAATCGCAGGAGGTTCTCGAGCAGGACCTTCAGGGAGACGGGAAGGCGCGAGGCGCCCTTCAGCCCGTTCTTCTCCGCGTCCTTCAACGAGTAGTAGAAATAGGTTTTGGCGCCGACCTTGAGTTTCTTGCGGCACTTGAAGCTGTCGAGTGCAGTCACGGCTGGATCCTCTTGGGGTTCGCGATGGACTACGGCCAAATGCGTGGGCACGCGCGCCGCCCCGGGAGTGCCCGAGTCCCCGCGCTGGATGAAGCGCTCGACGCAGCCGTGGCGCTTATAGAAAACTTCGCAGGAAACCGCTACACGGACAAAAGTCGTCCTGTACCGGTCCCGTCGCCGCCACATGCGTCTCATTGCCGCCGATCTGGCCTGCGTGCGGTCCGGGCGGCCGATCTTCTCCGGTCTCTCGTTCGCCGTGGCGCAGGGTGAGTCGCTCGTCCTGACGGGCCGTAACGGCGCGGGGAAGTCGAGCCTCCTGCTGATCCTCGCCGGCCTCCTCGAGGCCGCCGGCGGCTCGGTCCGGCTGGAACCGGCCGACGGCGAGCGGACGGTCCCCGAAAGCGCCCACTATCTCGGCCACCGCGACGCGCTGAAGCCGGCCCTCACGCCACACGAGACGCTCGTCTTCTGGCAGGGCCTGCTGGGTCGCGCCCGCCTCACCCCCGACGCCGCGCTGGAGCGCATGGGCCTGTCCCACGCCCGCGACCTGCCCTGTTCCTACCTCTCCGCCGGCCAGCGCCGTCGCCTCGCCCTCGCCCGGCTCCTCGTCAGCTGGCGGCCGCTATGGCTGCTCGACGAGCCGACCTCGGCCCTCGACGTGGCCTCGCAGGGCCTGTTCGACCGCATCGTCGACGAACACCTCGACGCCGGCGGCCTCGCCATCGCCGCGACCCACATGCCGCTGGGCTTCCGCACGTCGCAGCGGCTCGCGGTGGGAGAGACGCGATGACGTCCGCCCTCACCGCGCTCTTCCTCCGGGAACTCAGGCTCGCCCTGCGCATCGGCGGCGGCGGGATCATGGGTCTCGTCTTCTTCCTGATGCTGGTCACCGTCGTCCCTTTCGCCATCGGGCCGGACCTCAACCTCCTCTCGCGGATCGGCCCGGCCATCCTCTGGATCGCGGCGGCGCTGGCCACGCTCCTGGGGCTCGACCGGCTGTTCCAGGCCGACGTCGAGGACGGCTCCATGGACCTCATCGTCATGGGCGAGGCCCCGCTCGAACTGGTGGTGGTCGTCAAGGCCGCCGCCCACTGGCTGCTGACCGGGCTCCCGCTCGTCCTCGCCGCGCCGCTGTTCGGCCTGCTCCTCGCCCTGTCGCCGGCTGCGCTGTGGGGGGTGACGGTGTCCCTCCTCCTCGGAACGCCCGGGTTGACGCTGATCGGCGCCATCGGCGCCGCCCTCACCTCCAGCCTGAGGCGCGGCGGGCTGGTGCTGTCCGTCCTCGTGCTGCCCCTTATGGTCCCGGTGCTCATCTTCGGCGTCTCGACCGCCAACGCCGCCATCGGCGGCACCATTCCGCTGGCGACCCCCCTCCTGATCCTGTCGGGTCTGTCGCTGTTCTCGCTGGTGCTCGCGGCCTTCGGCGCCGCTGCCGCCATCCGGGCCGGGGCGGCCTGAAAGCGCTGGTCTGGAAAGGGTTTCCGTTGCGCCCTAAGTGTGCTTGCGCTAAAGCCCGACCGGGTCAACACGTGACTGCAGGGAGTTGAGGAAATGGCACATCACGACGCGTCGCACGGCGGCCACCCGGCCATGGACTATGCCGAGCACGAGCGCACGTATGCCGCCTTCACCACGATGACGAAGTGGGGCACGATCACCGTGGCCACCATCCTCGTCCTCATGGCGATCTTCCTCGTCTGACCCAAGCGACCCCTCGCCCGGCGCCCCTCGGGGTGCGCGGGTGCCCAGCGCGCCCGTGGTCGGCGCGCCCAGCGGAGAGCCGCCCATGCGCATCGCCGTGCCCACCGAGACCGAGGGTCAGGAGACCCGCGTCGCCGCGACGCCCGAGACCGTGAAGAAGCTCGGCGCCCTCGGCGCCACCGTCGTCGTGCAGAGCGGCGCGGGGCTGACGTCCGGCATCACCGACGCCGAGTTCGAGGCGGCCGGGGCGACCATCGCGAAGGACGCCAAGGCGACGCTGGCTGACGCCGACGTGGTTCTGAAGGTCCGGCGGCCGGGCACGAAGGAAATCGGGCAGATCAAGCCCGGCGCCCTCGTGATCGGCATCATGGACCCCTACGGCAATGACGCAGCGCTGAAGGCGCTGGCGGATGCCAAGGTTTCTGCGTTCGCCATGGAGCTGATGCCGCGCATCACCCGCGCCCAGGTCATGGACGTGCTCTCCTCGCAGGCCAACCTCGCCGGCTACCGCGCCGTCATCGACGCCGCAGCCGAATTCGGCCGCGGCCTGCCGATGATGATGACCGCCGCCGGAACGGTGCCGGCCGCGAAGATTTTCGTCATGGGCGCCGGCGTCGCCGGCCTCCAGGCCATCGCCACGGCCCGCCGCCTCGGTGGCGTCGTCACCGCGACCGACGTGCGCCCCGCCGCCAAGGAGCAGGTGGAGTCGCTCGGCGCCAAGTTCATCGCGGTGGAGGACGAGGAGTTCAAGCAGGCCGAGACGGCCGGCGGCTACGCCAAGGAGATGTCGAAGGAGTACCAGGCCAAGCAGGCCGCGCTGGTCGCCTCGCACATCGCCAAGCAGGACATCGTCGTCACGACGGCGCTGATCCCCGGGCGCCCCGCGCCGAAGCTCATCACCGAGGAGATGGTGGCCTCGATGAAGCCGGGCTCGGTCATCGTCGACCTCGCCGTCGAGCGGGGCGGCAACGTGGCGCTGGCCAAGCCCGGCGAGATCGTCACCACGCCGAACGGCGTCAAGATCGTCGGACACCTCAACGTTCCCGGCCGCCTCGCGGCGACGGCGTCCGCGCTTTACGCCAAGAACCTCTTCGCCTTCCTCGAGACCATGGTCGACAAGGCTGCCAAGGCCATCGCCGTGAAATGGGACGACGAACTCGTCAAGGCGACGAACCTGACCCGCGACGGCGCGGTCGTGCACCCCAACTTCCAGCCCAAAGTCGCCGAGCCGGCGGCCTGACGGGAGGCTTGAATGGCCAACGAGACACCGCAGCAGCTGCTCGAGAAGGCGCAGGCCGCCGCCCGGCTGGCCCAGGAGGCCGCCAACGCCGCGCAGGCCAATGCCGACCAGCTGGCCGGCGCCCTCGGCGCCGCCGCCCATGCCGCGACCGGCGGGGCGATCGATCCCTTCGTGTTCCGCCTCGCCATCTTCGTGCTGGCGGTCTTCGTCGGCTACTACGTGGTCTGGTCGGTCACGCCGGCCCTGCACACGCCGCTGATGTCGGTCACCAACGCGATCTCGTCGGTCATCGTGGTCGGCGCCCTGCTCGCCGTCGGCGTCGACGCCGGGCAGATCGGTGACGACGGCCCGATCTGGGCGCGCCTCCTCGGCTTCGTGGCGCTGATCCTCGCCAGCGTGAACATCTTCGGCGGGTTCCTCGTCACCCAGCGCATGCTGGCGATGTACAAGAAGAAGGGCTGACAGGGATGAGCGCGAACGTCGCAGCCCTCCTCTACCTCGTCGCGGGCGTCCTCTTCATCATGGCGCTGCGCGGGCTCTCGTCGCCCGCGACCAGCCGCCAGGGCAACCTCTTCGGCATGGTCGGCATGGCCATCGCCATGGTGACAACGCTCGTCCTGTCGCCGCCCAGCGGCGTGATGGGCTGGCTGCTGCTGATTGCCGGCCTCGGCATCGGCGGCGGCGCCGGCGCCGTCGTGGCAAAGCGCATCCCGATGACGGCGATGCCGCAGCTCGTCGCCTTCTTCCATTCGCTGGTCGGCCTCGCCGCAGTGATGGTCGCGGCGGCGGCGCTGTATGCCCCGGCCGCCTTCGGCCTCGGCAAGGTTGGCACGATCCCGAAGGCGAACCTCGTCGAGATGGCGCTGGGCGTCGCCATCGGCGCGATCACCTTCACCGGCTCGGTCATCGCCTTCCTCAAGCTCGACGGGCGCATGAGCGGCAAGCCGATCATGCTGCCGCAGCGCCACGCCATCAACATCGGCCTCGCCATCCTGCTGGCCGTGCTGATCGTCGCGCTCGTCATGACCGAGAGCCACACCGCCTTCTGGCTGATCGTCATCGTCAGCTTCGTGCTCGGCGTGCTGATCATCATCCCGATCGGCGGCGCGGACATGCCGGTCGTGGTGTCGATGCTCAACTCCTACTCGGGCTGGGCGGCCGCGGGCATCGGCTTCACCCTGGGCAACCTTGCGCTGATCATCACGGGCGCGCTGGTCGGCTCCTCGGGCGCGATCCTCTCCTACATCATGTGCAAGGGGATGAACCGCTCCTTCATCTCCGTCATCCTCGGCGGCTTCGGCGGCGAGACGGCCGCGGCCGGGTCCGGCGTGAAGGAGACGCGGCCGGTGAAGCAGGGCTCCGCCGACGACGCCGCCTTCATGATGAAGAACGCGTCGAAGGTGATCATCGTCCCCGGCTACGGCATGGCGGTCGCCCAGGCGCAGCACGCGCTGCGCGAGATGGCCGACAACCTGAAGAAGGAAGGGGTGGAGGTGAAGTACGCCATCCACCCGGTCGCGGGCCGCATGCCCGGGCACATGAACGTCCTGCTCGCCGAGGCCAACGTGCCCTACGACGAGGTGTTCGAGCTCGAGGACATCAACTCGGAGTTCGCGCAGGCGGACGTGGCCTTCGTCATCGGCGCCAACGACGTGACCAACCCGGCTGCCAAGACGGACCCGGCCTCGCCGATCTTCGGCATGCCGATCCTCGACGTGGAGAAGGCCAAGACCGTGCTCTTCATCAAGCGCGGCATGGGCTCCGGCTACGCGGGCGTCGAGAACGAGCTGTTCTTCAAGGACAACACGCTCATGCTCTTTGCCGACGCCAAGAAGATGGTCGAGGACATCAACAAGGCGATGGCCCACTGAGGGCCCTCACCTTCGTGTGAACGTCATGACGGCCGGTCACCATGCCGGCCGTTTTCTTTTGCCCCGACGCACGGGACGCCGAGATGGGCGAGGCACGCGCCGCCGACATCCTCATCCGCGACATGACGGTGGACGACCGCCCCGCCGTCGCCGCGCTTCTGCTCGCCCTGAACCGCCACGAGGACCGCATCGCCGGTGACCGCTTCGTGGCTGAGGAGGCCGGATGGGCCTGCCTCGCGGAGGACGAGGCCTGGATCACCGGGCATGGCGGGGCGATCCTCGTCGCCACGGACGCGTCCGGTGTGGCCGGCGTGCTGGTGCTCTGCTTCGACAGCGCCGAGACCTTCCTGCGCCCGGACCTGCGCCCCCACGGGCTCGTCGCCGACCTCGTGGTGGCGGAGCGGGCGCGCAGCCGCGGCATCGGGCGCCTGCTGCTCGCCGAAGCCGAGAAACGCACACGGGCCGCCGGGCTCGCGGCCATGCACATCCATGCGCTGGTGGGGAACGATCCCTCCCTGCGCCTCTACGAGGATGTCGGCTTCCGACGGCAGTCGATCGAACTGGTCAAGCGCTTCTAGGCTGACCGGGCGCAGGCCGGTCAGGCCCGGCCGCCGACCCGCTGGATACCAGCCCGCGCGGCCTGGTTGTTCGGATCGATGGACAAGGCGCGCTGGTAGTTCTCCTGCGCCTTGGCGCGGTCGCCCTTCTTCTCCCAGGCGAGGCCGAGGCCGGCCCAGCCGTTGGCGTCGCGGTTGTCGACGTTCAGGCCCGCGTTGAAGTCCTCGATGGCCTGGTCGAGCTTGCCCACGGCGACGAGGCTCTGGCCCCGCGCCAGGTAGGGCGCCGCGGCGAACGGATCGCGGTCGATCGCCGCGTCGAAGTCGTTGATCGCCTGCGGGTGCTGGCCCTGCCGCTGGTAGATCAGGCCGCGCGCGTGGTGGGGCTGCGCCGACTCCGGACTCAGCCGGATGGCCTGCGACAGATCGGCGAAGGCCGCGTTGAAATCGTTCTGTGCGCGCGACAGGTTCGCCCGGCCGAGATAGGCCGGCCCATAGTTCGGGTCGGCCTGGATCGCGCGGTTGAAGTCCGTCATCGCCGCGTCGTTGCGGCCCGTCTGGCGCAGCGCCAGGGCGCGGTTGGTGTAGGCGGCGGCATAGCCCGGGTTGAGCTCGATCGCCTTGGTGAAGTCGGCGATGGCGTCCTGGTAACGGCCGATGCGCGCATAGGCGGCGCCGCGGGTGTTGTAGGGGCCCGGGTCATTCGGGTTCGCCTTGATGACATCCGTCAGCGACTGGATGTTGATCTGCTGCACGCCGTTCTTGTCGTCGACGCACTCGGCGATCCCGCCGCAGTTCCCCGCGCGCGTCACCGTCTCGCAGCCCGCCAGAACGGCGACACCCGCGAGGGCGGCGAGGATCAGCGCCGGCCGGCGGACGGCCGCGAAGGGGGAGAAGGTCGCGTGCATGCTGCAATCCCTGACGTGACCGAGGATCGTGCGACCCCCGGGGAGAAAAGGCGAGGCGCCCAGCGACCATTGCGGTCGGGGCGCCGCTTTGGATCCATGTGGTACAGGCGGCGTGCCTGCACCGGTGTCAGCGCGCCCCCATCCGGGAGGGCGGAGCCGGGAGGAGGCCTTCGCGCTGGGCCGCCTTACGAGCCAGCTTGCGCGCCCGGCGCACCGCCTCGGCCTTCTCGCGCGTCTTCTTCTCGGAGGGCTTCTCGAAGTGATCCCTCAGCTTCATTTCCCGGAGGATGCCCTCGCGCTGCATCTTCTTCTTGAGAGCCTTCAGGGCCTGGTCGACGTTGTTGTCACGAACGAGAACCTGCACGCGTCGTTTCCCGATTTTCCCAGTTGGACACGGACACTCGAGACTGCGGTGAACATGCTGAGCCTCGCCGCGGGCGCAAACCCCCGGCAAATCGGACGAGTCGGTTAGCAGAAACAGGCCCTGATGTCCACGGGCGGCCCTGTCCGCGCGCCTCTCTCAGGCCGGGAACACGCGCGTGACGTGCCCCATCTTGCGGCCTTTGCGAGCCTCGCGCTTGCCATAGAGATGCAGGTGGGCGCCCGGCGTCTCGGCGATCTCGCGCCAGCGCAGGGCCTCGTCGCCGACGAGGTTCTCCATCTCCACCCGCCCGAGTCGACGGACGGACCCGAGAGGCCAGCCCGCGACCGCGCGCATGTGCTGCTCGAACTGGGACGTCTCCGCGCCCTCGATCGTCCAGTGGCCGGAATTGTGCACCCGCGGCGCGATCTCGTTGACCAGCACGCGCTCGCCGGCGGCGTCGCGCAGCACGAAGAACTCCACGGCCAGCACGCCGACATAGTCGAGCGCCACCGCGATGCGGGCCGCATGCTCCTTGCAGGCATGCTCCGTCGCCGGCGACAGCGATGCGGGCACGCGGGTCATGGCGAGGATGTGGTGCCGGTGCTCGTTCTCGCAGACGTCGAACGGCGTGACCACGCCGTCCGCGCCTCGCGCGACGACGACCGAGGCCTCCAGCGCGAAGGGGACGAACGCCTCCAGCACGCACGGATTGCGACCAACCGTATCCCAGGCCTCCGAGAGGTCGGTTTCCGGGCGGATTATGACCTGCCCCTTGCCGTCGTAGCCGAAGCGGCGCGTCTTCAGCACGCTCGGTCGTCCCAGCGCCGCCACGGCTGCGTGGAGGTCGGCGAGCGAATCCACCGCGCGGAAGGCCGGGGTCGGCAGGCCGATGTCGTTGACGAAGCTCTTCTCCACGAGACGGTCCTGCGTCGTCGCCAGCGCCCGCGGACCGGGAAGGACCGGCACGCGCGCCGCGAGGAAGGCCGCCGTGTCCGCCGGCACGTTCTCGAACTCGTAGGTCACGACCTTCACCGCCGCGGCGAAGGCGGCAAGCGCGGCCTCGTCGTCGTAGCGTGCCACGGTCCGGGCAGCGGCGACAGGGAAGGCCGGGCTGTCCTCCTCCGGCGCCAGGATGTGGCAGTCGAGCCCCAGCGGCGCGGCGGCGAGCGCCATCATCCGGGCAAGCTGGCCGCCGCCGAGGATGCCGATGACGTCGCCCGGCTGCAGCATCCCGACGGACGGCGTGGTCATGGCGTGTCGACCGGCTCGTCGGCAACGGCGGCGGTCTGCGCCGCGCGCCATGCATCGAGCCGCGCCGCGAGGGCCTGGTCGTTCAGCGCCAGGATCGACGCGGCGAGCAGCGCCGCGTTCACGGCGCCGGCCCGTCCGATCGCGAGCGTGCCGACCGGGATGCCCGCCGGCATCTGGACGATGGAGAGCAGGCTGTCCTGCCCCGACAGCGCCTTCGACTCCACGGGGACCCCGAGAACCGGCAGGCTGGTCAGCGATGCCGCCATGCCGGGCAGGTGCGCGGCCCCGCCAGCGCCGGCGATGATGACGCTGTAGCCGGCGGCCTTGGCGCCCTTCGCAAAGGCGAAGAGACGCTCGGGGGTCCGGTGCGCCGAGACGATCCTGGCGTCGAAGCCGACCTCGAGCCGGCCGAGCGTGTCGGCGGCGTGCTTCATGGTCGCCCAGTCGGACTGGCTGCCCATGATGATCGCGACGGGACGGCTGCTGCTCATGGCACCCCGCTGGCTCCCCCGGCACGCGCCGGATCCGGAAAGCGCGCCTTGTATCGGCTGCGGGCCGGGCTGCGCAAGGCCCGGCGGCGCCCGCGCTCCGGCCTCACGCGATGATGTCGGGCGTCACCTGGTCGGACAGCGCGATGATGCGGTCCTTGAGGTAGAGCTTGCGCTTCTTGAGCCGCTGGATCTGCAACTGGTCCTTGGCGGAAATGCCCTCGAGCGCGTTGATGGCCGCGTCGAGATCCCGGTGCTCCTGTCGCAACCGGGCGAGTTCCGCAATGAGGGCCTCGTCGCTCCGGTCGCCGGTGTCGTTCGCCATGGCACTCGTGAATCAAGCCTGCACGGCCCCGAAGGGCGGAAATCACTATGGCCGCGGCTCCCGCCCTCAGCAAGCGGCGCGCGCAGCGTGCAGTGCACAAGCAAAGGGCCCCCGACATCGATTTTGGTTGGTGACCCAATTTTTGCCGTGCGCCCGGTTTTGGATTTCCGCCGGGGCGGGGATGTGTCACTCTATTGTTGCGAAGAGCACTGGGAGGTTTCGCAATGGCCTTGCAGTCCCACCTTGCCGAACTCGAGAGGCGGCATCAGGCGCTCGAAAAGGAGATCGAACAGGAACTCCTCCATCCGTCGAGCGACGACCTCAGATTGGTAGAGTTGAAGCGGCGTAAGTTGCAGTTGAAAGACGAGATCGAACGGATCCGTCAGGCGACCCCCAAGCCGACGTTGCACTGATCTACGGATCTCGCTTTCGGGGACAAGTCATTGTCGCCGCCGCGGACCTTGTGAGGTTCGCGGCGGTCTTGATTCGGGGACCCGTGAGCCCCGTCAGAGCGCCTTTGCCATCTCGCGCAGCCGGAACTTCTGGATCTTGCCGGTGGAGGTCTTCGGCAGCTCGGTGAACACGATCGTGCGCGGGCACTTGTATCCGGCGAGGTTCTGCCGGCACCACGCAACGAGTTCCTCCTCCGTGGCCGTTTTCCCCGGCTTCAACTCGACGAAGGCGCACGGCGTCTCGCCCCACTTCTCGTCCGGGCGCGCCACCACCGCCGCTGCCTGCACGGCGGGATGCTTGAACAGCGCGTCCTCGACCTCGATCGAGGAGATGTTCTCGCCGCCCGAGATGATGATGTCCTTGGAGCGGTCCTTGAGCTGGATGTAGCCGTCGGGGTGCTTCACGCCGAGGTCGCCGGAGTGGAACCAGCCGCCGGCGAAGGCCTCCTGCGTCGCCTTGGCGTTCTTCAGGTAGCCCTTCATCACCACGTTGCCGCGGAACATGGCCTCGCCCATCGTCGTGCCGTCGGCCGGCACGGGCTGCATGGTCGAGGGGTCAATGATGTCCAGCGCCTCGAGCGCGAGGTAGCGGACGCCCTGCCGGGCCTTCTTGGCGGCCTGGGCGGCCGGTTCCAGCGCGTCCCATTCGGCATGCCAGTCGTTCACGACCGCCGGCCCGTAGGTCTCGGTCAGGCCGTAGAGATGCGTCACGTTGAAGCCAGCGGCCTTCATCGCCGCCAGCACCGCCTCCGGCGGTGGCGCCGCGGCCGTGAAGAACTCGACCACGTGCGGCAGCGGCTTCTTCTCGGCATCGGGGGCGTTGAGCAGCGTCGACATGACGATCGGCGCGCCGCACAGGTGCGTCACCTTGTGGGTGGCGATGGCGTCGTACATCGCAGGCGCCCGCACCTGCCGCAGGCACACATGCGTCCCCGCCACCACCGAGATGGACCATGGGAAGCACCAGCCATTGCAGTGGAACATGGGCAGCGTCCACAGGTAGACGGGATGCTTGCCCATGCCGCAGGTCACGACATTGCCCTGTGCCAGCAGGTAGGCGCCGCGGTGATGATAGACGACGCCCTTCGGGTTGCCCGTCGTGCCGGACGTGTAGTTCAGCGAGATGGCGTCCCACTCGTCGCCCGGAGCGGAGCGGGCATAGCCGGGATCTCCCGAGGCCACGACATCCTCGTAGTCGAGCGTGCCGAGCCGCACGCCGTCGCCCTTGAACTCCGGGTCGTCGTAGTCGATCACGACCGGCTTCACCTTGCACTGCTCCAGGGCGGGCTTGATGATCCTGGAGAACTCGCGGTCGGTGATGAGCACCTTCGCCTCGCCGTGGTCGAGCGAGAAGGCAATGATCGCCGGATCGAGGCGGGTGTTGAGCGTGTTGAGCACGCCGCCCGTCATCGGCACGCCGTAGTGGCACTCCAGCATGGCGGGCGTGTTGGCGAGCATCACCGCCACCGTGTCTCCCCGGCCGATGCCGAGCCGCGCCAGCGCCGAGGCGAGGCGCTTCGAGCGCTCGTGGAACTCCCGGTAGGTGCGGCGCAGGTCACCGTGGATGATGGCGACGCGGTCCGGATACACCTGCGCCGCGCGCTCGAGGAACGTCAGCGGCGTCAGCGGCTGGTAGTTCGCGGGGTTGCGGTCGAGGTCGGTATCGTAGGCCGTGGTCGCCATGTCTCGCTCCTCCGGATCGTGCGCGAGACCCTATTCAGGCCGCATCGGGAGGGTCAATGGGCAAGAGACCGCCCGCGACACCCCCTTCGTCTAGGCCATCAGCCCCCGGAGGCCGTCCCACAGCAGCTTCAGCCCGACGAACAGGGTGAGCGCGTAGATGATGGTGTAGAAGCGCGCCGCGTTGATGCGGCGGATCACCCACACGCCGGCCAGCGTGGCGGCGATGGCGAGGGGAAACATCATCGCCGACAGCGTCACGCTCTCGCGCGTGATCTGCCCCAGCGCCACGTAGGGGATCACCTTGATCATGTTGGTGACGGCGAAGAACATCGTGTTCGTGCCGGCATAGCGCTCGGGCGACAGCCGCAGCGGCATGACGTGCACCTGGAACGGCGGCCCGCCCGCATGGGCGACGAAGCTCGTGTATCCGGCGAGCGCCCCCCAGAAGAGGCTGCCCCCCGTCGTCGCCTGCCGCGGCACGGCCGCCGCGGCGACGAGCGCCTGCCGCTTCCAGTACACGCCGACGAAGGCGATGGCGATGAGCCCCACGAGCACGCGCACGGCGTTCTCGCTCACCCAGGAGGCGATGAACCACCCGACGCCGATGCCGACGACGGAGCCGGCCAGCATCACCAGCACGAGGTTCCGCTCGAAGGCCTTGCGATAGGACCAGACGCTGACGAGGTCCTGCACCACCATGATGGGCAGCATCAGCGCCGCCGCCTGCAGCGGCGACATGACCAGCGAGAGGAGGATCAGCGCGAGGAGCCCGAGGCCCGAGAAGCCGCCCTTGGCGAAGCCCATCAGGATCACCGCGACGGCGGTGGCTGCGAGGATCAGCGGATCGGGCATCGCGGGAAGACGGGAATCCGGGGCGGCAGGTGGGGTGACGAAGGCTGCGTCGGCCGGACCATGACGCCGCCCCCGCCGAAAGTGCAAGCCGTTCCTCGCGCCTGCAGCCCTGCCCTGCGCCCTGCCTGCACCCAAAGTCTCTCCTGACGGCGGCAGCGCCGGATGCTACGCACCGGCTCAACAAGCGCCGGGGGGCGCCCCCGACAATCCGGCGCGCCGGACGAAGGGAGACCGTCCCATGACGACGAGCCGCTACCACGACACCTACGCCAGCTGGAAGGCCGACCCGGTCGCGTTCTGGGGCGAGGCCGCCAAGGCCATCGACTGGATCCGGCCGGCGGACAAGGTGTTCGATCCGCAGGCGGGGGTCTACGGACGCTGGTTCCCCGGCGCCGTCTGCAACACCTGCTGGAACGCGGTCGACCGGCACGTGGCCACGCGCGGCGACCAGGCCGCCATCATCTACGACAGCCCCGTCACGGGCACGAAGCGCAAGGTCACCTACGCGGAACTGCAGCGCGAGGTCGCCGCGCTCGCCGCCGTCATCCAGGACCTCGGCGTGACGAAGGGCGACCGCGTCATCGTCTACATGCCGATGATCCCGGAGGCGCTGGTCGCGATGCTCGCCTGCGCCCGCATCGGCGCCATTCATTCCGTCGTCTTCGGCGGCTTCGCCGCGAAGGAACTGGCCACCCGAATCGAGGACGCGAAGCCCAGGCTCGTGCTCGCCGCCTCCTGCGGCATCGAGCCGAACAGGGTCGTCGCCTACAAGCCGCTGCTCGACGAAGCCATCTCCCTCTCCTCGGCCCCGCCCGCCCACGTCCTGCTGCTGCAGCGCCCGCAGGCGCAGGCCGCGATGACGCCCGGCCGCGACGTCGACTGGGCGGACGCGGTTGGCACCGCGAAGGAGAGCGGCAAGGCCGCCGACTGCGTGCCCGTCGCCGCGACGGACCCGCTCTACGTGCTCTACACCTCCGGCACGACCGGCAAGCCCAAGGGCGTGGTGCGCGACAATGGCGGGCACATGGTGTCGCTCGCCTGGTCGATGACGAACCTCTACGGCAGCGGGCCGGGCGAAGTGTTCTGGGCCGCCTCCGACGTCGGCTGGGTCGTCGGCCACAGCTACATCGTCTACGCGCCGCTGCTCGTCGGCGGGACCACCGTCGTCTACGAGGGGAAGCCGGTCGGCACCCCCGATCCCGGCGCCTTCTGGCGCATGATCTCCGAGTACGGCATCCGCACCCTCTTCACCGCGCCGACCGCTTTCCGCGCGATCAAGAAGGAGGATCCCAACGCGGAGCACCTGAAGCGCTACGACATGGGCTGCTTCCGCGCCCTGTTCCTCGCCGGCGAGCGCGCCGATCCCGACACCGTGCAGTGGGCGGAGCGCATCCTCGGCGTGCCGGTGATCGACCACTGGTGGCAGACGGAGACCGGCTGGGCCATCGCCGGCAACCCGCTCGGCCTCGGCGCCCTGCCGGTGAAGCACGGCTCCCCGACCGTCGCCATGCCTGGCTACGACGTGCAGATCGTCGACGAGGGCGGCAAGCCGGTCGCGGCCAACCAGATGGGCTCGATCGTCGTGAAGCTGCCGCTGCCGCCCGGCTGCCTGCCGACGCTGTGGCAGGCCGACGACCGGTTCAGGGAGAGCTACCTCTCCACCTTCCCCGGCTTCTACAACACGTCCGACGCCGGCTTCATGGACGAGGACGGCTACCTCTTCATCATGGGGCGCACCGACGACATCATCAACGTCGCCGGCCACCGCCTCTCGACGGGCGGCATGGAGGAGGTTCTCGCCTCCCACCCCGATGTCGCCGAGTGCGCGGTGATCGGCATCAAGGACTCGCTGAAGGGCGAGCAGCCCTGCGGCTTCGTGGTGCTCAAGAGCGGGGTTTCGCGCTCGCCGCTGGAGATCGAGAAGGAGATCGTCCAGCTGGTGCGCGACAAGATCGGTCCCGTGGCAGCGTTCAAGATCGCCATCACGGTGAACCGCCTGCCCAAGACCCGCTCAGGCAAGATCCTGCGCGGCACGATGAAGAAGATCGCGGACGGTGACACGTGGTCGATGCCCGCGACGATCGACGATCCCGGCGTCCTCGACGAGATCGCCGCGGCGCTGCAGCACAAGGGCATTTCCTGAGGCAGACTCGCGGTTGAAACGTCGCGCCGCGGCGACCGGAAAAATGCAAGCGCTGGTTCGTTTCGGCGCTGCCTCCCTCGTGCTGAAGTCGTGTCCGTCCTGACGAGGGAGGAGACGATGAGGGTCCACAAGGTGGTGCTCGCCGCAGCCGCGTTCGGCCTCGCGGCGAGCCTGATTGCGCCGGCCGCCGCGGCGACGCGCCAGCCCTGCTCGGGGAAGAAGGGCGGGGTCGAACGCTGCGAGGGCGGCAAGTTCGTCTGCAAGGACGGCTCGAAAAGTTCGTCGAAGAAGATGTGTACCGGTTGACCGCCGGGCGCAGCCCGACCATGCGCCGTCGGCGCCTTGAGGCCGCCCACCCCTCCCCCTAATGTCGCCGCATCGCGAGACATGGGGGCCGGGCATGCGGTTCAAGGACAAGGTGGCGCTGATCACGGGTTCGGCGCAGGGGATCGGGCTGGCCGTGGCGGAGCGGTTCGCGTCGGAGGGCGCCACCGTCGTTCTCTCCGACGTGGATGCCGTGCGTGGCGAGGCGGCCGCCGCCGCGCTGCGCGACGCCGGGCGCAACGCGAGCTTCATCCGCTGCGACGTGACCCGCGAGGAGGACGTGACCGCCTTCGTGGAGGCGGCACTGGCAGCCCATGGCGGCATCGACATCGCGGTCAACAACGCCGGTATCGTCCATGGCGCATCCTTCCTGGACCTCGCGCCGGCGGACTTCGACAGGGTGCTGAGCGTGAACCTGCGGGGTGCCTTCCTGTTCGGGCAGAAGGCGGCGCGCGTGATGGTGAAGCAGGTCGAGGCGGGGCGCGCACCGGGCACCATCGTCAACATGTCGTCGGTGAACGCGCAGGTGACGATCGCCACCCAGACTGCCTACTGCGTGTCGAAGGGCGGGCTCGCACAGCTCACGCGCGTCATGGCGATCTCGCTCGCCCAGTGGGGCATCCGCGTCAACGCCATCGGCCCGGGTTCCATCGCCACCGACATCCTCGCCAAGGTGGCGACGGACGACGCCATGCGCCGCACCCTGCTGTCGCGCACGCCGCTGCTCCGCTTCGGCCAGCCGTCCGAGATCGCGGCCATCGCGGCGTTCCTCGCCTCGGACGACGCGAGCTACGTCACCGGCGAGACGGTGGTGGCCGACGGCGGGCGCATGGCACTGAACTACGTGGTGCCGGTGCCGGAGAACCTGTGACGGGTCAGGCCGCCTCGGGGTCGCGTCCGGCGCCGCGGCCAGCCACCATCCAGTAGACGAGACCCGAGACCGCGCCGGTCAGGAACAGCAGGGCCAGCAGCTTCGTCTCGGTGGGGTCGGGGCCCACGCCACGCGTATGGCCGATCCACGCCGTCGCCGCGGTGAGCAGACCGGAGAGGCCGGCATACCAGACGAAGGAGCGGGCACCCGCCACCTCGCCGACAACCGCCGCGATGAAGGGCGGCAGCAGCAGCAGCGCCGCCGTCAGCGTCCAGAACGCGACGGCGACCGCCATCCACACGCGGTCCGGCGAGTCGGAGGCCGCCATCGATGCAAGCGCAGTGAGGATGCTGCCAAGGGTGAGGTCGGCCGCGAGTTCACGCGTCGCCGGGACCATCAGCCCGCCGATCGAGAGGAACAGCGTGCCCGCGGACCACGCGAGGATCAGTCCGACGATGACGACGAGGATCCGGCGCATCAGTCGTCGCCCGCGCCGACGAAGAGCCCCTCGGCCCCGATGCCGCTTTCCATCATCAGCCGCGCCCGGGCCCGCAGCTTCTCCGTCTCGCTCTTCAGCTGACCGCAGGCGGCGAGGATGTCCCGGCCGCGCGGCGTGCGCACGGGGGACGCGTATCCGGCCCGGAACACCACCTCCGAGAACGCTTCGATCTGCTCCCAGTCCGAGCAGGCGTACTTCGTGCCGGGCCAGGGATTGAAGGGGATCAGGTTGATCTTCGCCGGGATGCCCTTGAGCAGGCGCACCAGCTCGCGCGCGTCGGCGAGGCTGTCGTTCACGTCCTTCAGCATCACGTATTCGAAGGTGATGCGCCGCGCATTCGACAAGCCGGGATAGGCGCGGCAGGCATCGAGCAGGTCGCGGATCGGATACTTCTTGTTGAGGGGCACGAGCTCGTTGCGCAGATCGTCGCGCACGGCATGCAGCGAGATCGCCAGCATGGTGCCGATCTCCTCGCCCGCCCGCGGGATCATCGGAACGACGCCCGACGTCGAGAGCGTGATGCGGCGCCGCGAGAGGGAGAGGCCCTCCCCGTCCGACACCACCGCCACGGCATCCCGCACGTTCTCGAAGTTGTAGAGCGGCTCGCCCATGCCCATGAGGACGATGTTCGACACCGCGCGCTCGGCATCCGGCACCAGCCCGTCGGTCGGCCGCGAGGCGCCCGGCCAGTCGCCGAGGCGGTCACGCGCCACCATCACCTGCGCCACGATCTCAGCGGCGGTCAGGTTGCGCACGAGGCGCTGCGTGCCCGTATGGCAGAACGTGCAGGTCAGCGTGCAACCGACCTGAGAGGACACGCACAGCGTGCCGCGATCGCTCTCGGGGATGTAGACCGCCTCGATCTCGGCGCCACGGTCGGCGGGACCGGTGGAGGGCATCCGGAGCAGCCACTTCCGCGTGCCGTCCACCGAGACCTGTTCGGAGACGATCGTCGGCCGGTCGAGCGTGAACGCGGCGTCGAGCGAGGCCCGCAGGCCCTTGCTGACGTTCGTCATCACGTCGAAAGAGGTCGCACCGCGGAAGTAGATCCAGTGCCAGAGCTGGCCGACCCGCATGCGCAGGTCGCGCGCCGGGACGCCGACGGACGCGAGCGCCTCGCCGAGCTGGTCGCGCGTGAGCCCGACCAGCGAGGGACGGGCGAGGGGCGGGGCGGCGGGAACGAAGGGGCGGGGCGCGGGCGGCGCGGCACCCTCGGCGGGCTTCAGGGTCATGACGGTCGCGAGATCGGGCGGCAATGCCGCAGGTGGCGCGGCCTTACCACATTATCCCGGGCAATCCTATGGCACGGAACGTCCCGCGCGACCGTGGGCCCCGACGGAGGCCTCAGGGGCATTCCTTGCGCACGCGGTCCAGCGCGGCGGCGAACCCATTCAGCCGATAGCGGTCGGTCGACTCGTTGCCCTTGCGGGAGACGGCCTTGACCTGAAGCGTCTGGTTCTGCCCGCGCCGCAGGGCTTCGACGAAGGCGGCATCCTCGGCGGCATTCTTGATCCACGCCGCCGCGCCCTTCGTCACCAGAGCGAAGCTGGTGTTCCCGATGGCGGCAGAGCCGTCGCTGCCCTCCTTGGCGGGGAAGCCGAGCACGACGCTGACCTCGTTGCGGACGCCTTCGGCGGGGCGGCTCGAGACGAAGAGGTACCCCGGGTCGCGGTTGAGGCTCTTCGGCAGCCGCTCGAAGGGCTGGGCCAGCACGTAGCAGACCTTGCCCTTCGGCGTTTCCGACGCGTAGGCGCCCCAATCATTGAACTTGGCGAGTTCGATGGGCTTGCCGCCGCCGGGGGCAGCCGTTTCGGCCGCCTTTGCGGGGGCGGGCTTCGCCGCACTGGCAGCCGGCTTGGCCGGCGTCGCTGGCTTGGCGGGCGTCGCCGGCTTGGGCGCTGCCGTCGCGGGCTTCGGCGCAGCAGGGGCGGCGGGCTTCGGCGGCGTGGTCTGAGCGGCCACGGGGGACGCGACGGCCACGGCCGCGAGGGCCGAGAGCATGGCGACACGAAGAGGGAGCGGCGTCCGAATCATGGAGTGCATGTTAGCGCGACGCGCGAGGCACGCCATCCGGCACCTTGAGTTCGGGTCATCCCGTTCACATTTCAGGAAAGCTTTCGGCGCGCGGCAGGCGGTTGTTTCGCAGCGCGACAAAAAGTGCCAACATATATTGGACCGGTGGTTGACCCGGTCTTTCGGGCGCGTTCCGGCCAGCAGCCGCGCCGCACCTTCAAGTTGCAGCGCAGGATGGGGTCTGGGTTGACGTCACACGCTGAACTGGCGGCACTCGTCGATGCTGTCGCGGCTCGCCGCGACCGCGCCGCCTTTGCGCAGCTGTTTGACCATTTCGTGCCCAGGATCGCAGCCTATCTCCAACGGCTCGGCACCGAGGCGACCCTCGCCGAGGAACTGACGCAGGAGGTCATGGTCACGCTCTGGCGCAAGGCGGACCAGTTCGATCCTTCGAAGTCGTCGGTTCCGACCTGGCTCTACCGCATCGCCCGCAACCGCCGCATCGACCACCTGCGTCGGGACCGGCTCGACTTCGTCGATCCCCTGGAGCCGACGCACGACGTCGGCGAGGATCCGGATGCCGACCGGCTGATCGACCTGCAGCAGCGGGAGGAGCGACTGCGGCTGGCGCTCGACAGTCTGCCGCCGGAGCAACTGGCGCTGGTGCGCCTTGCCTTCTTTGAAGGCTTGTCGCACAGCGAGATCGCGGAGCGCGCCAATCTCCCGCTTGGCACGGTGAAATCCCGCATCCGCCTCGCCTTCACGCGCCTGCGGCGCCTGCTGGAGGCCGACGGCGTGGTCGAGGCCGGCTGATCCCATGAGGGCCGTGCTGTGCCGGGCGTTCGGTCCGCCCGAGAGCCTGGTCGTGGAAGATGTGCCGGAACCGTCCGCAGGCCCCGGACAGGCCGTCGTCGCCGTCAGCGCAGCGGCGCTCAACTTCTTCGACAGCCTGATCATCCAGAACCGGTACCAGTTCAAGCCGGACCTGCCCTTTTCCCCGGCAGCCGAGTTCGCTGGCCGGGTCATGGCGGTGGGAGACGGCGTCGATCCTGCCTGGATCGGCCGTCGCGTCGCCGCCTATGTCGGCTGGGGCGCCTGCCGTGAGAAGATCGCCGTCGATGTCGCCAAGCTCGTGCCGATCCCCGATGGGCTGTCCGACGACGTCGCGGCCGGGCTGATGGTCACCTACGGAACGTCGCTCCACGCCCTCAAGGACCGTGCCCGCCTGCAGCCGGGCGAGACGCTCGCCATCCTCGGCGCCGCCGGGGGTGTCGGCCTCGCGGCCGTCGAGATCGGCCGGTTGATGGGCGCCCGCGTCATCGCCTGCGCCTCGTCGGCGGACAAGCTCGCGGTCGCGAAGGCCCATGGGGCGGACGACCTCCTCGACTACGGGCAGGCCGACCTCAAGGACGGCCTGCGGACGCTGACCGGCGGGCTGGGCGTCGACGTCGTCTACGATCCCGTCGGCGGGTCGCTCGCCGAGGCCGCGCTCCGGGCGATCGCCTGGAAGGGCCGCTTCCTCGTCGTCGGCTTCGCCGCGGGCGAAATCCCGAAGCTGCCGCTCAACCTCGTCCTTCTGAAGGGGTGCGACGTGCTCGGCGTGTTCTGGGGCGCCTTCGCCGAGAAGGAACCCGAGACCCACGCCTCGAACGTCAGGACGCTCTTCGACTGGGCGGCAGCGGGTGCGATTGGAACCGGGCCTGTCGAGGTCCTGCCGCTGGAGCGCACCGGAGACGGCATCCGGCTGATCGCCGAGCGCAAGGCGCTGGGCAAGGTCGTGATCAGGCCCTGATCCTCACGCCGTGGCTTCGGGATCGAGGCCCAGCGTTCCGCGAGCACGCTCGCGGTGCTCGGGCTTGATCGCCCGGGCGACGGACGTCACGGCCGCCGCGATGACCGCAGCATCGTCGCCGAAGCCGATCAGCGGCAGGATGTCGGGCACGAGGTCCGCCGGGAGCACGAAATAGCCAATCGCGCCGAGCAGGATCAGCTTCACGCGACGCTCGGTGGTCGGGTCGGTCGCACAGTACCAGGCGGCCAGCGCGTCCTCGGCGAAGGGGATCCGGCTTCCGAAGCGGCGCATCAGGCCGAAAAGCCCCTCGCCCAGCGTCGCCTCGTCGCGCGCGGCGCGTCGCATGGCCTCGATCTCGGCCTTGCTGAAGGTGGAGCTGAACACGTCGTCGGCCATTCCGTCGGCCCTCCTCGTCGGGAATGAGATGGCCCCGCGCAGCCGCCGCGCAAGGCCTCGCGTCCCGTTTCCTCAGCCAAGGCCCGCGATGCGGTCCATGGCGGACGCAAGTTCGACGTCGAGACCGGTCAGGCCCCCGGCGTCGTGGGTGGTCAGGACAACGTCCACGGTCCGGTAGACGTTGCTCCACTCGGGATGGTGGTCGAGTTTCTCGGCGACCAGCGCGACGCGGGCCATGAAGCCGAAGGCCTCGCTGAAGTCACGGAACACGAACCGCTTCCGGATCGCGTCCCGCCCGTCGACGGGCTCCCAACCCGGCAGGCCGTGCAGCACGGCCTCCCTCTCGGCCCCGATCAGCTTCTTTCCCATGTCCTCACCTCCGCGCCGGCGGCCCGGCCCGCTCAGGACGCGAGCGGGTAGGCCGCTTCCACCACATAGGGTCCTCCGCCGATGGAGGCACGGGAGGAGAACAGCACGAACCGGTCGGCGGTGAAGCTGCGGCGCAGGAAGTGGCCGCGATGGGAGAGGAAGTCCGCCACCTGCCAGGGCGACGTGTCCCGCAGCCGGGCGAGCGTGATGTGCGGCACGAACTTTCTCTTCTCGGGGGCGAGACCGACGCTGCGTGCCAGCTTCTCCTGCTCCGCCTGGAGCTCGCACAGGCGATCGTTCTGCGCGATCCGCGCCACGAGCGCCCGCGGCTTGTCGCCCCCGAACACGTCGAGGCCGCCGATCGTCAGCGTGACCGGGGGCCGCCGGACTGCGCCGAGCATCACTGAAAGGTCACGGGCGCTGGCATCGTCGATGTCACCGACGAAGCGGAGGGTCACATGGTAGTCCTCTGCCTCGACCCATCGCGCGCCCACGAGGCCGCCACGCAGCATCGAGAGCATCTCGGAGACGTCGGAGGGGACCTCTAGACCGGTGAAGAGGCGGGGCATGCGAACCTCCCGCGCGCCGAACATCCGGACGATGGGGCCGAACGAATCCGTCCCCGCGAATACATCCGGATGATGGGGCGGCAGGAGGCGATTCTCAACCCACCCAGCCAGCGCGCCTCACGGGCAGGGATTGCTGTGCAGCTGGTGGATGGCGTCGATCCGGGCCTCGACCTCGGCAGGCAGGGTCACGTCGATCGAGCCGATCGCCGTCTCCAGCTGCGCCATGGACGTGGCGCCGATGATGTTGGCGGTGACGAACGGACGCCCGTTGACGAAGGCGAGCGCCATCTGCGCCGGATCGAGCCCGCTTTCGCGCGCCAGTTCCACGTACTTGCGGATCGCTTCCTCCGCTCCGGGCTTCTCGTAGCGCTGGCCCCGGTTGAACAGCGTCGTGCGTGCCCCGGCCGGGCGGGCGCCGTCGAGGTACTTGCCCGTCAGGTAACCCTGCGCGAGCGGGGAGTAGGCCAGAAGCCCGACGTCCTCGCGCATGCTTACCTCCGCCATGGCCACCTCGTAGGTGCGGTTGAGCAGGTTGTAGGCGTTCTGCACGGACACCACCCGCGGCAGGCCGCGCATCTCCGAAGCCTTCAGGAAGGTCATGGTGCCCCAGGCGCTCTCGTTGGAGAGCCCGACATGGCGGACCTTGCCGGCCTTCACGAAGTCGCCGAGCACCTCGAGAATCTGCTCGATCGGGTTCTCCGGGCCGCGGAACTCGGATTCCCGGAACACGGTCGGGTTGGAGCCCCACGGCACGGGACGGTCCGGCCAGTGCAGCTGGTAGAGGTCGAGATAGTCCGTCCTGAGCCGCTTCAGGGACTTGTCGAGCGCCTCTGTCATCTGTGCCCGGTTGAGCTCGCCCGGGATCCGCGCATCGCGGAACCAGTCCATCGCGCTGCGGCCGATGACCTTGGACGCCAGCACGATCCGGTCGCGGCGGCCACGGGAGGCGAACCACGAGCCAATGATCCGCTCCGTCGATCCCTGGGTCTCCGCCTTCGGCGGGATCGAGTAGAGCTCGGCGGTGTCGAAGAAGTTCACGCCGCGGTCGACGGCATAGTCCATCTGCGCGTGGCCCTCGGCCTCCGTGTTCTGCTGGCCCCAGGTCATCGTGCCGAGGCAGATCATGCTGACGTCGAGGCCGGTGCGGCCGAGCGGGCGGTACTTCATCGGAAACTCCGGGGGGACGGCAGCGCCGGGAACCGGCGCAGAGGCAGGAGGGCAACGGCCGGGTCAGGCCGGGGCGCTACAAAGCATGGACCGGGCCATCCCGCCAGTCCCGGATCGACGCCGCCCCGCGGCCTCGGGGAGAAGGCGCAGAGGGTCAGCTCGACGGCTTGACGGTGGACAGGAAGGCCTCGACCGACGGCAGGATGCGCTCGACGATTACGCCCACGCCCTCGGCCGTCGGATGAATCCCGTCCCGCAGGTTCAGCTTCGCCACGCCGGCGACCCCGTCGAGAAAGAACGGATAGAGCGGCACACCGTACTGCTTCGCGAGGTCCAGGTAGATCCGGTCGAAGGCAGCGGCGTAGTCGGCGCCCATGTTCCGCGGCGCCAGCATGCCGGCCAGCATGACGGCGATCCCACGCGACTTGAGCGTCTCGACGATGGTGGACAGCGCCTTGCGCGTGACGGCCGGGTCGACGCCGCGCAGCGCGTCGTTGGCGCCGAGCTCGACGATCACGGCCTGCGTCCCCTCCGGAACCGACCAGTCGAGGCGATCAAGACCTTGTGAAGCGGTGTCGCCCGAGACGCCGGCGTTCGTGATCTCGACGGCGCGACCGCGGGCACGCAGGGCGGCCTGCAACTGCTCCGGGAACGCGGCGCCTTGCGGCAACTGGTAGCCGGCGCTGAGACTGTCGCCCAGGACGACCAGCCGGATGGGCGTCGCTGCAGTCGCGCCGGTCGTCACGACTGCCGCCACAAGACCGCCCAGCAGGGCGGCGAAGGTGCGCCGGCTGGGCGCGCGGACGGGGATATGCTGGAACTCGACGCGGGTGTCACCATATGACGACGACGATCGCGCGGCCTCGGGGGGGTTCGCTTCGGTCATGCAGGCTCACATCGGTGCAGGCGGCAGGATGGTCAAGGCTATCGAACTCGAGAACGTCGAACTGAGCCTGGGGCGCGGCGCGGCCCGCGTCCACATCCTGAAGGGCGTGTCCCTGACCGTCGACCGCGGCGAGGCCGTCGGCCTCGTCGGCCCGTCGGGATCGGGCAAGTCGACGCTCCTGATGACGCTGGCGGGCCTGGAGCGCCCCGACAGCGGCCGCGTTCGGATCGACGGAGAGGACCTCGCGCCGCTCGACGAGGACGGTCTGGCCCGGTTCAGGGGCCGCCGGATCGGCATCGTCTTCCAGTCCTTCCACCTCCTGCCCACGATGAGCGCACTCGAGAACGTCGCCATTCCGCTCGAACTGGCGGGCATCGCCGGCGCCCGGGACAAGGCGGCCGCCGAACTGGAGGCCGTCGGCCTCGGGCACCGCCTTTCCCATTTTCCGGCCCAGCTGTCGGGCGGCGAACAACAGCGCGTGGCGCTGGCGCGGGCGCTGGCTCCCGATCCGGCCATCGTCGTGGCCGACGAGCCCACAGGAAACCTCGACGAGCGAACCGGCAGCCAGATCGTCGACCTGCTGTTCCAGATGAAGCGCGAGCGCGGCACGACGCTGGTGCTCGTGACGCACGACCGCGGGCTGGCGCAGCGCTGCGACCGCATGATCACGCTGCGGTCCGGCCGCATCGTGACCGGCCCCGAGCAGACGGTGGCGGCATGACGCTGGCGCTCGAACGACCGGCCGCCCAGCCGACGGAAGGCGCCGGGCTGTCGCTGACCCTGCGCCTCGCCGGGCGCAACCTGCGGCACGGGATCCGCGGATTCGGCATCTTCCTCGCGTGCATTGCGCTCGGCGTCGCGGCGATCGCCGGCGTCGGCTCGGTCGCGCGCTCCCTTACCGACGGCCTCGCCTCGCAGGGCCGGCTCATCCTCGGGGGCGACGTCGCCGCGAGCTTGCTCCAGCGCGAGGCGACGGCCGACGAACTGGCCGTGATCCGGCGCTTCGGTGCCGTCACGACCGTCGCCACCATGCGCGCGATGGTGCGCAAGCCGGACGGCACCTCGTCGCTGGTGGAGCCGAAGGCGATTGATGGCGCCTACCCGGCGGTCGGGTCGGTGGTCCTCGACCCGCCGGGTCCGATCGCTGCGGCCGTCGCCCCCAAGGGGGCGTCCTTCGGCGCCGTAGCCGACGCGGCGCTCTTCGCGCGCCTTGGCCTCAAGATCGGCGACACGGTCCGTCTCGGCGACGCCAATCTGGTCCTCACTGCGGAACTTGTCTCGGAGCCTGACAAGGTCTCCGCCGGCATCAATTTCGGCCCGCGCATCATCGTCAGCCAAGACGCGCTGCGCGCGTCGGGCCTGCTCGTGCCCGGCAGCCTTGTCCGGTGGAACCATCGTGTCGTGCTCTCCGGAGCCTCGGACGACCGAAGGTTGCAGGAGTTCGCCGACACGCTGCAGCGGGAGCTGCCCCAGTCGGGCTTCGAGGTCCGCTCCCGGGTCAACGCGGCGCCGCAGTTCCAGCGCAACATCGAGCGATTCACCCAGTTCCTGACCCTCGTCGGCCTCGCCGCGCTGGTCGTGGGCGGCGTGGGCGTGGCCAACGCCGTCTCGGCCTACGTGGATCGGCGTCGCGCCTCGCTCGCCACCCTCAAGAGCCTTGGCGCCACGGGCGGGCGCGTCTTCGTCATCGCGCTGGCGGAGGTGCTCGTGCTCGCCGGCTTCGGCGTGGTGATTGGTCTGGTTGCGGCAGCGATCCTGCCGTTCGCACTCACCGCGACGGTCGGCCACCTCCTGCCGGTCCCGCTGGAGCCCCACCTCTACCCGCGCGAACTCGGCCTCGGCGCCCTCTACGGGCTGATGACGGCGCTGGCCTTCTCGCTCTGGCCGCTCGGGCGGGTCCACGACATCCCGGTCTCCGCCCTCTTCCGCGATGCGGTCGAGCCCGGGCGGCGCTGGCCGCGTCGCCGCTACATCCTGCTCACCATCGCCGCCGTCGCGGCGCTGGCCGGCAGCGCCATCGCCTTCTCGTATGACAAGCGCATCGCCATCGGCGCCGTCGTCGGCACGGCCGGCGCCTTCGTCCTGCTGCGGCTTGTGGGGGCGGCCATGATGGCGGGCGCCGCTCGCATTCCCCGGCCGAAGACCACCGAGCTGCGGCTGGCGCTGACCAACGTGCACCGGCCCGGCGCGCCGACCCCCTCCCTCGTGCTGTCGCTCGGCCTCGGCGTGACGCTGCTGGTGACGCTGGCGCTGATCGACGGGACCATCCGCACCCAGCTGGCGCGCTCCCTGCCCGACCGGGCGCCGAGCTTCTTCTTCCTCGACGTGCCGAGTCGCGAGGTGGAGCGCTTCGACGGCTTCCTCGCCCAGAACGCAGCCGGCGCCCGCGTCGAGCGCGTCCCGATGATGCGCGGGCGCCTCGTCGCGCTGAACGGCGTCCGGGCCTCCGAGGTCAAGGCGGCCGAGAACGCGCAGTGGGTGCTGGAGGGAGACCGCGGCATCACCTTCTCGCCGGCGCTGCCGGAGGGTTCGCGGCTGGTGGAGGGCACCTGGTGGGCCCCCGACCACCGC
Source organism: Alsobacter sp. R-9 (assembly GCF_054612375.1). Taxonomy (NCBI): domain Bacteria; kingdom Pseudomonadati; phylum Pseudomonadota; class Alphaproteobacteria; order Hyphomicrobiales; family Alsobacteraceae; genus Alsobacter; species Alsobacter sp. R-9. Next base: position 181,010 of record NZ_JBTSWJ010000001.1, on the reverse strand, counting down.
GGGGAGCGACTCGTCTCCTTCGACGCCGAGGTCGCCGCCGGCCTCGGCCTGAAGATCGGCGACACGATCACCGTCAACGTGCTCGGCCGCGACATCTCGGCCAAGGTCGCGAATTTCCGCCGGGTCGAGTGGCAGACGCTCGGGATCAACTTCGTGATGGTGTTTTCGCCGAATACCTTCGCCGGCGCGCCGCACACCAACCTCGCCACCGTGACCTTCCCCGGCGGGGCCACGGCCGAGCAGGAGGCACGTATCCTCGCCGCGGCGGGGCGGGACTTCCCCAACGTCACCAGTGTCCGCGTCAAGGACGCGCTCGAGGCGGTCAACGAGGTCGTGGGCCAGCTCGCCATGGCGATCCGAGGCGCCAGCTCGGTCGCCATCCTCGCCAGCATCCTCGTCCTCGCCGGCGCGCTGGCCTCCGGCCACAGGGCCCGCGTGTACGACGCGGTGGTGATGAAGACGCTCGGGGCCACCCGCGGCCGGCTGCTCGCCGCCTACATCCTCGAATACGGGATCATCGGGCTGGCAACGGCAGTCTTTGGCGCGCTGGCCGGAGGTATCGCCGCATGGTGGGTGCTCACGACGGTGATGAAGCTGTCGTTCACCTGGGACATCGGCGGCGCTCTTCTTGTCGCCGGCGGCGCCATCGCCCTGACGATCCTCCTTGGGCTCATTGGAACTTGGCGTATCCTCGGGCAGAAGCCGGCGCCTTATCTACGGAACCTGTAAGTGTAATTCACGGGGCGTTCAGTCTAGGTTGCGACTCTTCTGTATGGTGCCGCCGTGGCGACTCCTTTCGACGCGGCGGAAGGACGCGAACTTCTGCACGCCCCTTGTTTTTCGCAAATCAGCCCCTCATATTCCTTGCAACGTCGGGATCCCCCGGCGGCAGAGTTTCTGAATCCGCTCTTCGAGAGGACTCACATGTCTAACTACGATCGCAACGCTGCAGCGCCGTTCGGCACGGGTTACTCCCGCGTCGGCGCCGCCGAGTACGATATGGGCCTGCGCGCCTATATGCTCGGCATCTACAACCACATGACGCTGGCGCTGGCGATCTCGGCGCTGGTCGCCCTCGGCGTGGGCATGGCCTCCATGACCACCGATCCGTCCGCCGCGGCGGCCCGGATGGGCAGCGTCTACCTGACGAGCTTCGGCGTCGCCCTCTACGGCAGCCCGCTGAAGTGGGTCGTCATGCTCGCCCCGCTGGCATTCGTGTTCTTCCTGTCGTTCCGCTTCGACCGGATGAGCTACTCGTCGCTGCTGACGACCTTCTGGGCGTTCGCGGCGGTGATGGGCCTGTCGATGGGCTCGATCTTCCTCGTCTTCAAGATGGGCAGCATCGTCCAGACGCTGTTCATCACGGCGGCGGCCTTCGGCGGTCTCTCGCTGATCGGCTACACGACGAAGAAGAACCTGTCCGGCATGGGCGCCTTCCTGATCATGGGCGTCTGGGGCCTCGTGATCGCGAGCCTGGTCAACCTGTTCTTCCAGAGCGGCACGTTCCAGTTCGTGATCAACATCGTCGGCCTGCTCGTCTTTGCCGGCCTGACGGCGTGGGACACGCAGCGCCTGAAGAACGAGTACGACGTGGTCGCTGGTGACAGCGAACTGGCCGGCAAGGCCTCGGTGATGGGTGCCCTGTCGCTCTACCTGAACTTCATCAACATGTTCCAGATGCTCCTGTCGCTGGTCGGCCAGCGCAACGAGTAAGCGGAACGGCACGATGTGCTAGATAAGGCCCCGGGAGACCGGGGCCTTTTTCGTTTGGGGAGGCGCATGACCATCCGTGACGCGACGGCGGCCGACATGGAGGCGGTGGCCACGATCTATGCCGACGCCGTTCTCAACGGGACGGCGTCGTTCGAGCTCGAGCCCCCCGCGGTCGGCGAGATGCGGCAGCGCTGGGAGCGGGTCGTCGAGGCGGCCATGCCGTGGCTGGTGCTCGAACGCGCCGGCCGGATCGCGGGCTACGCCTATGCCGGGGCCTACCGGCCAAGGCCTGCCTACCGCTTCGCCGTCGAGGATTCGATCTACGTGGACCCGGCGTGCCACGGCCAGGGAGTGGGCCGGGCGCTGCTGGAAGCCCTCGTCGCGCGTTGCACGGACCTTGGGATGCGCCGGATGGTGGCGGTGATCGGGGATAGCCGGAGCACAGGGTCGATCGCGCTGCACGCCTCCTGCGGCTTCATCGCGGCCGGGATCGTGCCCTGCGTCGGTTGGAAGCACGGGCGCTGGCTCGACCAGGTCCTCATGCAGCGCCCGCTCGGCGCCGGCGACGCGACGCCGCCATCGCGCTGAACGAAGGCCGTGCTAGAGGTCGACGAGCTTCACCGGCTTGTCGAGGACCCTCAGCACACGGTCGAGATCGTGGCCGCGCTTGAGCACCAGGCCGCTCTGCGTCACGACCGAATAGGCGCCCTGGCGGCGGGCCAGGCGTGGATCCTTCTCGACCCGGTAGAGCGGATACTCGGTCGCGCGGCGGTAAACGCTGAAGACCGCACGGTCCCTGAGGAAGTCGAGTGCATAGTCGCGCCACTCGCCTTCCGCCACCTTCCGGCCGTAGAGATTGAACAGCTGCCGCAGCTCCTCGCGGTCGAAGACGACCTGCTGGGGCGCCGGGCCCGGTGGCGGGGTCGCCGGCCCGGGGCCGGGGCGCCACGCCACCGAAACGGGCTCCGAGACGTCGCTCTCGCTCATCGCGCCTCCTGCGATCGGCTGTCGGGAACCGACAGATTGGCACGCCGGCACCCCGCAGGGAACGCGGAATCGTCGACCCGGTTCAATGCCCGCCGCGGTCAAGGAAACGTCACCGGATGCCACGATTTTGCCCCGAGCACGGCCAACGGAGGCCGCACTGCCCGGTGAATCTGCTCACGTTGCGAAGGGTTTGCCGCCGGGCTCGGAATCGATCAGCCCCCAGCCCCCCGGGCTCGGACGGTACACTCCGCGACGGATACCCTGCCCCTAGGGCCGGTCCGAAAGGACCGGCCCTTTTCCTTTGCGGCGACCGCGACGACGGCGTCTTGAAAAAGCACGGCCCTGGCTCGATATGCAGGACGCGCGGCCTGCGCCGCGAACCCATGCACTGACAGAACGAGGCACCCGTGGACACGGATACCCTGAGCACGAGCCCGGGAGCGGCCGAGAGCCGTCCGTTCGAAGCCGACGTCTCGCGGCTTCTGCACCTCATGGTCCATTCGGTCTATTCCGACCGGGACATCTTCCTGCGCGAGCTGATCGCCAACGCCGCCGATGCCTGCGAGAAGCTTCGCACGCTGGCGCTCCAGCAGGCCGACCTGCTCGGCGACGACACCCGCCTCCACGTGGTCATCCGCCTCGACAAGGAGGCCCGCACCCTGACCGTGGCCGACAACGGCATCGGCATGAGCCGCGACGAGATGCTGGAGGCGCTTGGCACCATCGCCCGCTCCGGCACCAAGGCCTTCATCGAGGCACTCGGCGAGCAGGGCGACGGGTCGCGGCTGATCGGCCAGTTCGGGGTCGGCTTCTATTCCGCGTTCATGGTCGCCGGCCGGGTGGACGTCGTCAGCCGCCGGGCGGGAACGGCCGAGGCGTGGTGCTGGTCGTCCGACGGGCACGGCACCTACACGATCGAGCCGCGCGACCTCGATGACGCCCCCGCCCGCGGCACCCGCGTGATCCTGCATCTGTCGGAGGACGCCGCCGACTATGCCGAACCCTGGACCGTCGAGCGCATCGTCAAGGCGCACGGCAGTGCCATCCCGGTCCCCGTCGAGCTGGTCGAGGCCGAAGGCGCGGAGCCACGGTCCGTCACCGACGGCACGGCGCTGTGGACGAAGCCGAAGTCGTCGATCACGGCGGACGAATACAAGGCCTTCTACCAGTCGCTGGGCGGCCAGTTCGACGATCCGGCGATGACGCTGCACTGGCGCGCCGAGGGCCGGCACGAATACTCCGTGCTCGCCTTCGTGCCCTCGCAGCCGCCGTTCGCGCTGTTCGACCCGATGCGCAAGGGCCGCATGAAGCTCTACGTGCGGCGGATGTTCATCGCCGACGACATCGAGATCCTGCCCGGCTACCTGCGCTTCGTCAGCGGGATCGTCGATTCCGCCGACCTGCCGCTGAACCTCTCCCGCGAGACGATCCAGGAAAGCGCGATCCTCGGCGCCATCCGCAAGGGCGTCACCAACCGCGTGCTCTCCGACCTCGAGAAGCTCGCGGAGAATGACGCGGAGGCCTACGGGAAGGTCTGGAACGCCTTCGGCGCCGTGTTGAAGGAAGGTCTTTACGAGGACATGGAACGCCGCGACCAGCTGTACAAGCTGGCCCGCTTCACCACGTCCACCCATCCGGACGGCGACCGCTCGCTCAAGGCCTATGTCGAGGCCCTGCGCCCCAACCAGACCGCGATCTGGTACCTCGTCGGCGACGACAAGGCCCGCCTCGCCGCCAGCCCGCATCTGGAGGGTTTCCGCGCCCGCGGGATCGAGGTGCTGCTCCTGTCCGATCCCGTCGATGCGTTCTGGGTGAACGCGGCGATCGGCTTCGAGGGCAAGCCGTTCAAGTCGGTGACGCAGGGCGCCGCCGACATCGACCTCGTCCCCCTGCTCGACGAGACGGCGACGCCGCCGGCCGCGGACGTGGACGCGAAGGTCGCGACGCTGCTCGCCTTCTTCAAGGAGACGCTGGAGGACCATGTCGAGACGGTGCGCGCCTCGAACCGCCTCGCCGACAGCGCGAGCTGCCTCGTCGCCGCCGAGCACGGGCCGGACCGCGGGCTGGAGAAGCTGCTCGCCGCCAGCGGCAGGGCCACGGGCGGCCAGAAGCCGGTGCTGGAGATCAACACCCGGCTGACACTGGTGCAGTCGCTCGCCGAGAAGTTTGCCACGGGTGGCGACCGCGACGCGATCGGCGACGCGGCCCACCTCCTGCTCGACCAGGCGCGCGCCGCGGAGGGCCTGCCGCCCGTCGACCCGGCCGCGTCGGCGAAGCGCCTCAACGCGCTGCTGGCGAAGGCGCTCGGCTGAGCACAGGCGTCGGCGCGTGGAGGACGCCTACCGCGCCTGCGCGTGGTAGGCGTCGTTCGGGCGCATGTCGACGGCGGACGCCATGCGGTTCGACATGTTGTAGAAGGCCGCGACCGCGGCGATGTCCCAGATGTCGCGGTCGCCGAAGCCCACGTCCCGCAGGGCCTGCCGGTCCTCCTCGCCGATGCCATGGCTGTCGCGCGTGATCCTGGCGGCGAAGGACAGCATGGCCCGGTGCCGGGGCGACAGGTCCGCCGCGCGCCAGTTCGTCGCCATGAGCTCGCCGAGGATGGGGTCGCCGGAGAGTTGCCGAACCGCGGCCCCGTGGGCGACGACGCAGTAGAAGCAGCGGTTCTCGGACGATACCACGACCGCAATCATCTCGCGCTCGAGCTTGCTCAGGCCCGAGGGCGCAAGCATCAGGTCGTTATAGAAGGCGACGAATGCCTCCAGCTTCGCCATGTCGTGCGCGTAGGCCGAGAGGACATTGGGGATGAAGCCGATCTTCTCCCGGCACTTCTCGAAATAGGCCGCCATCGCCGGGGAGAGGTCGGCCTGGGCGAGATCGAGCGCCATCGGAGCGTCGCGGCCGGCCTGCGGGCGGGGCTTTTCGCCGGTTTCGGGCTTCTTCGTCGTCATATGCACCTCCCGCGGCCCGTCTTCGTCATGGTTTCTCTACCACTGCGCCGGTAAGCTGCAGCCTACGACGGCATGCGGTGGACCGTCGACGGGGGAAGACGCCATGACGATCCAAGAGCGCGATGCGGCGCCTGCATCGGGCGAAGGGCCCGTTCAGCCGCCGGAGTTCCGGGACGCTCTCTACGGGCGCGTGTCGCCCGCCGACCTCGACCAGTACGCGCCCGAGGCGGTCGCGCGGTTCGCGGCGATGGCCTGGGACCAGCTGTGCGAGGCGCACCCCGGCGGCAGCAGCGCCATCCGGCTGATCGACTGCGAGACCAAGAGCCACGGGCGCCTGCGCGATCTCACCGTCCTGCAGATCCTGAACGACAACATGCCGTTCCTGCTGGACTCGACCCTTGCGGAGCTGACCGAGCGCGGGCTCGACCTGCGCTTCGTCGCGCACCCCATCCTCGCGGTCGAGCGCGCGCCCGACGGCCGGCTGATCCGCTTCGCCGGCGAGGCGTCGGCCAGCGGCCAGCCGGGGACGCGGCGCGAGAGCCTGATCCAGGTCCACCTCGACCGCATCGACGACGACGGCGTCCGCCGGGCCCTCGTCGAGTCGCTGGAGAAGGTCTACGGCGACGTCCGCGTCGCCGTGCGCGACTGGGGCGCGATGCGCGGCAGGGTGGCGGGCCTTGGCTATCTCTACCGCAGCAACCCGCCGCCGCTGCCCGCTGAGGAGATCAGCGAGGCCGTCGCCTTCCTCGACTGGCTGGCGGCCGACAACTTCACCCTGCTCGGCGTGGGCGAGTACCGCTACGGCGGCGACGGCTCGGAGGAAGCGATCTCCGGGACGGGCCTCGGCATCCTGTCCGATCCCGACGTGCGCATCCTGCGCCGGGGCCGCGAGCTCGTCGTCACGACGCCCGAAATCCGCGCGTTTCTCGCCGAGCCGGTGCCCCTCATCGTCACCAAGGCGAGCGTCAAGTCGCGCGTCCACCGCCGCGTGCACCTCGACTACGTCGGCGTGAAGCAGTACTCGCCGGACGGCATCCTGCAGGGCGAGCTGCGCATCGTCGGCCTGTTCACCGCGAGCGCCTACACCGAGACGACGGCGGCGATCCCCTACGTTCGCCACAAGGCGACGCAGGTGCTCAGGCGCGCCGGCTACGACCCGTCGAGCCACTCCGGCCGCGCCCTGATGAACGTGCTGGAGAACTATCCGCGCGACGAGCTCTTCCAGATCGACGTCGACACGCTGCTCGGCTTCGCCACCGAGATCATGCGGCTCTACGAGCGCCCGCGCATCCTCGCGCTGCCGCGGCCCGACCGCTTCGACCGGTTCGTCTCGATCCTCGTCTACATCCCCAAGGACCGCTACGACAGCGGCGTGCGCCAGCGCGTCGGCGAGGCCCTCGCCCGGCTCTTCGAGGGCCGCTACTCGGCCGGCTACCCCGCCTATCCCGAGGGCCCGCTCGCCCGCACCCACTACGTCATCGGCCGCTACGAGGGCGCCACACCGGCCGTGACCGCCGCCGCCGCGACGGCCGCCGTGGAGGCCGTGGTGCGCACATGGTCGGACGCCCTGCGCGACCGGCTGTCCCTGAGCCACGACCCGACCCGCACACGCCACCTCGCGCACCGCTACGGCGCCGCCTTCTCGGCCGCCTACCGGGAGGCCGTCGATCCCGCCGACGCGGTGGCCGACATCGCCGTGCTGGAACGGCTGTCGCCCGAGCGGCGCTTCGCCGTGCGCATCACACGCCGGTCCGGCGACGGCGACGGCCGCATCGCGCTGATGATGTTCAGCCACGGCGCCAGCCTGCCGCTGTCCGAGCGCGTCCCGGTGCTGGAGAACCTCGGCTTCCGCGTGGTCAGCGAGCGCACCTACAGCGTCGCGCCCGCCGGCGATGCGACGCCCGCCGCTTTGCACGACATGGCCCTGGAGCGCGCGCGCGGCGCGAGCATCGAGCTCGACGATGCGCTGCGCGACCGTCTCGAATCCGCCCTCATGGCGGTGCTGAAGGGCGAGGCCGAGTCGGACGGTTTCAACGCACTGGTGCTCGAGGCCGGCCTCGGCTGGCGGGACGTCGCCGCGCTGCGGGCGCTGGCGCGCTACCTGCAGCAGGCACGCGTGCCGTTCAGCCAGGACTACATGGCCGCGACGCTGGCGAAGCATCCCGCCCTCGCTGCACTGGTCGTCGACCTGATTCACGCCCGCTTCGACCCCCGCCTGCCGGACGACGGCCGGGCCGACCGGCAGACGGCGCTGCGCGCCCAGATCGAGACGGGGCTGCAGGCCATCGCCAGCCTCGACGAGGACCGCATCCTGCGCCGCTTCGTCAACCTGATCGAGGCCTCCATCCGCACGAGCTTCTACCAGCTCGACCAGCACGGGCGTCCGCGCGGCACCATCGCGTTCAAGTTCGAGAGCGGGCGCATCGACGACCTTCCCCTGCCCCGGCCGCTCTACGAGATCAGCGTCTATTCGCCCCGCGTCGAGGGCGTGCACCTGCGCTTCGGCAAGGTCGCCCGCGGCGGCCTGCGCTGGTCCGACCGCCGGCAGGACTTCCGCACCGAGATCCTCGGTCTGGTGAAGGCGCAGCAGGTGAAGAACGCCGTCATCGTGCCCGTCGGCGCCAAGGGCGGCTTCGTGCCCAAGCACCTGCCGCCGCCCTCGGACAGGCAGGCCTGGATGGCCGAGGGCATCGCCGCCTACCGCGAGTTCGTCGGCACGCTGCTCGACCTCACCGACAACCTCGAGGGCGAGCGCGTCGTGCCCCCCGCCAACACGGTGCGCCACGACGGCGACGACCCCTACCTCGTCGTCGCCGCCGACAAGGGGACGGCGACGTTCTCCGACATCGCCAACGACCTGTCGCTCACGCACGGCCACTGGCTGGGCGACGCCTTCGCCTCCGGCGGGTCGCAGGGCTACGACCACAAGAAGATGGGCATCACCGCCCGCGGCGCGTGGGAGGCGGTGAAGCGTCACTTCCGCGAGATCGGCACCGACATCCAGACGACGCCCTTCACCGTGGCCGGCGTCGGCGACATGTCCGGCGACGTGTTCGGCAACGGCATGCTGCTGTCGCCGCACATCCGTCTGGTGGCCGCCTTCGACCACCGCGACATCTTCCTCGACCCGAACCCGGACACCGCCGCGAGCTTCGCCGAGCGGCGACGGCTGTTCGACCTGCCGCGCTCGTCCTGGGCGGATTACGACAAGAGCCTGATCTCGACCGGCGGTGGCGTGTTCGCACGCTCCGCCAAGAGCATCGCGCTGAGCCCGGAGGTGCGGTCCCTGCTCGGGATCGACAAGCCCGAGGCGACGCCTTTCGAGGTCATGCGTGCCATCCTGCGCGCGCCGGTGGACCTGCTCTGGTTCGGCGGCATCGGCACCTACATTCGCGCCGCGACCGAGACGGACGACCAGGTCGGCGACCGCGCCAACGATGCGATCCGCATCACCGGCGCACAGGTGCGCGCGAAGGTCATCGGAGAGGGCGCCAACCTCGGCTGCACCCAGCTCGGCCGCATCGAGGCGGCGCGGGCAGGCGTGCGCATGAACACCGACGCCATCGACAACTCGGCAGGCGTGAACACGTCCGACGTCGAGGTGAACATCAAGATCGCGCTGGCGACGCCCGAGCGCGACGGGCGCCTCGACCCCACGGCGCGCAATGCGCTGCTGGCCGAGATGACCGACGAGGTCGGCGAGCTGGTGCTGCGCAACAACTACCTGCAGACGCTGGCACTTTCGCTGTCCGAGCAGCGCGGCCGCGACGAGCTCGGCTACGCGCGGCGCCTGATGCAGGTCCTGGAGAGTGCGGGGCGGCTCGACCGGGCGGTGGAGTACCTGCCAGACGACGTGGCGCTGGCCGAGCGCGAGCGCCGCGGCGAGGGCCTGACCCGGCCCGAGCTCGCCGTGCTGCTCGCCTACGCCAAGCTCGCGTTGCACGATGCGATCCTGGCGAGCCGCGTGCCGGACGACCCGTACCTCTCGCTGCAGCTGGAGAGCTACTTCCCCCGGACGCTGTTCGCCCGCTTCCCCGACGCCATCGCGAGCCACCGGCTGCGGCGCGAGATCATCGCAACCCAGCTCGCGAATGCCGTGATCAACCGGACCGGCCCGACCGTGCTCGTGCGCCTCGCCGACCAGACGGGCGCCGACGCCGCGACGATCGCGACGGGCTACGCGGCGGTGCGCGACAGCTACGACCTCCTCGCCACCAACCGGTCGATCGACAAGCTCGACAACCGCGTCGCCGGCCCGCTGCAGCTGCGCCTCTACGGCGCGGTGCAGGACCTGCTGCTGTCGCGGATGGTGTGGTTCATCCGGCACGTCGACCTCGCCGGCGACGGGCTGGCCGCCACGGTGGCACGCTTCAGGCCGGGGATCGCCGCCGTCGAGGCGTCGCTGGCTTCCAGCCTCAGCGCCGCGCAGACCGAGGCCGCCGGGCGCCGCGCCGCCGCGCTCATGGCCGACGGCGTGCCCGAGGCGCTCGCCGTCCGCATCTCGATCCTGCCCGCGCTCTACGTCGCGCCGGACGTGGTGCTGGTGGCGGAAGAGACGGGTCAGCCCATCGCCGACGTCGCGGCGATCCACTTTGCCGTCGCGGCCCGCTTCCGAGTCGCGGAGATCGTCGCGTCGGCCCGGGACGTCCCGCTCGCCGACTACTACGACCGGCTCGCGCTCGACCGAGCGCTCGCCACCATCGAGAGCGCCCACCGGGCACTGACCCGCGAGGTGGCGGCGGGCGGCCACGGCACCGGCGCGGACGCTGTGGCGGCGTGGAGCCGAAGCCGCGGCACCGACGTGGAGCGGCTGGTGGCGAGCGTCGACGCGATCGCGGCGTCGGGGCTCACGCTGTCGAAGCTCACCGTGGCCGCGAGCCTGCTCGGCGACCTCGTGCGGCGCTGACGGAGGACACAGGAGGCGGCAGCCCGACGGACGCGAGCGCGTCGGCCTGCCGCTTCGAGACGACGTCGAGCGAGAAGTCCTCGATGGCCTCGTTGAACAGCCGGTAGAAGTTCAGCTCGGCCGCCAGGTGCAGGAACACGCCGCCGAGCCCGATCGCGGCGCGGTCCATGAACACGAACTCCTGCGGGACCGTGACGGGGCCCTTCTCCTTGAGCGCCTTGTGGACCGTGAAGGCCTCCTTGCGCCCGTACTGGCCAGGGCTGACGCCGTCCGCGATGGTGCGCACGCGGTCGTCGAGCAGCGGCCCGTAGATGAACCGGGCCCAGATGTTGAGGATCTCGATGAGCTCCTTCGTCAGCCCGCGGAACCCCCACATCTCGTAGGCGTGGACGATCCGCGCCTCGTCACCCTCGAGGAGCCCCTTGTACAGGTCCACCACGCAGCCGACGAAGCTCGGCGGGAAGATGCGGATGCAACCGTAGTCCAGCAGGTTGATGCCTGCCGGCGAGCCCTTCTCGGAGAACACGGTGTAGTTGCCGAGGTGCGGGTCGCCGTGGATCACGCCGTAGTGGCTGAACGGCAGCCACCACGCCCGGAACATGGCGGTGGCAATGCGGTTGCGGTCGGCGAGGTCGTGCTGCTTGAAGGCGAGCAGCTTCTCGCCGTCGAGCCAGCCCAGCGTCAGCAGCCGCGTGGTCGACAGGTCATCGTGGATGACCGGCACGCGCACCAGCGGCTCGTCGGCGAGCATGCGGGCGTAGAGCTTCGCGTGGCGCGCCTCGCGGTCGTAGTCGAGCTCCTCGCGGACGCGGGCCGCGATCTCCTTGGCGATCTCCGTCGTGTCGATGGCCGGGTCCATCCGCCGGTGGATGGCGAAGAGCACGTTGAGCTGGCGCAGGTCCGCCTCGACCGCCGACTGCATGTCCGGGTACTGCAGCTTGCAGGCGACGGGCTCGCCATCGAGCGTCGTCGCCCGGTGCACCTGCCCCAGCGAGGCCGCCGCGGTGGAGTGGAGGTCGAACGACGCGAAGCGCTTCTGCCAGTCGGGGCCGAGCTCCGCCATCATCCGGCGCTTGACGAAGGCCGGCCCCATGGGCGGCGCCTCGCTCTGCAGCTTGGACAACTCCTCGGCGTACTCGGGCGGAAGCACGTCGGGGATGGTCGCCATCAACTGGGCGACCTTCATGATGGGGCCCTTGAGGCCGCCGAGGGCCTGCATGAGGGCCGCGGCGTTCGACCGGTCGCGGTCGTCCATGCCGAACAGCCGCGTCCCGGCGATCCGCGCCGCCACGCCGCCCACGTTCGCTCCCACCCGCGCATAGCGCGACACGCGCGCGCTCAGGCGGTTGGCTTCCTCGTCTCGTCTGCTCATGCGCGGGATATGGGTCCGTGGGCGGTGGATGTCGACCGTCTACGCGCGCGAAGGCCCGACGGATCGAGCGGCGTCAGGCGTCCATCGCCTCGAGCTCGCCGATCAGCCGCTCGATGAGCGACAGGCCGATCTGCCAGAACGCGGGATCGCGGGCATCGAGCCCGAACGGCGCCAGCAGCTCGGAATGATGCTTCGTGCCGCCGGCCGCGAGCATGGCAAGGTAGCGCTCGGCGAAGCCGCCCTCCGCCTTCTCGTAGACGCCGTAGAGCGAGTTCACCAGGCAGTCGCCGAAGGCGTACGCATAGACGTAGAAGGGCGAATGCACGAAGTGCGGGATGTAGGCCCAGAAGGTCTCGTAGCCCGGGCCGAGGCGGATCGCCGGGCCGAGGCTCTCGGCCTGCACCTCCAGCCACGCCTTGCCGAGGTCCTCTGCCGTCAGTTCGCCCGCGCCGCGGCGCGTGTGGACGACGCGCTCGAAGCTGTAGAAGGCGATCTGCCGCACGACCGTGTTGATCATGTCCTCGACCTTCGCGGCGAGCATTGCCTTGCGAGCGGCCTTGTCGGACGTGCGGTCCAGCAGCGCGCGGAAGGTCAGCATCTCGCCGAACACCGACGCCGTCTCGGCCAGCGTCAGAGGCGTCGGCGCCATCAGCGCGCCATTCGGCGCCGCCAGCACCTGGTGAACGCCGTGGCCGAGTTCGTGGGCGAGCGTCATCACGTCGCGCGGCCGGCCCTGGTAGTTCAGCAGCACGTAAGGGTGCGCCGACGGCACGGTGGGATGGGCAAAGGCGCCCGGCGCCTTGCCAGGCCGCACGGGGGCATCGATCCACCGGTCGTCGAAGAAACGCCGGGCGATGTCCGCCATGGCCGGGTCGAAGCCGCGATAGGCGTCGAGGACCGTGTCGCGCGCCTCGGTCCAGGGGATCGTGCGCTGCTCGACCTTCGGCAGCGGCGCGTTGCGGTCCCAGTGGTTCAGCGCGTCGACGCCGAACCAGCGCGCCTTCAGCGCGTAGTAGCGGTGCGACAGGCGCGGATAGGCCTCGCGCACGGCGGACACGAGGGCCTCGACTACCTCCGGCTCGACACGGTTCGACAGATGGCGGCTCTCGGCGACGTCGCGGAACCCGCGCCAGCGGTCGGCGATCTCCTTGTCCTTGGCCAGCGTGTTGGTGATGAGCGTGAAGATGCGGAGATTGCCGCCGAGGGTCTTCGCCAGCGCCTCCGCCGCCTCCTTGCGCACCGCGCCGTCGGAATCCTGCAGGCGGTTGAGCGTGGGCTCCAGCGTCAGGTCCTCGCCGGCGACCCGGAAGGTGAGCGAGGAGATGGTCTCGTCGAAGAGGCGGTTCCAGGCCGCACGGCCGGTCACGGACTTCTCGTGGAAGAGTTGCTCCAGCTTGTCGTCGAGCTGGTAGGGCTTCTCCTTGCGGATGTCCTCCAGCCACGGGCGGTAATGGTCGAGCGGCGCCTGCGCGGCGAGCGCGTCGAGACGCGCGTCGTCGAGGCGGTTGAGCTCCAGCTGGAAGAAGAGCAGGTCCGACGAAGCCGCGGTCAGCCGCTCCTGCGCATCGCCGTAGAACTTCGCCCGGTGCGGGTCGGTCGTGTCGCCGGCATAGACGAGGCCGGCGAAGGAGATGATGCGCCCGAGGCGGTCCTCGATGCCCTCGTAGCGCTTCACCGCCTCGAACAGAGCGGCGGCCGGCTCGGGACCGGCGAGGAGCGCCTCGAGCTTGCCGCGATACCGGTCGGCGAAGGCCTTGCAGTCCTTCTCGGCGCGCTCGAGGTCGGCGAGGTACGCGGGCGAGTCCATCGACGGATAGAGATCCGCCAGATCCCACTCTGGCAGGTCGCCGAGGGCTTGGCCGCGGGAGCCGGAGCCGCCGGAGGGGGCTGTCGGGCGGGCGTGGACGTGGATCATCGGGTTCACCGGTTTCGCCGCGGGGATCATCTCCACATATCGGCACGGGCCCCGCCTGATCAATGGCCGCCCGGCCACAGGCCGTTAAAGGCTCGTTTACCGTGCCCCCTCAGGATTGCCCCGAAACGACACACTGCGTCGCCACGCCCGGGCTTCCATGACCAAGACCATCCTGATCGTCGACGACGATCCCATCCAGCGTCGCCTGCTCGACAACATGCTGCGGCGCTTGGGCTACGACACCGTCGTCGCTGAAGGGGGCGAGGAGGCCCTCGCCCTGCTGCACGGCCCTGCGGCGATTCCCGTGGATCTCGTCGTCCTCGACCTCGTGATGCCCGACCTCGACGGCATGGGCGTGCTGGGCCGCATGTCCGCGGCCGCCATCGAGGTGCCGGTGATCGTCCAGACGGCGCACGGCTCCATCGAGACCGTCATTTCCGCCATGCGCGCGGGCGCCGCCGACTTCGTCGTGAAGCCCGTCGGCGCGGAGCGGCTCAGCGTCTCGGTCAAGAACGCGCTGCGCACCGGGGCGCTGGAGAGCGAGCTGCGCCGCATGAGCCGGCACGCCGGCAACACGCTCACCTTCAAGGACCTCGCGACCCGCAGCCCTGACATGAGCCGCGTGGTCCGCCTCGCGGAGCGGGCGTCGAAGTCGACGATCCCGGTGCTGATCGAGGGCGAGTCGGGTGTCGGCAAGGAGCTGCTCGCCCGCGCCATCCAGGGCTCGTCCGACCGGCGCGGCAAGCCCTTCGTCACCGTGAACTGCGGCGCGATCCCCGACAACCTCGTGGAGTCGATCCTGTTCGGCCACGAGAAGGGCGCCTTCACGGGCGCGACCGAGCGCCACGTCGGCAAGTTCGTCGAGGCGAGCGGCGGCACGCTGTTCCTCGACGAGATCGGCGAACTGCCCCTCGACGCCCAGGTCAAGCTTCTGCGCGCCATCCAGGAAGGCGAAGTCGATCCGGTGGGCGGGCGCCGCTCGGTGCGCGTCGACATCCGGCTCATCTCCGCCACCAACCAGAACCTGATCGAGCTGGTGAAGCAGGGCCGCTTCCGCGAGGACCTGTTCTACCGGCTCAATGTCTTCCCGATCACCATTCCCCCGCTGCGCTCGCGCCGCGAGGACATCGCCGACATCGCCTCGCGCTTCGCCGCGCGCTTCGCCACCGAGGAAGGCAAGCGCATCCGCGGCATTTCCGCCGAGGCGATGGCGCTGCTGGCGAGCTACGCGTGGCCCGGCAACGTCCGCCAGTTGGAGAACACGGTGTTCCGGGCCGTCGTGCTCTGCGACGGCGACGAACTGGGCGTCGCCGAGTTCCCGCAGATCGCGGCGCAGGTCGAGGGCTTCGACGTCCGCATCCCGCCGCTGCCGGCCGTGCGGCCCGAGAGCCTCGCTCCCGTGCCCGCCGTCCATGACCCCGTTCCGACTCTGCGGGATTCGAGCCTCATGCGCCTCCTCGACGAGAACGGCGATGTTCGGCCCCTGGCCTCGATCGAGGAACAGGTCATCCGCTACGCCCTCGATCACTATCGCGGGCACATGACCGAAATGGCGCGAAAGCTCGGGATCGGACGCTCGACCCTTTACCGGAAGTTGAAGGAGTTCGGGCTCGATAGCGGCGGTGACGACCAGGCCGACGCGGCGGCGTGATCGGGAGGCTTTCCGGCAACAGCGGCGGCGAAAAGCGCATCTCCGGGATGCAGGGAGAAGCCGTGCGGCGTCGGCGTCGCTTGCGCTCGCCGAGGCCGGGGACGAGAAGATCAGGGCGGCACGGATGACGTCGATTCGGGTGGAGTGGGCGATGCAGGTTCGGCGGTTGCGTGCGGCGCTGGCGGGGGTATCCGCGGTGGCGCTCTGCGTGGTGCTGGCGCCAGCCGCCCGAGCAGATGACGCGCCGGCCCTCCGGCCGACACTCTCCGATGCCGACGTATCCACGGCGATCCCCCTGCCCGACGACCCCGTCGCGGTTCTCGCCGTCAACGAACTGGCCCCGTCGCCCTCCATCGCCATGCCGGCCCTGCCGGAGGTCGCTGACCGTCTCATCGTCGAGATGGTCGCCGGCCCGGCCGTCGATGTCGTCGTCCCGCTGCCCGACGCCTTGCCCCCGCCCGTCATCACGGCCGAGATGCCGCCGTCACCGGCCCAGGCACCGGCCCACGACGACGTCGCCGTCACCGTTCCCCTCCCCGAGGTCGCCGAGATCCTCATTGTCGACCGGGAGAAGGCCCTGCAACCGGTTGCACGCACCGAGCAAGCCTTCACGGTGCCGCTGCCTGACGAGTTGCCGTCTCGTCTCGCCGTCGAGGCCCTCGGCGCGCCGGTGGTGCTCGCGCTGCGAGATCTGGTCGGCAGCGGGCCATTGGCCCTCCCGGCCGGCCTCACGGTCGGAAGGCGGGACCGGGAGGCGCTCGTTGCGTTCTACGCCGCTCGCGAGTTTCAGCCGTTGTGGTTGCAGGACGGCGCATGGACGCCCGCCGCGCGTGCCATCGCCGGCGTGCTCGAGACGGCGGACCGCGACGGCCTCGACCCGGGCTCCTACCCGGTGCTGCATCCGGGCAAGGCTGCCGGTCCGGCTGCGCTGGCACAGGCCGAGTTCGCGCTGTCCGCCGCCGCGTTCGCCTATGCCCGCGACGCGCGCGGCGGGCGGATCGAGCCGACGCGGCTCTCCAGCCTGATCACGCCGGACCTCGACCTGCCGAGGCCCGACGAGGTGCTCGGCGCCCTGCAGGCGTCGGCAGCCCCCGACCAGGTGCTCGCCGGCTTCCAGCCCCGACACGCGGGGTATGCCGCCCTCCGCGCCAAGCTGGCGGAGCTCCGCGATTCGACGGCGGCCCTGGCGCCGCGCCTCGCCGTGGCCGACGGGCCGACGCTCGTCCAGGGCATGCAGGACGAGCGCGTGCCGGCCCTGCGCGACCGGCTCGGCCTCCCGGCCCGTGCCGACGACGTCTACGACGAGGATCTCGCCGGCGCCGTGCGCGCCTTCCAGCGCGCGCGGGGTCTTCCGGCCTCGGGTCGGCTGGACCGGCGAACGGTGGCGGCGCTCGACGACACGCGCGGCGGCGGGTCGTTCACGGCGGCCGACATCGTGGCCAACATGGAGCGCTGGCGCTGGCTGCCGCAGGACCTCGGCGAGCGGCACATCATCGTCAACCTGCCGGAGTTCACGCTGCGGCTCGTCGAGGAGGGGCAGGTCATCCACCGCACGCGGGTCATCATCGGCAAGACGGAGACGCCGACGCCGGTCTTCTCGCACGCGATGGACCACGTCATCGTCAATCCCTACTGGAACATCCCGCCGTCGATCCTGCGCAAGGAGATCCTGCCGAAGCTGAAGGAGGATCCCGACTATGCCGCCAAGCGCGGCTACGAGGTGATCCGCCGCGGCAACTCGATCTCGGTGCGCCAGCCTCCGGGCGAGCGCAATGCGCTCGGCTTCATCAAGTTCATGTTCCCCAACCAGCACGCGGTGTACCTGCACGACACGCCGACCCGGAACCTGTTCGCCAACGAGCGCCGGGCCTACAGCCATGGCTGCGTGCGGGTGGAGCAGCCGTTCCGCCTCGCCGAGTTCGTGCTCGGCGACCAGGGCTACACCGAGGAGCGGATGCGGGCGATGATCGGAAAGGGCGAGAGGACGATCCGCCTCAAGACCCCTCTGCCCGTGCACCTGACCTATTTCACCCTGACGGTGGACGAGACCGGCCGCCTGCGCCGCGTCGACGATCTCTACGGCTACGACGGCAAGGTGAAGACGGCCCTCGGCGTCGGGGCGGACGGCCGGCGATTCGCGCAGTTGAAGCGCGCGGAGCCCTGACGCTCTCGGTCGAGCGACCGGCGCCGCGGCCCGGCCGCGGCCGGAATTTCGCCACCATTCCGGCCTACCCGATGCCCACTCCGACGGCAGGCGGACGCGCGCTTGCTCCCCCCGGTCGGACGACTATGGTCGAGTCGCTGGGCGCCGGAGGGGGCTTAAGGTGCCATTAACCGTTTTGCGCAAGCTTCTGTTCAGCATGGCAGCGATCCTGCCACGATCCGCGCTGGCCCGCGCCGCATCCGTGAGTTGACGTTTTGGTTCGCACACGCTCCCGGCGTACCGTCCGCACCCCGTCCCGCTGGACGTCGATGATGGTGCCCTGCCTCGGCGCCGCCGTCGTGCTCGCGGCGGGCACGGGCCGTGTCGGAGATGCGGTCGCGAACGGCGAGACCCGGACGCTCGAGGTCTACCACACCCACACCAAGGAATCGGCGTCGATCACCTACAAGAAGGGCGGGTCGTTCGACAAAGCCGCGCTGGAGAAGCTGAACTGGCTCCTGCGCGACTGGCGGCGCGACGAGCCGACGTCGATGGACCCGCGCCTGTTCGACATCGTGTGGGAGGTCCGCCGGGCCGTGGGCTCCCAGGAGCCGCTGCACATCGTCTCCGCCTACCGGGCCCCCGAGACGAACGCCATGCTGCGGCGCCGCTCGCGTGCCGTCGCCAAGCACTCCCAGCACATGGAGGGCAAGGCGATGGACTTCTACCTGCCCGACGTCTCCATGGGGCAGGTTCGCGAGATCGCCCTGCGCATGCAGCGCGGCGGCGTCGGCTACTACCCCACGTCGTACAACCCGTTCGTTCACCTCGATGCCGGCAGCGTCCGCCATTGGCCGCGCATGTCCCGCGACCAACTGGCCCGTCTCTTCCCGGACGGAAAGACCGTGCACATCCCCTCCGACGGCAAGCCGATGCCGCGGTACGAGGAGGCGGCGGCCGAGATCGAGGCGGG
The DNA here is from genome assembly GCF_054612375.1 of Alsobacter sp. R-9. NCBI lineage: Bacteria > Pseudomonadati > Pseudomonadota > Alphaproteobacteria > Hyphomicrobiales > Alsobacteraceae > Alsobacter > Alsobacter sp. R-9. The sequence goes on along the minus strand of NZ_JBTSWJ010000001.1, from coordinate 162,399 downwards.
CGGCGGCTCCGTCTCAGCCTATGCCGATGCGGGCGACGAGGGTGGCCTGTTCTCGACCCGCCGCGGCAAGAGCTTCTTCGCAGCCCTCTTCGGCGGCGCCGACGAGGAGGAGGACGTCGCGCAGGCCCAGGCGACACGCGCGCCGCAACGCCAGGCGGCACGCCGCGACACCGGGCAGCAGCAGCTCGCGGCCTACACGATGTCCGGCACCGGCGACGACTACGGACGTCCGGTCTTCTTCGCCAACACGTCGGTCCGCCCGACCGAATCCGTCCCGGTCGCCGTACCGCGCCGCGTGACAGCGCCGCCTCCCGAGCCGGTGACGACCGCTGCCGCACCGGCCGCCGCGCCGGTTCCTGCGCCCGCCGCCGAGAGCGCGCCGCGGCAGGTATGGCAGACCGGGCCCTCCGGTGCGCCGCTCGTCGAGGCACCCGTCGCCTCCGTCCCGCTGCCGCTGGCGCGGCCGACCGATATCGCCGGCCTCACCGCCTTCGCCAACGTACCGATGCCGCCGGCCCGCCCGGTGGAGATCGCTGCTCTGGGCGCCGGTGCCGCCGCCGCCGTGGCGGCGATGCCGCCGCTCCAGCAGGCACAGCCCGCGGCGCCGGTCACGCTCACCTACGCCAATGTGCCGCTGCCCCCCATGCGGCCGGCGGGGGTCGGGACGGCCGCGATCGTGCAGGCCGCCCGCACGTCACCGGCCGCGCCGGCGCCGACGGCTCCTCCCGTCACGCCGCCGCCCGCGCCCGTCACCACGGCCGCCCGGGAACCGGCGCCGGGTCTCACCGCCGGGACCCTCGACCGGTCGGGCCTCAAGGCGCTGTTCGCGACCGCCAGCATCAGCGGTCCTGCCGAACCCGGCGGGCGACAGATGGTGGCCACCGCGAAGACGCGCCCGGCCGACCGTGACCTCTCGGGCCTGACCAACAGGCCGAGCGCCGCCGTGGCCAACGGCTTCAATCCGCCTGCCGCCGGCGACCTCGCGACGGACCGCTTCACCGGGCCTGCCGTGAAGCCGCTGCCGGTGCACCGGTTCACGCCGGCGCAGTAGCTCAGCGCGGCGCGGGCCTCGCCCGCAGGAACGCCCTCATCGTGAACGCAGCCTGCGCGGCCGATGGCGCGCCATCCTGCCCGATCGGGCATGCGCCGCGCGCGAGGCAGCCATTGGTCTTGCACGTTCCGTCCGGGTCCGCGCTGACGTGGGCCACGCAGGCGTCGACATCGTAACCGTTGCCGGTGAACGCACCGACCGGACAGGCCGAGAGGCACGGGCGCCCGACACAGGTCTTGCACGGATGCCCGGCGCGCGGCGGCAACGCCGCGAGGTCGAGGCGAGCGGGCAAAGCCACCGCCCCGCGATAGCTGTGCCAGAGCCCCCAGCGGGGATGCACCAGCAGGCCGATCGGCGAGGGGTGCACGTCCTCCGCGCGTCGGGCCCAGCGCTGGAAGGGGTGATGCGGGGGACCGCCGAACGGGAACAGCGGAACGCCGCCGCACGCCTCGGCGATCGCCCCGATGACGCGGAGAGACCAGCGGTCGAGGGGATCGGGCAGGCCATCGCGCGCCTCGGTCGACAAGGCGAAGCGGTCGAAGCCGCGACGGCCGACGAAGCCGAAGAGGACGAGCGTGCCGCAGGGCTGCCCGTCGGAAAGCGGCGGAACGTCGTCGGCGACGCCGGGGTGGAAGGCGCCGCGCATCACGAGGCCCTGCGCCGTGACCAGCGCCTCGATCGCGTCGAGGCCGGCGGGAGAGGGCGCCGGGGCCATCACCGCGGGTCCGGATCGGACCGGCCGATCAGGCCATGCCCAGCGCTTCGAGGTAGAGCTCCATGATGGCCTCCTCCTCCTTGCGCTCCGCGTGGTCCTTCTTCCGGATCGCGACGATCTTGCGGATGATCTTGGTGTCGAACCCGTTGGCCTTGGCTTCCCCGTAGACGTCCTTGATGTCGTCGGAGAGCGCCTTCTTCTCCTCCTCGAGGCGCTCGATCCGTTCGATGATGGCCTTGAGCTGGTCGGCGGCGATGGAGTTGTCCATGGAAAAGGCCTCGTCGAAGGTCACGCACGGGGAGCATCCGTGTCGAGCAAAGCCGACCGGGGGTCAAGCCGCAGCCGGCCCGTGGAACACGCGGCCTGTGGATGGCGGGGATGATGCCTATCCGCGCCGCCGTCCCGTGCGCGTGGGGTGCGGCTCGACGCGGAATAGCGACGGGTCGCCGCGCACCGCCTCCCAGGCATCCGCGAGACGCCGGGCCCAGTGCAGCGCCCCCGCCTCTTCGCCGATCAGGTCCTGGCGCACCTCGATCAGGGCATTGGCGAGGCCACGCCGCGTGGCGTGACGGTTGACGGTGTCGCCGGCCAGGGCGCCGTCATAGGGCTCGTTGTCGCCCACCACCACGTCTCCCGGGTTCGCCAGGGCCTCCAGCAGCGGGCGGGGCAGACGCGGGTCCGCGTCCCACAGCACCGTCACGTGCCAGGGCCTGGGAACGCCCTTCCACGACGGCGTGAAGGAATGGATGGAGAGCAGGCACGGGGGCACGCCGGTTGCCAGCGCCGCCTCGACGACCGCCCCCACCGCCCGGTCGTAGGGGCGGTAGAACCGGTCGAGCCGGCGCTCCACCTCGTCGGCGCCGGCATGGCGGTTACCCGGCACGATGGCGCCGTCCGAGAGCTTCATCACCAGCGTCGGGTCGTCCGGTCCCCGGTTCGGGTCGATCAGCAGGCGGGAGAAGGTGCTCAGCACCGCGGGCGCTCCCGTGAGCCGCGCCAGCTCCCGCGTCACCGCGGCCGCGCCGATATCGTAGGCGATGTGTCGCTCCAACTCGTGGGGCGGCAGGCCGAGCGTGCCGTGCTCCGCCGGCATGGCGTTCGAGGCATGATCGCAGATCAGCACCAGCCCGCCCGACAGGGTGCCGGGCACCAACTGCACCGCGGGGTGATCGAAGAGACCGGCTTGGGTGAGGCTGGCTGTCACGGTGCGACTCGCGGACGGATCGACGGGCACGGGCGCGCGAACCATAGTGACGATGCGCCGGCCATGCCATACGACAGGACGAAACGACGGGGCGATACGGCGGGAGAGGACGACGCATGGCGGACCGGATGCAGCAGCGGGCGCTCCTGCGGTCGCTTTACGACGCCGCGGTCGAGCGGGCGCATCCGTCCTCGTGCCTGCCGCCGCACCTGCCGGCACCGCCGCCCGATGGACGGATCGTCGTGCTCGCGGCCGGCAAGGCCGCCGGCAGCATGGCGGCAGTCGCGGAGGCGTACTACGCGCGTGAGTACGGCCTCGGCCCCGACCGACTGGTCGGCCTCGCCGTCACGCGCGTCGGCTATGCCGCGCCGACGCGCTGGATCGAAATGATCGAGGCCGGACACCCGGTGCCGACCCAGGCCGGAATCGACGCCACGAAGCGCACGCTCGACCTCGCGTCGGCGGCGACGGCCGGCGACCTCGTGCTCGTGCTGCTCTCGGGCGGCGGCTCGGCCAACTGGATCGCCCCCGCCGGCGACCTCGACCTCGCCGGCAAGCAGGCGATCACCCGCGCCATGCTGCGCTCCGGCGCCTCGATCGGCGAGATCAACACGCTGAGAAAGCGCCTCTCGCGCATCAAGGGCGGACGCCTCGCCGCCTGCGCGGCGCCCGCCCGCGTGCTCACGCTCGCCGTGTCGGACGTGCCGGGAGACGATCCTTCGACCATTGCGTCCGGCCCCACCGTGCCGGACCCGACGACCACGGATCAGGCCCGGGCCATCGTCGCCCGCTACGGCATCGCCCTGCCCCCTGCCGCACGGGCGCTGCTCGACGACCCGGCGAACGAGACCCCGAAGCCGGGCGATCCGGCCTTCGCCCACGCGGAGTTCCGCATCGTCGCCCGCCCGCGCGACAGCCTCGACGCCGCCGTGGCCGCGGCCCGGGCAGCAGGCTACGAGACCATCGACCTCGGTGCGGACCTCGAAGGCGAGGCCCGTGACGTGGCCGCCCGCCACGCCGCCATGGCGCGCGACCATGCAGCGGCCGGACGGCGCGTCGCCATTCTGTCCGGCGGGGAACTGACAGTCACGATCCGCGGCCACGGTCGCGGCGGGCCCAACCAGGAGTACGCCCTGGCACTCGCGCTCGCGCTGGACGGCGCCACGGGCATCGCGGGAATCGCCGGGGACACCGATGGAACGGACGGCGGGGGCGGCGATCCCGACGACCCGGCCGGCGCGATCGTCGACGAGACGACGCTCGCCCGCGCGCAGGCGGCCGGCCTCGATCCCGCGGCGCGTCTCGCCGACAATGACTCAACCGGTTTCTTCGAGCCACTCGGCGACCTTCTCGTGCCCGGACCCACCCGGACGAACGTCAACGACCTGCGCGTGGTGCTGGTCGGTTGACTTCGACCTTCGTTGAACGGCACAAACGCCGCAGTTGGATCGTTTCGATATCCGCAGAAGCGCGGTCGGAGCGGTCTGCGACCGGCCTCGAACCGAAGTCCGCCGACTCATGATCCCGCGCAGCGCACTCCTTCTCCTCCTGCTGCCCCTCGCCGCCACGCTCGCGCCGCGGCCCGCGCTGGCGGACCTGCGTCTGTGCAACATGACGCAGAGCCGCGTCGGCGTGGCGATGGGGTACCGCGACGGTCAGGGCTGGCTCTCGGAGGGCTGGTGGAACCTCAAGCCCAACGAATGCGAGACGATGCTGAAGGGGCCGCTCGCGGCCCGCTTCTACTACGTGTTTGCGCAGGACTACGACCGCGGCGGCGAGTGGAGCGGCAAGACCTTCATGTGCACGCGCGACAAGGAGTTCACCATCCGCGGGGTGGAGGACTGCCTGGCGCGTGGCTTCGACCGCACAGGCTTCTTCGAGATCGACACGGGCGAGCAGAAGAACTGGACGGTCCAGCTGACCGATCCGGCCCGGCCGGCCCCGCGCGCACCGTGACACCCCCGAGCCCCCGGAGCCGACGATGAGACGCCTTCGCCGCGTGAAGATCCTCGCCACGCTCGGCCCCGCGACGGCCGACCGCGAGGCGATCCGCCGCCTGCACGAGGCGGGCGCCGACGTCTTCCGCATCAACATGTCGCACGCCTCACACGATGGCATGCGCGAGCGCGTGGCGATGATCCGCGACGTGGAGCGCGAGGTGGGGCGCCCCATCGGCATCCTCGTCGACCTTCAGGGACCGAAGCTGCGGGTGGGCGAGTTCGCGGACGGCGCTGCCGTGCTCAAGAACGGCCAGACGTTCGTGCTCGACGCGGTGAAGACGCCGGGCGACGCGACGCGGGTGCACCTGCCCCACCCGGAGATCCTGCGGACCCTGGAGCCGGGCCACACGATCCTCATCGACGACGGCAAGCTGCGCCTGCGCGTGATCGAGGCCACGCCGAAGAAGGCCGTGACCATCGTCGAGGTCGGCGGGCGGATTTCGAACCGCAAGGGCGTGAGCCTGCCCGACACCACGATTCCCGTCTCGGCCATGACGCCGAAGGATCGGTCGGACCTCGAGGCCGCGCTCGACACCGGCATCGACTGGGTGGCCCTCTCCTTCGTCCAGCGTCCCGAGGACGTGGCGGAAGTGCGCAAGACGGCGCGCGGCCGGGCGGCGGTCATGGCCAAGATCGAGAAGCCGCAGGCCATCAGCCGCCTCGAGGAGATCATCGAGATCTCCGACGCGCTGATGGTCGCGCGCGGCGATCTCGGCGTGGAGATGCCGCTGGAGAAGGTGCCCGGCCTGCAGAAGCGGATCACGCGCACAGCGCGCCGCATGGGCAAGCCGGTCGTCGTCGCGACTCAGATGCTGGAGTCGATGATCAGTTCGCCGGTGCCGACCCGCGCCGAGGTGTCCGACGTCGCCACCGCCGTGTTCGAAGGCGCCGACGCCGTGATGCTGTCGGCCGAATCGGCCTCCGGCCAGTTCCCCTACGATGCGGTGGCGACGATGAACCGGATCGCTGAGGAGGTGGAAAGCGACCAGGTCTACCGCGCCATCATCACCGCACAGCGCGCGGCTCCGGAGCCCACGGGCGCCGATGCCATCGCGGTGGCCGCCCGCGACGTCGCCGAGACGCTCGACCTCAAGGCCGTCATCGCGTGGACGGCCTCGGGCTCGACCGGCCTGCGCATCGCCCGCGAGCGCCCCCAGCCGCCGATCCTCGCGCTGACGCCCAACATCTCGACAGCCCGGCGGCTTGCCCTGGTGTGGGGCGTGCACGCCCTCGTGACGGACGATGCGCGCGACATCGACGACATGGCCGACCGCGCCTGCCGCATCGCCGCCGCGGAAGGCTTCGCGGCGACGGGCCAGCGCGTGATCATCGTGGCCGGCGTCCCCTTCGGCACGCCCGGCGCCACCAACATGGTGCGGATCGCCTTCGTCGGCCCCCAGCGCTAGGGGTGGGGCGGCTACCGGAGTCCGGCCTGCGCCCCGGCTCCGCGCTGGAGCACGTCGTCGACGGCGCCCACGACGACGTCCGTCTCGACATGGTGCGGCATGTGACCGACGTCGGGCAGAAGCACGAGGCCCGCCCCCGGCACCTGCCGCGCGATCGCCTCCGAATGGAGGACGTGCGAGGTGACCGTGTCCTTCTCGCCGTGGACGGCCACCGTCGGTACGCGGATCCGGTCGTACTCCCGATACTGCGCCTCCACGTGCCCCAGCAGCGCCGCCACGTCCTGCGCGTTGGCGCGGAACTGCGAGGGCCGCAGGACGAGCGGGATGCCGGCCTTCTCGGCATAGCCACCTACCGGCGACTGCGGCGCGAAGCTGCCGCGCACGCCGGAGTCGAGCAGAAGCCAGCCTGCCAGCGGCGCGAGTGTCTGCGTGAAGACCGTCCCCACCACGGGCAGGGCGGCGACCGTGTAGTACCAAGCGATGCCGCCCGGCCACGGGTGCGTGACGGGGGACACCAGCACCAGCCCCTCGACGAAGTCGGCGTGGTCGAGCGCGAGACGCGTTCCCACCACCCCCGCCAGGGAGTGTGCCACCACCACGACGCGCTTCGCGCCAGCCGCCTCCGCCGCCTGCCGGATAAGCCGCGCCTGCCGTTCGGGTGCCGCGTCCTCGCGGCCGCCGGGCCTGTCGCTCCAGCCGTGGCCCGGCCGGTCGACGGCCAGCACCCTGAGCCGCCGGCCGAGCGGCTCACCCAGCGCGAGCATCATCTCGGCGGCATTTCCAGATGCACCGTGGATCAGGAGGATGGTCGGCGCGTCGGTGTCCGTCGGCCCCGCCTCCATCACATGCAGCTGACCTCCATCGACCGGGACGCGCCGGCCTAGCGGGGGGTGCTTCGATTCGATGTGCCAGACGAGGCCCTGCACGCCGGCCGCCATCGCCGCCGCGAGCACGACGAGGGTCAGGACCATGCGGGGCACTCTCCTGGCAGGGCGGGGCTGGACGGAACTCTCGGGCATGGCGGGGGCTGCGAACCGGCAAGGTGACGTCAGCCCATACTCCGCAGCACAGCCGTCAGATGTCGCGTCCCTCGTAGTCCGGGGCGAGCCGCTCCACGGCGGACTTCACTTCCGGCATGTGCGGGTTGATCGCGAGCGCCTTCTTGAAGGCCTCGTAGGCCTTCTTGTCGTCGCCGTTGTTCTTCAGGATCATCCCGAGCCCTGCGAGCGCCCCGAAGTGCCGCGGCTCCCGGGCCAGGACCTGCTGCAGGTCAGCCATCGAGCGCGTGTTGTCGCCCATCATGAAGAACACGGTGGCACGCTTGTTCCAGCCCTCGGCCCAGTTCGGCTGCAGGACCACGACCCGGTCGAGAAGCTCGATCGTCAAGGGCTGGTCGCCACTGCGCAGGGCCTCGAGCGCCCGGTCCATCAGCAGGTCGGCCGTGTCGCTGCCCGATCGCATCCAGCGCCGCTGGATGGCGTCGGCGATTCCCTTGGCCTCGTCCTCGGTCTTGGCGCGCTGCAGGCGCTCGAACAGGTCGTCGAGCGTCGTGGGCCGCACCGAGGCGTTCGGCGCAGGCTTGCGACCCTGCTGCTGGGTCTGCTGCGACAGCGCGGCCGTCGACCCGGCCGAGAGGCCAAACACGACGGCGAGGGCAAAGGCGGGACCGGCGATCCTCATACCCCAAAGTGTAGGGCAGCCGTTCCGTCTGTCAAAAACATCGCCGCTCACAGCTTCGGGAGGGGCGATCCACAAACGAAAAGGGGCGCCGCGAGGCGCCCCGTCATCCCGTTCCCGGGATGGAAACGTCAGCCCTGACGCGCCTTATAGCGCTTCTGGGTCTTGTTGATGATGTAGACGCGGCCCTTGCGGCGCACGATCTGGTTGTCGCGATGGCGCTCGCGCAGCGACTTGAGAGAGTTGCGGATCTTCATCGGTCTGGTTCCGGAAAACGGGTCGGCCGACGAAGATGCCGGCAGTCGGGGGTCTACTAGAGAGAACGCGCGGGAAAATCAAGCCCGCCGTCAGGCGGCCGCGGCGACGACGAGGGTCGAGGAGGCGGCCGCGATGAAAGGACCGTTGCGGTAGTCGTCCTCCGACTTGGCGTAGAGGAAGGGTTCCCCGTCCGGCGTGAGCACGACGCCGCCGGCCGCGGTCAGGACGGCGTGGCCCGCCGCGGTGTCCCACTCCATGGTCGGGCCGAACCGGGGGTAGAGGTCGGCGTCACCCTGCGCGATGTAGCAGAACTTGAGAGAGGACCCGGCCGTCCGGACCTCGTGGATGCCCAGGCGCGCCAGGTAGGCATCGGTCGACGCGTCCCGATGGTTGCGGCTGGCGAAGGCCACAAGCCGCTTGCGCGGGCGCCGCACCTTGATCAGCTTCCGGTCGCCTGCCGCGGAGGCTGGCCGGCCGGGTTCGAGCGAGGACACGTGGGCATCCGCCCCGCCGGTCCACAGGCGCCCGTGAGCCGGAGCGAAGACGACGCCCGTCACCGGTGTGCCGTTGACGACGACGGCGAGGTTCACCGTGAAGTCGCCGTTCTGCGCGAGGAACTCCCGCGTGCCGTCGAGCGGGTCGATGAGCACGAAGGCGTCGAAGTCGGTCACCTTCGCCGTCGGCGCGCTCTCTTCGGAGATCACGGGAAGGCCGGGCAGCAGCCGCCTCACGGCCGCCGTAAGGATCGCGTCGGCCTCCTGGTCGGCGATGGTCACGGGACTGCCGTCGGCCTTTTCCGTCGGCCGGCACGTCCCGTAATGCGCCATGATGGCCGCACCCGCCGCCGAGGCGGCGTCAGCCAGGCCGGAGATGAGGGAGGGCGAACGGAAATCGAGCACGCTTGCCTCGCGACGTTACCGACCGCAGCCGGAAACATCCGTCTTGATCAATCACAAATTGTCGCGACGTTTGCGCGTCGCCTGCACCACCACTAAACCCTAGGTTGTTAATACAGTGACCCTGCTCTTCTGGATGCAGCCGGTCACGACTGGCAAAATCACGGTGAATGTCACGTTAGTCATAACGGCAGGTGACGTCGAGCGGTAAACGGGTCTTTACGGTCAAGTCAACGCTCCTCCGAACCCCTCCCCGGCGGCGGAGGGTGAAAGCCTGACGAGACGCGAGTCTGCCACTGCGGCCTGCCGGTGCTTCACGGCCTCCCGGTAGACCGGATCGCGCAGCATCGTCGCGAACGCCTCGACGGACGGATACTCGGCGACGAAGCATTCGTCCCAGTTCTCTTCCGCCGGTCCGATGAGCATCAGCTCGAACTGGCCCCGCCAGACGATCCGCCCGCCGAGGCGGGAGAAGACCGGCTGGCTTTCCCGTCCGTAGGCCGCATAAGCCTCGGCCCCGGAGGTGACACGCCCGTCGGGGTAAGCCGCCGTCTCGCGGAACCGGACGAGGTTCAGCATGTGGATCGGCCCCGGGCGGTCCAGCGCGCGAAAAGCCGCGAACGTCTCGCGGGAGGGATCGACATGTCCCGTCAAGGGATTCTCCTGGCGTCTCGGCCGCAGGGTCGCCGGCCGGTGCTGCCTTGGTGTCGCCGATGCCGGTCGGCAGGTCCATAGCAAACGACCCCGGGTTCGGTGGAACCCGGGGTCGAGCGCAACGGCCTTCGCCGCTGGAAAATGGTGGGCGCGACAGGGATCGAACCTGTGACCCCTACGATGTCAACGTAGTGCTCTCCCGCTGAGCTACGCGCCCGGCTGCCGGACGAGCCGGCTGCGAGGTGACGGGGATATACCGGCAGGATCGGGGGATGGCAAGCCGCTTGGCGAGGTTGCGCGAGCCCCGGTTCAGGCGGCGAGCAGCTTCTCCACCTCGGCGACGAGATCGCGCAGGTGGAACGGCTTGGAGAGGACCTTCGCCTCCTTCGGCGCCTGCGAATCGGGGTTCAGGGCCACGGCCGCGAAGCCGGTGATGAACATGACCTTGATGTCGGGATCGAGTTCGGTGGCGCGGCGCGCCAGCTCGATGCCGTCCATCTCCGGCATCACGATGTCCGTGAGAAGCAGTTCGAACGGCTCTTCGCGCAGGCGATGGTAGGCCGAGAGGCCATTGTCGAACGAGGCCACCTGGTATCCGGCGTTCTCGAGCGCCTTCACGAGGAACCGGCGCATGTCGTTGTCGTCTTCCGCGAGGAGGATCCGCGGGGCGGGAAGCGTCTCAGGCACCATGTCGAACTCCGATGTCGCCCGCCATTAGGACCCGTCTGGGTAAAAAAGCGGTGAAAGTGTTAACGCGTAAGGACGGGGCATGGCAGGATCGTGGTGCCGCGTGGACACGGACCCGCCCGCGCGGCACACTGGTCCACCGCGAAACGGAAGGTTCTCGCCGCCGATGCCAGCCCCCACGGCCAGCGACTTCGACCCGCCTTTCGAGATCGTCGAGCCCCACGTCGTGTCCACGGCGCTGGTGTTCAACTCCCCGCATTCAGGGCGGACCTACCCGCGCGCCTTCATCGAGGCCTCGCGGCTCGACCCGCTGACCCTGCGACGGTCCGAGGACAGCTTCGTCGACGACCTCATCGCCGGCGTCGTCAGCCGCGGCGCGCCGCTGATGAAGGCTCACTTCCCCCGTGCCTATCTCGACGTCAACCGCGAGCCCTACGAGCTCGACCCGCGCATGTTTGAGGGTCGGCTGCCGCCGTTCGCCAACACGCGCTCGATGCGGGTCGCGGGTGGGCTCGGCACGATCGCCCGCGTCGTCGGCGACTCGCAGGAGATCTACGCCCGCCGGCTGCCGGTCGAGGACGCGCTGCTGCGCATCGAGCTTCTCTACAAGCCCTATCACCGCGCGCTGCAGCGTCTGCTGCAGCAGACGCACCGCCGGTTCGGGATGGTGGTTCTCATCGACTGCCACTCGATGCCGAGCTCGCAGGGCGGACGTGACGATGCGGGCCGGGCGGACTTCGTGATCGGCGACCGCTACGGCACGAGCGCCAACGGCCTCTTCGCCGACATCCTCGACGAGAGCCTGCGCGGCCGCGGCTACGTGGTCACGCGCAACAAGCCCTACGCCGGCGGCTTCATCACGGAGCATTACGGCAACCCGGCGTCCGACTTCCATGCCCTGCAGATCGAGATCAACCGCGGCCTCTACATGGACGAGCGCCGCCTGCAGCGCACCGCCAACTTTTCCACCGTCGCCGCCGACCTCATGCACACGGTGGAGTCGCTGATGGCGGAGGTCGACCTGCAGCTCGGCGGCGGCAGGCTGGCCGCGGAATAGCAGCGCAAGAAAGAAAAAGGCCGCCTGACTGACGTCGGCGGCCCAAGTCTAGGGAGGAAACGCCCAAGGAGGGCATGCGCGGGACGCAAGAGCATCACCGCACCGCATCAATATGGCACCGCAGCGCACAAAAGGCAAGCATTGCTGTCCTATGTGAGAGCGTGAGCCAAGCCATTGCGAGGACAGCGTTATCGATCGATGAACCCGGGCAGGCCCGCGCGGGATGCATGACTGAACGGCGAATCTCTCAGCACGCCCCCGTCAGCGCATGGCGCGTCGGGCCGGCTCATCCGGACGACACGAGGTTGCCGGAAGCGCAATTTCCCTGAGCGGCAGAATCCTCTATGGACCCGCCAAGGCTCAGCAGGAACTGGACGACATGACGGCCGTTGACTTCGCCGCCTTCGTGGACGACCTCGCCGGAGTATCCGGCAAGGCCATCCTTCCTTTCTTCAGGACGGCCATTGCCGCGTCCGACAAGTCGAAGGGCGTCGCGTTCGACCCCGTCACCGAGGCGGACCGCGCGGGCGAGGCCGCGATGCGCCACCTCATCAAGCGCACCTTCCCCTCGCACGGCATCGTCGGCGAGGAATACGGCGACGAGCGCAAGGACGCGGAGTTCGTGTGGGTGCTCGACCCCATCGACGGCACCCGCTCCTTCATCTCGGGCCTGCCGGTCTGGGGAACCCTGATCGGCCTGCTACGCAATGGCTCTCCCTGCTTCGGCATGATGCACCAGCCCTTCACCGGCGAGCGCTTCTCGGGCGACGGCGGCAGCGCCACATGGCGCGGCCCCGGCGGGACGCGCACCCTGCGCACCCGGCCCTGTGCCAGCCTGTCGGAGGCGACGCTCTCGTCGACCAGCCCGCGGCTGTTCACGGGCAAGGACCTCGAGGCCTACGAGCGGGTCGAGAGGGCCTCCAAACTCACGCGGTTCGGCTACGACTGCTACGCGTACTGCATGCTCGCCGCCGGCCACATGGACGTGGTCATCGAGACGGGCCTCAAGTCCTACGACATCGTCGCCCTGGTGCCGATCATCGAGGGCGCCGGCGGAGTGGTCACGACCTGGAGCGGCGGCCCGGCCGCCGAGGGAGGCGCCATCGTGGCCGCGGGCGACCCCCGCGTGCACGCCGAGGCCCTGGCGCTGCTCAACCGCTGACCGGTTCGCCCGCCGCGGCGCCGGCGGCCTCGACGCTGTCCTCGGCATCGTTCGCCGTCGTGCGCGGCGGGGTCTCTCCCGGCACGAAGGCGTCGAAGGCCGCCCAGAACAGGGCCCGGACCGGGTCGCGCTCCATCAGGATCTCGTGCTCGGCGCCGGCGAGAGCAAGGCAGCGGCCGGCCTTGAGACGGGCGCAGAAGCGCTCGACCAGGGGCGTCTGCGTCACCCGATCGACGGCAGGCACGACGCTGAGGATCGGCGTCCGGATCTGGAGCGGATAGTTGGGATCTCGGAACGGATCCATGGACCTGAAGGCCGCGTGGACCCATCCGATGGTCGGGTCGCCAAGGCCGAGCGACGGCGCGACGGCGATCAGGTCGCCCGTCCGGGCGTAGCGCTGTGGATCGCGCGTCAGGGGATTGTCCTCGAACGGCTTCGTCGCGACGGCGGTCTCTCCGCCTGCAGGAATGAACGCCCCACCGAACCCCATCACGTCGAGCGCGGCGGCGAGCAGGCGGGCGCCCCGCGGCCGGCGCAGGCCGGCGATGCCGAACATCGGCGCCGTGAGCACCGCGCGATCGAAGAGATCGGGCGTGCTCGCCAGCGCATGGACCAGCACGGTTCCGCCCATGGAGTGGGCGAGCGCGAAGTGAGGTTGCGGCGCTCCGGCGAGAACCGTCGCGGCCACGGCACGCAGGTCCGCCTCGTAGTCGGCGAAGTCGTCGACGTGACCCTTGCGCGGATTGGCGAGGAGCCGGTCAGAGCCGCCCTGCCCTCGCCAGTCGAACGCGACGACGGCGAAGCCGCGCCGGCGAAGCTCGGCCACGACCTCGAAGTACTTCTCGATGAACTCGGCACGCCCCTGCAGCAGGCAGACCGTTCCGCGCGTGCGGCGCGACGTCGGCCGCCAGCGCGCCACGCGCAGGCGAACACCGCCGGCGCTGGTGACGCTCGTCACGGAGGCCTGCGACGGCACGGGCACGTGGGGAAGCGAGGCGAGTTCCATTCGGGTTGGGCAACCTCATGCGCGCGGCGACTCGCGGCCGGGCCAGTAGGCCGCAGCGGCGCCCCCCGATGCAAGCGTGGCGGAACGGAACCGCGCTCAGTTGGACGACGTACGGATCGGTTCGGCCCGCCGGGGCTGCGTCGAGTCCAGCGCCCGCAGGCCCGTCAGTTCGCCGCTGAAGGCGTCGACGACGACGCGCAGGCGCTGCCCCTGGGGAGCGGAGACGTCGGCGAGGAAGAGTCCGCCGCGGCGCTGCACCCGCTCGATGTCGCGGTAGCCGAGGTGCCTCAGCACGGCCTCGACTCCCGCCGCGTCGAGCGTCGGCCGTTCGTCGGCCGTCACCGTTCCGGCGGGCATGCCGGCAGCCATGAGAGAGGCGGCGAGGAGGGCCACCGCCCGCCGCGAGATCGTGCGCTTACGCATGGTCGACTCCGGGGCCCACCCGCCCCACGGTGGCAACCATGCGACGGCGTGCCTGAACGAAGCCGGTCCCGATCGTTCAGGCGGCGTTCATCCGGCCCCTCTTGCGCTGCAGATGGGGCACACCCACATCGGGGTCAGCGCAGGCCATGATGGCTGCGCTCCGGAACGGTCCGGCCTCGAGAGGCGGACCGCCCCGCATGTCGCTCAACATGGAGGATATGCCATGCGTCAGTACGATCTGTCCCCCCTCTACCGCTCCACCATCGGCTTCGACCGCCTGTTCTCGATGCTCGACCAGGCCACCGGCGCCGACAGCGGCAGCGCCTACCCGCCCTACAACATCGAGCGCACCGGCGAGAATGCGTACCGCATCTCCGTCGCCGTGGCCGGCTTCACCGACAAGGACATCGCCATCGAGGTGAAGGAGACCGTGCTCTCCGTCCGCGGAGAGCGTCAGGCGACCGGCACCGATCGCGCCAGCGAGATGCTTTACCAGGGCATCGCGGCCCGCTCCTTCGAGCGCCGCTTCCAGCTCGCCGATCACGTCCAGGTGACGGGCGCCAGCCTCGAGAACGGGCTCCTGCACATCGACCTCGTGCGCGAGATTCCCGAGGCGAAGAAGCCCCGCCTGATCCCGATCAGCGGCGGCAGCACCCGGACGGTGATCGATCAGAAGCCGGTCGAAGCCCCGCGCGCCGCCTGAACGGCCCGCACTCTCCGATGAACGAAGGGCGCCCCTGCGGGCGCCCTTTTTTGTTGCTCGCTCAGCGATCCCGCTCTCATTCGAGCGGGGCCGGAGGCACGATCGTCACGGGGCCCGACGGCTTCACCGTCTCGTCGAGTGGGGCCACCGGAACGGTGGCGAGGGGGTTCTTCTGGCCTGTCTTCGGATCGACCAGCGGCTCGGGTATGCGCGGCGGCGCCTGCACAGGCCGCGTCTGCGCCGTCGCGGGCCGTTGTGGCGCAGCGCCGGCGGCCGGCGGAGCACCTGTCGGCGCGGGCGTGACGGTGCGCGGCGTCTCGGGCTGCAGGGCCGGCGGCCGGGCGAGCTCCGGCTTGGGCTGCGGCGTCCGCTGCGGGGCCGCCTGCGGCTCAGCCCGGTCGGGTGACGCTGCGGGAGCGCCTGGCGCAGGGCTTGGCGTCGCAGCGGGCGCCCGCGGCGGCGCGGGCTCGGCCTCCGGCCCCTTCGGCTTGGCCGCGACGGGAGGCTCGGGCAGCGGGCGCTGCTCGACCGGCCCGACCCGCGGCACGGTCACGGAGGGCCCCTCCTGAACCGGAGGCGCCACCGGCGCCGTCCTCTCGGCCGGCTCCCGCCGGGCCTCGCGCGGCGCGGGCGCCCGATCCCGGCCTGGGCCGGGTTGCGGCACCAGCCCGGGAGGAACCGCCGGGTCGCGCTCCCACCGGCGCTCCCCCAGGACCACACGCTCGAGGATTTCAGCCGTGTCGGGCGCGATCACGTAGCGGACGCGGTAGCCGCGGCGGTCGATGACCTCGGCGTCGAACACGTCCCCGGCCGGCCGCACCATGAGGACCTGTGCCGCTCCGTGGCGGCGGTAGAGGATCTCGGCGATCTGGCGGCTGGAGTAGCTGCGATAGGTGCCCGGCGGGAGCCGCTCCTCGACGGCCGGCCCCGGCGGCCCCCAGCCCCAGAACGCCATCGGCTGCGCCTGTGCCGACCCGGCCGGGAGGATGAGCGCGGCGCTTGAAAGCAGGAGGGCAGCGGACAGGGCGAGGACGGGACGCTGGCAGGCGGACATGGCGGCTCCGGTGGCTCGGGACGGACTGACATCCCTGACAACGGATTAAACGACGATTGGGGCGCGTCTGGGACCGTCGATTCCGCGGGGTGTCATCCCCGCGCGGCGGCGATGAGGCCCTCAATGTGATCCGGGCGCGTGGCCCAGGACGTGACGAAGCGCACGAACCGGTCGTTCCCCACGGAGAAGCCCTCGGGAAGGCTCAGGCTGGACCAGTCGGCCCCCTTGAAGCCCGCGGCACGGATGCGTGCGTCCACGGCCGGGGGCATGACCGCGAACACCTCGTTCGCCTGCGTGGGCCACGGCATTCGCACGCCCGGGATGCCGCTCAGCCCGCCTGCGAGGACGGAGGCCATGAGATTGGCGTGCCGCGCGTTCGAGATCCAGTGATCGTCCGAGAGGTAGGCGACGAGCTGTGCGCCCAGGAGCCGCCCCTTCGAAAGGGTGTGGCCGCTGCGCTTGCGGCGGAAGACGAAGCTGTCGGCGAGGGCCTTGTCGAAGAACACGACGGCCTCGCAGGCAAGGCAGCCGTTCTTCGTCGCGCCGAAGGTCACCACGTCGACCCCGGCCTTCCACGTCATCTCGGCGGCCGTACAGCCGAGCGCGACCATGGCATTGGCGAACCGGGCCCCGTCGAGATGGACCCGTACGCCCGCCTTGCGGGCGGCCTCGCTGAGGGCGCGGATCTCGGCGAGCGAATAGAGCGTCCCCGCTTCCGTCACCTGCGAGATCGACAGCGCCGAGGGCTGGACGGCCTTCACCAGCCCCCGCGGAAAGCGGTCGAGCGTCGCCTGCAGGTCGGCCAGTGCCATCTTGCCGCCGGGCCCGGGGATGCCGACCAGCTTCGCGCCGGCCGTGAACATCTCGGGAGCACCGCATTCGTCGTCGAGCACGTGGCTCTCGGCGTGGCAGAAGACCGCGCCCCACGGCGGCGTCAGCGCGGAAAGCGCCAGCGCATTCGCACCCGTCCCGGTGGCGATGAGAAACACCGAGACCTCGTGTTCGAACACCTCCGCCAGCATCCGTTCCGCCCGCTGGCTGTAGGTGTCGGCGCCGTAGGCGGTCTCCGCCCCGTCGTTGGCGGCCAACAGGGCCTCGAGCACGGGGCGGCTCGCCCCCACGACGTTGTCGCTGGCAAAGTTCATGACGTCCGGTCCATCGTTGCAGCGCGCCCGCGGCGCAGGTCGGGAGTTGCACACGCCGTCGCGAAAGACAACGGTCCTCGGCATGGCCCGACGGCCACAGCGGCGACCGGTAATGACCCGCGGGCGGCTCCGTTCTTGCCGTCCGTTACCCTCGGAGGACCCCTCGCGAAAGAATCTTGCGGGAGCGGCCTGTCCCCTGCCACAATCCGCTTGTGCGCGGGAAAATCGTGTGGCAAGGTCCGCGGCGAATAGGACAGTCTTGCTGTCCCATTCCATCGGGGCGTGGCCCCGCCAGAGACGGGTTCCGACTGTGCGCACGAACGGCACGAACAGCATGACGGTGGGACGCGACCTGACGGCCGCGACCGCCGGCAAACGTGCCACGCGCAAAGATCGAGCCTGACGGGCACCGGTCCTCCCGGTACGCCCGCGGGGTGCGGGCGCAAGACGGGGCGCGACCGAGCTACACCCTGACACCACGAAAGCCCCCAGCCCGGCGCGGTCCTTGCTAGGACGCGGCGAGGCGCACGGTCATCGGCCGTGTCGATCCTGGGTTGAGGACGTGGCGAGGGTCACCATGAGCGAGCGGACGGAACAGGGCTTTTCCGAAGTGGGGTCGCACGCGGCCGGAACGGCCGGCATGCCCGCGCCGCTGGTGGTGCGCGATCCCGGGCTGCCCGACGCCGTCGGGCTCTACGACCCCGCCCTGGAGAAGGACTCCTGCGGTGTCGGCTTCGTCGCCGACATGAAGAACCGGGCATCGCACGAGATCGTGGCGATGGGCCTGCAGATCCTGCTCAACCTCGACCACCGCGGGGCCGTCGGCGCCGATCCCAAGGCGGGCGACGGCTGCGGCATGCTGGTGCAGATGCCGGACGCGTTCCTGCGTGCGGAATGCGCGGCGCTCGGCATCGCGCTGCCGCCGCTCGGCGACTACGGCGCCGGCCTCATCTTCCTGCCGCGCGACGCTGAGGGGCGTGCGTTCTGCGAGAGCACCATCGAGCGCGTGATCGCCGAGGAGGGCCAGACCTTCCTCGGCTGGCGCGACGTCCCGGTCGACAGCTCGGGCCTCGGCGAGAGCGTGAAGCCGACCGAGCCCGTCATCCGTCAGCTGTTCGTCGGCCGCAAGAGCGCCGCGGCGGGGGACGAATTCGAGCGCCGGCTGTTCATCCTGCGCAAGGTCATCTCCAACACCATCTATGACGCGAACGATCCGCGCACCGCCGGCTACTACCCGGTGTCGCTGTCCTCGCGCACGCTCGTCTACAAGGGAATGCTGCTCGCCGGTCAGCTCGGCGAGTACTTCCACGACCTCAACGACCCGCGGTTCTCGTCGGCGCTGGCGCTCGTCCACCAGCGTTTCTCGACCAACACCTTCCCGACCTGGTCGCTGGCGCACCCCTACCGGATGGTGGCGCACAACGGC
This sequence comes from Alsobacter sp. R-9, assembly GCF_054612375.1. Taxonomy (NCBI): domain Bacteria; kingdom Pseudomonadati; phylum Pseudomonadota; class Alphaproteobacteria; order Hyphomicrobiales; family Alsobacteraceae; genus Alsobacter; species Alsobacter sp. R-9. The sequence goes on along the minus strand of NZ_JBTSWJ010000001.1, from coordinate 143,875 downwards.
GAGATCAACACGCTGCGCGGCAACGTCAACTGGATGGCGGCCCGTCAGGCGTCCGTCGACAGCGAGCTCTTCGGCCCCGACATCTCCAAGTTGTGGCCGATCTCGTACGAGGGCCAGTCCGACACGGCCTGCTTCGACAACGCGCTCGAGTTCCTCGTGCAGGGCGGCTACTCGCTTGCCCACGCGATGATGATGCTCATCCCCGAGGCCTGGGCGGGTAACCCACTCATGGACGAGGGCCGGCGCGCCTTCTACGAGTACCACGCCGCGCTGATGGAGCCCTGGGACGGCCCGGCCGCCGTGGCCTTCACCGACGGCCGCCAGATCGGCGCCACGCTCGACCGCAACGGCCTGCGGCCGGCGCGCTACCTCGTGACCGACGACGGGCTCGTCGTGATGGCCTCCGAGATGGGCGTGCTGCCGATCCCGGAGGAGAAGATCGTCACGAAGTGGCGCCTGCAGCCGGGCAAGATGCTGCTCGTCGACCTCGAACAGGGCCGCATCATCTCCGATGATGAGATCAAGGCGTCGCTCTCGACCTCCCACCCGTACAAGGCGTGGCTCGAGCGCAGCCAGATCGTGCTGGAGGACCTGAAGCCGGTCGAGCCGCGCGCCGTGCGCACCGACGTGTCGCTGCTCGATCGCCAGCAGGCCTTCGGCTACACGCAGGAAGACCTTCAGCTCCTGCTCGCGCCGATGGCGGTGACGGGCCAGGAGGCGGTCGGCTCGATGGGCACGGACACGCCGATCTCGGCGCTCTCCGACAAGTCGAAGCTGCTCTACACCTACTTCAAGCAGAACTTCGCCCAAGTGACGAACCCGCCGATCGACCCGATCCGCGAGGAACTCGTCATGAGCCTGGTGTCGTTCATCGGGCCGCGGCCGAACATCTTCGACCTGGAGGGGTCCTCGCGCCGCAAGCGGCTCGAGGTGCGCCAGCCGATCCTGACCAACGGCGACCTCGAGAAGATCCGCTGCATCGGCCACTTCGAGGACGCCTTCGACACCAAGACGCTCGACATGACCTACCCCACCGAGCAGGGCCCTGAGGGGATGGAGTCGGCGCTCGAGCGGCTGTGCGACCGGGCCGAGGCGGCGGTGAAGGGCGGCTACAACATCATCATCCTGTCCGACCGGATGGTGGGGTCCGACCGCATCCCGATCCCCTCGCTGCTGGCCACCGCGGCCGTGCACCATCACCTCATCCGCAAGGGCCTGCGCACCTCCGTCGGCCTCGTCGTGGAGACCGGTGACGCGCGGGAAGTGCATCACTTCTGCTGCCTCGCCGGCTATGGCGCGGAGGCGATCAACCCCTATCTCGCCTTCGAGACGCTTCAGGCGATGGCCAAGGACTTCCCCGAGGAGGTCGACAGCTACGAAGTGGTGAAGCGGTTCATCAAGTCGATCGACAAGGGCATCCTCAAGGTGATGTCCAAGATGGGCATCTCCACCTACCAGTCCTATTGCGGCGCGCAGATCTTCGACGCGGTCGGCCTGTCCAAGTCGTTCGTCGACCGCTTCTTCGCCGGAACCGCCTCGCGCATCGGCGGCATCGGCCTTCCCGAGGTCGCCCGGGAGACGGTCCGCCGTCATGCGGATGCCTTTGGCGACTCGCCCGTCTACCGCAACGCGCTCGAGGTCGGCGGCGAGTACGCCTACCGCATTCGCGGCGAGGCGCACTCCTGGACGCCGCAGTCGGTGTCGCTGCTGCAGCACGCGGTCCGCGGCAACAGCCAGGACCGCTACCGGGAGTTCGCGAAGCTGCTGAACGAGCAGTCGGAGCAACTGCTGACGATCCGCGGCCTGTTCCGCATCCGCAAGGCCGAGGAGGACGGGCGCAAGCCCGTTCCGCTCGACGAGGTGGAGCCGGCGAGCGCCATCGTGAAGCGCTTCGCGACGGGCGCCATGTCCTACGGCTCGATCTCGCGCGAGGCGCACACCACGCTGGCGATCGCCATGAACCGCATCGGCGGCCGGTCGAACACCGGCGAGGGCGGCGAAGAGGCCGACCGCTACAAGCCGCTGCCCAACGGCGACAGCATGCGCTCGGCCATCAAGCAGGTGGCCTCGGGCCGCTTCGGCGTGACGACGGAGTACCTCGTCAACTCCGACATGATGCAGATCAAGATGGCGCAGGGCGCCAAGCCCGGCGAAGGCGGCCAGCTGCCCGGCCACAAGGTCGACGCGGTGATCGCCAAGGTGCGCCACTCGACCCAGGGCGTCGGCCTCATCTCGCCGCCGCCGCACCACGACATCTACTCGATCGAGGACCTCGCCCAGCTCATCTACGACCTCAAGAACGTCAACCCGCAGGCGCTCGTCTCGGTGAAGCTCGTCTCCGAGGTCGGCGTCGGCACGGTCGCGGCCGGCGTGTCGAAGGGCCGGGCGGACCACGTGACGATCTCGGGCTTCGAGGGCGGCACGGGCGCGAGCCCGCTCACCTCGATCAAGCACGCCGGCTCGCCGTGGGAGATCGGCCTCGCCGAGACGCACCAGACGCTGGTCATGAACCGCCTGCGCTCGCGCATCGCGGTGCAGGTCGACGGCGGGCTGCGCACCGGTCGCGACGTGGTCGTCGGCGCGCTGCTCGGCGCGGACGAGTTCGGCTTCGCCACCGCGCCGCTGATCGCGGCCGGCTGCATCATGATGCGCAAGTGCCACCTGAACACCTGCCCGGTGGGCGTCGCGACGCAGGATCCCGTCCTGCGCAAGCGCTTCGTCGGCCAGCCCGAGCACGTCATAAACTACTTCTTCTTCATCGCGGAAGAGGTGCGCGAGTACATGGCCGAGCTCGGCTTCCGGACCTTCGACGAGATGGTCGGGCAGATGCAGATGCTCGACCGCGCGGCGGTGATCGACCACTGGAAGGCCAAGGGGCTCGACTTCAGCCGGCTGTTCCACAAGCCGGAGGTGCCCGCCTCCGTCGGCCTGTTCCACAGCGAGACGCAGGACCACGGCCTCGACAAGGTTCTCGACCGCACCCTCATCGCCCGCGCCGAGGCGGCGATCGCCCACGGCACGCCCGTGTCGATCGAGACGACCATCAACAACACCAATCGCACGACGGGCGCCATGCTCTCGGGCGAGGTGGCGAAGCGCTACGGCCACAAGGGCCTGCCGGATGACACCATCCACGTGAAGCTCACCGGCACCGCCGGCCAGAGCTTCGGCGCGTGGCTGGCCCGTGGCGTGACGCTGGAGCTCGAGGGCCAGGCCAACGACTACGTCGGCAAGGGCCTGTCGGGCGGTCGCATCGCGATCTATCCGCCGCGGAGCGCGACGAAGATCGTCCCGCACGAGTCGATCATCGTCGGCAACACGGTGATGTACGGCGCCATCGCGGGCGAGTGCTACTTCCGCGGCGTCGCCGGCGAGCGCTTCGCCGTGCGCAACTCCGGCGCCATCGCGGTCGTCGAGGGCACCGGCGACCACGGCTGCGAGTACATGACCGGCGGCGTCGTGGTGGTCATCGGCAAGACCGGCCGCAACTTCGCGGCCGGCATGTCGGGCGGCATCGCCTACGTCCTCGACGAGGACGGCGACTTCGCCCAGCGCTGCAACCTGTCCATGGTGGAGCTGGAGCCCGTCGAGGAGGAAGAGGAGCTCAACGAGCGGCTGCACCATCAGGGCGGGGACCTACACCACAAGGGCCGGGTGGACGTGATGGCCGACATGACGCGCCACGACGCCGAGCGTCTGCGCCAGCTCGTCGCCAACCACGCCCGCTACACCGGCTCGACCCGCGCCAAGGAGATCCTGGACCGGTGGGACCACTACCTGCCGAAGTTCCGCAAGGTCATGCCGGTGGAGTACCGCCGCGCCCTGGCTGAGCTGATGGCGCAGGACACCGCGCCGCAGATGGCGTCCGCGGGGCACTGAGATGCGCATCTACGGCGATCTCGACTCGGGCAACTGCCTGAAGGTCAAGTACACGGCCGACCACCTGGGCCTGCCCTACGAGTGGGTGCCGGTGGACATCATGGCTGGCCAGAGCCGCACGCCGGAGTTCCTGGCCAGGAGCGTCATGGGACAGGTGCCCGTGGTGGAGTTCGATGACGGGCGGTGCCTCGCCCAGTCGAACGCCATCATCCGGTTCCTCGCCCGCGGCTCCGACCTGCTGCCGGACGATCCGTTCCAGCAGGCCGAGGTCGACCAGTGGCTCTTCTGGGAGCAGAACGGGCACGAGTTCTTCGTGGCCGGCGCACGCTTCCAGATGGTCTACCTCAAGCGCACCCGCGAGCAGCGCGAGCCCCTGCGGGTGGAGCGCGGCGAACAGGCGCTCGACCTGATGGAACGTGCCCTCGCGGGCCGCGACTTTCTGGTCGGCAACCGGCTCACGGTCGCCGACATCGCATTGCTGGCCTACACGCGGCTCGCCCCCGAGGGCGGCTTCGATCTCACCCCCCGCATCTCGGTCCGCTCCTGGATCGGGCGCTGCGAGCAGGCCCTCGGCCTGACCATCCACTGACAACGAACGGGCAGCCACCATGGGCAAGGTTACGGGCTTCCTCGAGATCGACCGCCGCGACCGGCGCTACGCTCCCGCGGCCGATCGCATCCGGCACTACAAGGAGTTCCTGATCCCTCTCTCCGAGGAGGCGACCCGGGACCAGGCGGCGCGCTGCATGAACTGCGGCATCCCGTACTGTCACAACGGCTGTCCGGTGAACAACCAGATCCCGGACTGGAACGACCTCGTCTACCGGGGCGACTGGCAGGAGGCGTCGCGCAACCTGCACTCGACGAACAACTTCCCCGAGTTCACCGGCCGCGTCTGCCCGGCGCCCTGCGAGGCGTCCTGCACGCTCAACCTCACCGACCAGCCGGTCACCATCAAGACGATCGAATGCGCGATCGTCGACCGCGCCTGGGAGGAAGGCTGGATCAAGCCGGAAGTTCCGGCGCAGCGCACCGGCAAGAAGGTCGCGGTGATCGGCTCCGGACCGGCCGGTCTTGCCTGCGCCCAGCAGCTCGCCCGCGCCGGGCACGAGGTGCACGTCTACGAGAAGCACGCGCGCGCCGGCGGCCTGCTGCGCTACGGCATCCCCGACTTCAAGCTGGAGAAGCGCCACATCGACCGGCGCATCGCCCAGATGGAGGCGGAGGGCGTCACCTTCCACTACGGGGCCCACGTCGGGTTCAACGTCAGCGCCGAGGAACTGCTCGCCACCCATGACGCCGTGGCACTCGCCGGCGGCGCCGAGAAGCCCCGCGACCTCTCCATCCCGGGCCGCGACCTCGCCGGCGTGCACTTCGCCATGGAATTCCTGCCGCAGCAGAACCGCCGCGTCGGTCGCGAGCAGCTCGGCACGAACGAGCCGATCCTCGCGACCGGCAAGCATGTCGTCGTCATCGGCGGCGGCGACACCGGATCGGACTGCATCGGCACCTCGGTTCGCCAGGGTGCGCTCTCCGTGACCCAGCTCGAGATCATGCCGAAGCCGCCGGAGAAGGAGAACAAGCTCCTGACCTGGCCGAACTGGCCGCTGAAGATGCGCACCTCCTCCTCGCACGAGGAAGGCGCGGAGCGCGACTTCTCGGTGAACTCGGTCTCCTTCGAGGGCGAGAACGGCCAGGTGAAGGCGCTGCGCTGCGTGCGCGTCGACGCGGGCTTCAAGCCGGTGCCCGGCACCGAGTTCGACCTGAAGGCCGACCTCGTGCTGCTCGCCATGGGCTTCGTCTCGCCGGTGCCGGAAGGCCTCCTGCAGTCCCTCGGCGTGACGCTCGACGGGCGCGGCAACGTGGCGGCGGACACGCTCTCCTACAAGTCCACGAAGGAGAAGGTCTTCGCCTGCGGTGACATGCGCCGCGGCCAGTCGCTGGTGGTGTGGGCGATCCGCGAGGGCCGTCAGGCCGCGCACTCGATCGACACCTTCCTGATGGGCTCGACGACGCTGCCGCGCTGATCCTCAGGGGGCGCGGGCGCCGGGCCAGCGGAAGTCGTCCGCGCGGCCCGGCTTGGAATCGGGGCTACGCCCCTCGACGAGCACCTGCTCGATGAGGCGGCCCGCATCGGTGGACCCGCGCTGCACGGCACCGGCCAGAAGCGCCCCCCCGGTCGTCGCTTCTGGCGCGTTGAGCGGCAGGATCGGCCCGGCGATGGCCTTGGTCGGGATGTTGACCGGCAGCGGCGGAAGACCCTCCAGTCCTCGCCGGACCGCGTCGTCGATCACCCGCTCGATCCCGCCGGGCTGCAGCGCCGGGTCGCTGGAAGCAGGATCGTTGGGATCCGACGGCATGGCGAAGACCGGCGTCGGGTCGGCGCGGTTCAGCATGCGCTTCAGCTCGATCTCGACGAAGTGAGCCGCCTTGCGGGCGCCCGCCTTCGTCAGGTGGATCCCGTCATTGGCCCGGAGCCGGGCCGTCTCCCCGGTCAGGGCCGGGCCGGTGGCCGAGAAGCGGTTCTGCGGGTCCGTGAAGGCTTCCCAGATGTCGACATACGCCCCCCGTCCGCCCCGCACGAGACGGGCCCGCACGATCTCGTTGAGGGCGAGCATGTCGGCCGAGGTTCGCGCGTTCTGCATCGGCGGCATGCCGACCCAGATCAGCGGCACGTTGCGCTCTGCAGCGATAGCGGCCAGTTCGTCCACCCGAGCCGCATAGGCCTCGCGCCAGGCATCGGTGAACGGCTCCAGCGTGGCCCCGGTGGCATCGCGCAGCGTCTGGCGGTCGTTGGACCCCATCATCACGACGAGATGCGTCACCTTCGCGTCCGAGGCGAGAAGCTCGCGGGTCGCCTTGCGCCAGTCATAGAAGTCGTCGCGCACGAGCCCCGTCGAGCTGCGCCCGCGCCGTTGCACCTGCACGTCGGGGTTGTTTTCGAACGCTTCGGTCAGGCCGCCTGCGAGGTTCTCTGCGAGGCTGTCGCCGATGACGGCGACGAACACCGTGGGATCGGCCTTGGGCACGCTGGGCTGGTCGGTCAGCACCATCGGCGCGGGCGGCTTCTTGCGCGGCGGCGCCGGAGCCGGCGGCGGAGGCTGGGGTCGCTGCGGCGGCGAAAACAGGCGGAGAAGGTCGGAGATCGGGTTGCGGAACCCCTGCGAAGGCGGCGGCTGCTGGGCCGCGGCCATCGACGCCGTCGCGACCGCAAGGACCACGGCAAGGAGGACGACAGACGCGGCGCGGTGCAGCGTGGCTCGCATGGAGGAACCGTGAACCCCGAATCCGGCAACCCTTGGGCGCCGGACCGAGGCTTAGCACGTCAACGGACGGCGCGCAGCGCTTCCAGAAGGGCCAGCGTCGGGTAGCCGTCGGGGATGAGGCCCCGCTTCTCCTGGAAGCCGCGGACAGCCTCGCGCGTCTTCGAGCCCAGCCGGCCGTCCGGCTCGCCGACGTCGAATCCGAGCCGGTTGAGGTGACGCTGCACCTCGAACCGCTGGTTGCGGTCCAGTTGCTTCTCGCCCACCGGCCAGCGCGCCACGAGCGGCTCTCCGCCCATCACCCGGTCGCCGAGGTGGCCGACGCCGATGGCGTAGGCGTCGGAGGAGTTGTAGCGCTTGATCACTGCGAAGTTGGACGTGATGAGCAGCACGGGGCCCTTCACGCCCGCCGGGAGGAACAGGGTGGCCTCGCCCGAGCGGGGCATTGCCTCGCCGTCCGTGCGCCGGACCCCGGCGCGCTGCCAGGCCGAGAAAGAGCCCGACTGCAGGCGCCAGTCGAACCCTTCGGGCAGTTGCACCTCGAAGCCCCACGGCAGACCGGGCGTCCAGCCGTTCTGCCGCAGGTAGTTCGCCGTGGAGGCGATGGCGTCCGGGTTGGACGTCCAGATGTTCTTGTGGCCGTCGCCGTCCGCGTCGACGGCGAACTTCATGAAGCTCGTCGGCATGAACTGCGTCTGGCCCATGGCGCCGGCCCAGGAGCCCTTCATGTCCTCGCGGTCGACGTGGCCCTGTTCGAGGATCACCAGCGCCGTCAGCAGTTCCTCGCGGAAGAAGTCGCCGCGATAGCCCTCGTGCGCCAGCGTCGCCAGCGAGCGGATGACGTCCTTGCCGCCGGTGAAGGAGCCGTAGTGGGTCTCCATGCCCCAGATGCCGAGGATGACGCTGCGGTCCACGCCGTAGCGGCTTTCGGCCGCGGCAAGCGCGCTCGCCCATTGGCGGGCCGCCTCCTGCCCACGCTCGACACGCGCCGCGGTGACGGCGCCGGCGACGTACTCCCAGATCGGCTTCACGAACTCGGACTGCCGGTGCGTCAGCTCGACGATCTTCGGGTCCGGCGTCACGCCGGCGAAGGCCGACTCGAACGTGGCGCGGGACACGCCACGCCGCTGCGCGTCGGGCCAGAGAGCCGTGACGAAGCCCTGGAAGCTTTCCGAACCCGCTACGGTGGAGGGACGCGCCATCGCCTTCTCCGGCTTGCCGAGAGACGCCGTCGTCGCCGGGGAGCCATCAGCGGCACGCGCCGGGGACGTAGCCGGCTTCGCGGCAGCGGCCTTGGGTGCGGGTGCAGCCGGCTTCGCTCCGGCAGGAACTGCCTTGCCGGGTGTCGTCTTCTGAGCGGCGGGTTGCGGCTTGGCCGTTGCCTTCGTGGCCGCCGGCTTCACAGGGGCGGTGGTCTTGCCGGAGGCTGCGGTCTTGCTCGCGGCCTTGGCCTGCGGCGGAGGCGGCGTGTTGGCGCTCGCCGAGCCGGCGGCCAGCGCGAGACCTGCCGCAAGGGCGAGGACGCGGGACAGGCCTGACCCGCCCACCGACGCGACGCGAATGCGGCCGTGCTTCATGCGCCATCCCCGTGTGCCGGGGCTCTCGGGCCCCGGTCGCAACGATTATAGCATACGTGGTTGACCGGTCCTTAACCGTCTTCCCGCCGCCGGGCCTATCGCGCGTTGGGCGACATCAGGTGCCGCTCCCATGCCAGCGCGTGGGAGACGATCGTCTCCAGATCGTCGAGCTCGGGCTGCCAGCCGAGCTCCCGGCGGATGCGCTCGCCCGTGGCCACGATGGAGGGCGGATCGCCCGGCCGTCGGCCGACGATCCTGACATCGAAATCCACGCCGGATACGGCCTTCACCGTCCGCACCACCTCGAGCACCGAGTATCCGCGGCCATACCCGCAGTTGAGCGTCAGCGAGCCGCCGCCCTGCCGGAGGTGGTCGAGCGCCATCACGTGCGCCCGGGCCAGGTCGCTGACATGGATGTAGTCGCGCACGCAGGATCCGTCGGGCGTCGGGAAGTCCGTGCCGAACACCTCCAGCATCGGCCGCTGGCCAAGCGCCGTCTGGCAGGCGACCTTGATGAGGTGCGTCGCCCGCGGCGTGGACTGGCCCGTCCGGCCCCGCGGATCGGCGCCTGCCACGTTGAAGTAGCGGAGGGCCACGTAGCTCAGCGGATGTGCATGGGCGGTGTCCTGCAGCATCCACTCCGTCATCAGCTTGGAGCGGCCATACGGGGAGACGGGCCCCGTGGGCGTCTCCTCGGCGACCTTCTCCAGCGACGCATCGCCGTAGACGGCGGCGGTGGACGAGAAGATGACGTGCTTCACCCCGCCCTTCACCGCCGCGGCGAGAAGCGCCCGCGATTTCACGGTGTTGTTGAGATAGTAGCCGAGCGGATCGGCGACCGACTCGGGGACCACGATCTTCGCGGCGAAGTGGATGATGGCGTCGACATCGTTCTCGGCGATGGTGCGCAGGACGAGGTCCTCGTCACCCATGTCGCCGCGGACGAGCGGCACGGTCGTCGGCACGGAGCCGGCAACGCCCGTCGACAGGTCGTCGAGGACGACGACCTTCTCCCCTCGGTCCGAAAGCGCCAGAACCGTATGCGACCCGATGTATCCCGCGCCGCCCGTGACGAGTACCGCCATGTCAGTGCCATCTCCTGTTCTCGCGCGGACGATGGCGCGGAACCTCATACCTTTTCCTGAATTTTAGGCAACGCCGGTTGATGTTTTCCTGAGCGTCGCAAAAAGGCCCATCTCGCGCCGCCACTCTCCCGGCCGGCGGCAACGCCGTTCGCCCTTCACCCGTTCCGCAACTCGGACCCCTTCACCCCACGATGACCCAGCGCATCCGCAAAGCCGTCTTCCCCGTCGCCGGACTGGGAACCCGCTTTCTCCCGGCCACCAAGGCCATCCCGAAAGAGATGCTGACGGTCGTCGACCGCCCCGTGATCCAGCACGTGGTCGACGAGGCCCGCGCGGCGGGGATCGAGCACTTCATCTTCGTCACGGGCCGCGGCAAGGCGGTGATCGAGGATCACTTCGATATCAACTTCGAACTCGACCGGACGCTGGCCGAGCGTGGCAAGACCCGCGAGCTGGACGCCCTGAAGAAGGACCTGCCAGCTGCCGGCGCGACGAGCTTCACCCGCCAGCAGGCGCCGCTCGGCCTCGGCCACGCCGTCTGGTGTGCGCGCGACATCGTCGGCGACGAGCCCTTCGCCGTCCTCCTGCCCGACATGCTTCACCTCGGCAAGGAGCCCTGCCTTGCGGGGATGATCCGCGGCCACGAAGCCCATGGCGGCAACATCATCGGGGTCTTCGAGGTGCCAGACAGCGAGACGCACCAGTACGGCATCGTCGGCGTCCGCGAGGAGAAAGGCGCACAGGCGATCACCGAGATGGTCGAGAAGCCGCCGAAGGGGACCGCCCCGTCGAACCTCGCCGTCTCCGGCCGCTACATCCTGAGCCCCGAGATCTTCCGCATCCTCGAGACGCAGGAGCGCGGCGCGGGCGGAGAAATCCAGCTGACGGACGCCATGATCACGTTGGCGAAGTCGCAGCCGTTCTACGCCCACACCTTTGCCGGGGAGATCTACGACACCGGCTCCAAGCTCGGCTTCCTCATGGCCAACATGGCCTATGCGCTGGCCCGCGACGACGTAGGCCCGGCCTTCCGCCTCGAACTGGACAAGATGCTCGGCCGCTGACCGCGGCGACGGGCGCATCGAGGGCCCCGGGGTGCCGCCCCGGGGTCAACGCTGGAAGCGAAGCCCCACGAGATACACGTTCGCCGTGTAGTCGGCGCCCTGGACGGAACTGTCCAGCCGTTCGTGCGCGACGCTGGCGCGGACCGCCACGGTGCGGTTCAGCTTCCAGTCGAGACGCAGGCCCGCCGTGTATCGATCCTCGGTGATCGGCACCCCCTGGTAGAGGGTCTGGCTCGCGCCGAGCGCCGCGGTCAGGCTCAGGTTGCGGCGCAAGGCGTGCGTGACCTCGATCCCTTCGGCGTAGACGAGGGCGCCGGACGCGCCGGACACCGTTGTCTCGGAGATATCGGTGCTGGCGCGCAGCTTGACGCTGGTGAGCGGCGTCGGCGTCCACAGCAGTGCCACGTCCGTGAGCACGCCCTCGATCGGCTGGAGCCGCGGGTCCTCGTAGCTCCGGGCGCCGTATCCGAGTGAGACTTCGCCGGTGACGATCCGGCTGAACTCGAGCGTCGTGCCGACGCGCCCGGCCCATCCGTTTGACGAACGCTCGTAGCCCCCGGCATCGATGGTCTGGTCGTAGAGGCGCTGGCTCAGCGCCACCTCGGCGAACGGCTGCACGCCCGGCGTGGCGTCATAGCCCGCCCGCAACCTGACGTCGTAGGCGTTGTAGTTGCGGTCGGACTCGTTGATCGTCGCGCCGCCCGGCCCCGACAGGTCCTGGTATTCGGTCCGGAGCACCCCGCCCCGCAGGCCCAGCGACGCGAGGCCGAAGCGCTGCGTCACGCCCGCCGTGCCTCCGTACTCGACGATGTTCCCGCGTTGGTTGGTCACGAACGGCTGCTCGATACCCGGTTGCTGGGTCGTCAGCCGCGACACCGCCGCGAGGTCGACGGTCGTGTCCCGGGCCGCGTCGAGCCGCAGGCCGATATCGGCCGTCGCCTCGGGCCGATCCGCGGCCGGCGTGTCGAAGAAGCGGTAGAAGGCACCTCGGATCACGGCCCGCAGGGCATGGCGCTGCCAGTCGCTCGCGACGTCGAGGCCGGCCTCGGTCTTCACCATCGGCGATCCGCCGCCGGGGTTGGGAATGCGATTGGGATTGGTGTCGTAGCCGCCGAGCATCTCGAGGCTCGGGCGAAGGATGAGGCCCCCGGTTCGCCACCCCAGCGGCGCATAGGGATCGACATCCTCGCGCCTGACGCGGCGCCGGACCTCCGGCTCGGACGACAGGGGCGGAGCGGCCTTCACCGCCGGAGTTGGTGTCCCCGGCTTCAGGGGTCCGATCGGCCGGTCGCCCGACGGCGGCAGGTCAGCAAAGCCCCTTGCGGGCTGCTGCCGGGTGCTCTTGCCAGAGCGCACCGGCTTCCCGACCACCGGATAGGTGCCGCGGAAGGCCGGCTTGTCATCCGTCACCCCGTCCCCGGAACCCTCCAGCGAGGGTCTCAGCGTCGGCGACGAACTTTGCGCGTGCACCGTCGAGGCCGCGCAAGCGGACGCGGCCGAGGCGAGAAGGGCGCAGGCAAGACGCCCTGCGGCGCGCACGGAAGACCCTCCGGACGAACGGAAAAGACCGCACGCAGCGTGCGGAACATGGTTAACACTCGTAAAACGGGCATGGTTAACGAGCGGTAAGTTCGGATAGCCGCAGCCCGTGTTCTTCCCCCTCCGCTCGTGCTAAGGCGCTGTCATGACGCATGACTCGACCGATCCGAGCGTCGCCTCCGCGCTGCGCACCATCGAGACCGAAGCAGCAGGCCTGGCCGCGCTGGGCGCGTCGCTGCGCGACGGCCTCGGCCCGGCCTTCTCCGCCGCCGTCCAGGCCATCGTCGCGGCGAGTGGGCGCGTCATCGTCACCGGGATGGGCAAGTCGGGCCACGTCGGGCGCAAGATCGCGGCGACGATGGCCTCGACGGGCACGCCTTCGCACTTCGTGCATCCGGGCGAGGCGAGCCACGGCGACCTCGGCATGATTCAGTCGGACGACGTGATCCTCGCTCTCTCATGGTCGGGCGAGACGGCCGAACTGAGCGACATCGTCGCCTATTCGCGCCGATTCTCGGTCAAGCTCGTCGGCATGACCTCCAACCCGGAGAGCGCGCTGGGGCGCCAGGCCGACATCCGGCTGATTCTTCCCCGCACCGCGGAGGCCTGCCCCAACGGCCTCGCGCCGACAACCTCGACGACCATGCAGCTGGCGCTCGGCGACGCGCTCGCGGTCGCCCTGCTCGAGGCGCGTGGCTTCGGCGCCAAGGACTTCCTCGTCTTCCACCCCGGCGGGAAGCTCGGTTCGCTGCTCAAGCAGGTGGGCAGCATCATGCACCGCGGCGAGGAGCTTCCGGTCGTGCCGCTCGGTACGAGCATGGCCGACGCCGTCGCCGAGATGTCGCGCAAGAGCTTCGGCTGCGTGTTCGTGACGAGCCCGGACGGGACCCTCGCCGGCATCATCACCGATGGCGACCTGCGCCGTCACATGGGCCCGGACCTGCCATCGCGGCCCGTCGAGGCGATCATGAACGCGTCGCCGAAGACGGTCCCGCCCGAGACGCTGCTGGCGGAGGCGCTCAAGATGATCGAGACGCGACGGATCACGTCGCTTGTCGTCACGCAGGACCGCCGGCCGGTCGGGCTCGTCCACATCATGGACCTGCTGCGGATCGGGGCGGCCTGAGCGTTCAGGCTCGCTCCACCTTCAGCAGCATGCCGTCCATTCCGACGACGCGGACCTGCGCGCCGGACGGGAGATCGGGCCCCTCGACCCGCCAGAGCGTATCGTCGACGCGAACACGTCCGCGCCCCTCGGAGATGGGCTCCTCCAGCACGAATGTGCGCCCAAGCAGCTTGGCGGCCCGGTCGTTCAGGGCGCTCTCGCCCCGCTGCCTCGGCGGGCCGATCAACCGGCGGCCCGTGAGCACGGCGATGACCGCGAGCACGGCGAACAACACCAGCGTCATCTCGACGGGCAGCTTGACGAGGAACAGCAGCAGGCCCGTCACCAGCGCGGCGAGACCCAGCCAGACCATGAAGGCTCCGGGCGCCAGCAGCTCGATCCCCATCAGGACGAGGCCGCCGATCACCCACCCCCAGGGACCGATATCGAGGATGGCCATGGCCGCGCCTCAGCCTGGCGCGGAGCCGGAGGGCGGGACCGACCCCCGCCTCGCCGCCGGCTGTCCGGCACCGCCGTCCGACAGGGCGGACTTGGCGATCTCGGCGATGCCGCCCAGCGAGCCGATGAAGGCGCCGGCCTCGACCGGCATCATCAGCACCTTCTGGTTGGGCGCGCTTGCCAGCGACTGCAGCGCCTTCACGTATTGCTGCGCGACGAAGTAGTTGATGGCCCCCATGTCGCCGCGGCCGATCGCCTCGCTCACGACGAGCGTGGCCTTTGCCTCGGCCTCCGCCGCGCGTTCGCGTGCCTCCGCGTCGCGGAACGCGGCCTCCTTGCGGCCCTCCGCCTCGAGGATCTGTGCCGCCTTGTGGCCCTCCGCCCGCAGGATCTCGGCCTGCCGCTGTCCCTCGGCCTCCAGGACCGCCGCGCGCTTCTCGCGCTCGGCCTTCATCTGGCGTGCCATCGAGTCGACGAGGTCCTTCGGCGGGACGATGTCCTTGATCTCGATGCGGTTGATCTTGACGCCCCACGGCGAGGCGGCGGCGTCGACCACGCGCAGCAGCCGATCGTTGATCTCGTCGCGGTGCGAGAGCAGCTGGTCGAGGTCCATCGAGCCCATGACGGTGCGGATGTTCGTCATCGTCAGCGTGAGGATCGCCTGCTCCAGGTTCGAGACCTCGTATGCGGCGTGGGCGGCGTCGAGGATGGTGTAGAAGGCGACGCCGTCGGCGGTCACCGTCGCGTTGTCGCGGGTGATCACCTCCTGGCTGGGCACCTCCAGGACCTGCTCCATGATGTTCATCTTGGAGCCGATGCTCTCGACATAGGGGATGATCAGCCCCAGGCCCGGCGTCAACGTGCGGGAATAGCGCCCGAAGCGCTCGACCGTGTAGTTGTAGCCCTGCGGCACCGTCTTGATGCCGGCGATCAGGGTCACGATCACGAAGACGACGAGCACGATCGCGAAGATCGTGAAACCGGATACCGGCATGCGAACCCCCTGCCCCTGGCGAATCGCGTCGGGCGCAGTCTCCGATGCCGCCCCGGTCGCGGCAAGCGGGCTCGCTGTCGCCCCCTAGAGGGTCGCCCAGCCCTGCAGTTCGCGCTCGACCACGTTGGCGATGACGTCCATGCCCTCGGGCGAGTCGTTGAGGCACGGAACGTAGGCGAACTGCTCGCCCCCGTGGTGGAGGAAGTGCTCCTTGTTCTCGCCCTCGATCTCCTCGAGCGTCTCGAGGCAGTCGGCCGAGAAGCCGGGGGCGATGACGAGGACCTTCTTCACGCCCTTGGCCGGCAGCTCGCCCATGGTGTCGATCAGGTAGGGCTTCAGCCACTCAGCCGAGCCGAAGCGCGACTGGAAGCAGGTCATGAAGCGGTCCTTGTCCCAGCCGAGCGTCTCGCGAAGCAGGCGCGACGTCTTCAGGCACTGGCAGTGGTAGGGATCGCCCTTGAGCAGGTATTCCTCCGGCACGCCGTGGTAGGACGCCACCAGCATGTCGGGCTCGAAGTCGATCTCTGCGAGCTTCGCCTTCACCGTCTTGGCCAGCGCGTCGATGTACACGGGATCGTCGTGCCACGGCGGGGCCACGCGTACCGCCGGCTGCCAGCGCATCCCCATCAGCGTCTCGAAGGCCTTGTCGCAGGCCGTCGCCGAGGTCGCAGCGCAGGACTGCGGGTAGAGCGGGACCAGCAGGATGCGCTCGCAGCCCTGCTCGTGCAGCCACTTGATCCGGTCCGGCGTCGAGGGGTTGCCGTAGCGCATGGCCCAGTCGACGACGATCCGCGGGTCGCGGTCGCGGATACGCGCGGCCAGCTGCTCCGCCTGAGAGCGGGTGATCGTCTTGAGCGGCCCTTCGTTGCGCTCCTTGTTCCAGATCGAGTCGTAGTCCTTGCCCTTGGGACCGGGCCGGACGGTCAGGATGATCAGGTTGAGGATCGGCCACCAGACCAGGCGCGGGGTCTCGATGACGCGCCGGTCGGAGAGGAACTCCTTCAGGTAACGGCGCATCGACCAGTAGTCGGTCGCGTCCGGCGTGCCCAGGTTGAGCAGCAGGACCCCGATCTTGCCCGCCTTGACGTCCGGGTGCCCGGCCGGCAGCGGACCCATCGCGCGGAACGAGGACGTGTCGGGGCGCGTGATCATGTTCATCGAAACCAACCTCTCGCCGACGCACCCTTACCGGAAGTCGCGCCGCCTGTCGTCCCGGAACGCACGGGACCGGCGTGCGGGGCACGCCGGTCCGGGTCCCGTCCGATGCGGCCCCGTGTGGCAGGGCCACCCGGCAACCTCTCATGGTCGCTTACGCACCTGCGAAAGGATCGGACCACAAGAGCCGTGCGGATCCGATCAGCGGATGACGATGCGGCCTTCCGTCTTGGCGTCGACCGTCTGCAACTTGCGGACGTAGGTCATGACCTCGTTCGCCAGCAGCTTGCCGTCGGTGTCGCCGATCAGGACCTTGCCCTTGCCGAGGCTGGTGTATCCGTCGCCGCCGGACAGCATGAAGTTGTTGGAGGCGACCTTGTAGAGCTTCGCCGGGTCGAGCGGCTGGCCATTGACGCTCACCGACACGATGCGCGAGCCCGCCGGCGCCTTGGCGTCGACCTCGACCTTGAGGCCGGATACCTGCGGGAAGCGGCCCGCGCGGTTCTCCAGCTGCGAAACGCCGTTCTCCAGCGCCGCGCGCAGGTCGGCGCCCGTGATCTCGACCATGACGGACGTGTTGCCGAACGGCAGCTCGGAGAGGATGTCCCGGCGCGTCAGCTTCACGCCCGCCGGGTACTGCTTGTTGGCGCGGATGCCGCCGCCGTTGGTGACGGCCACGTCGGCGCCCGTGGCGGAGCGGATCGCGTCGGCGATCAGGTTGCCGATCGCCGCCTCCTGCGAGCGCACGACCGCCGAGCGGCTGTCCAGCTCGTTCAGGCTGGTGCCGATCTCGACGTCCAGTTCCTTGCTGAGCATGTCCTCGTACTTCTTGACGACGGCCGCGACCTCGGGATCCGGATCCACCGTCGAGCTGTCGTGCACGCGGAAGCTCGGCGACCACGCCACCTTGCGGTCCTTGCCCTCGCCCGTCAACTGCACGACGAAGTCGATGGCCGTGACGAAGTTGCCTTCCTCGTTGCTCTCGACCGCGACGGTCTTGCCGTCGAAGGTGATCCACAGGTCGTGGTCGTGGCCAGACAGCAGCACGTCGACGAGGCGAGAGCGCACGATGGCCTCGTCCATCGTGCGGTCGGTGTGGGTGACCGCGACGAGGATATCGGCTCCTGCCTGCCGCAGGCGACCGGCCTGCGCGCGAAGCACCTCAAGCTCGTTGGTGAAGCGGATGTCGCCCGGCTGGGACATCTGCGGCGTCGTCGCGAGCGCGAGGCCGACCACGCCGACCTTCACCGGGCCGAGCTGGAAGACCTCGGAATCCTTCATGCCGGGAATGGGCGAGCCGTCCGCCTGGCGCATGTTGGCGCCGAAATAGGGGAACTTCGACTGGCCCATCAGCTTCAGGTAGTTGTCCTTGCCGAAATCGAACTCGTGGTTGCCGGGCACGAAGACGTCCGGCTTCACGAGGTTGGTCAGCTCGACGATGTGGGCGCCCTGGTCGAAGCCGGACATCAGCGACGGCGAGAACGTGTCGCCGGCGTGGCAGAAGAGCATCGGCACGCCGCGGGCGCGCTCGGCCTTCACGATGGCCCCGAGCCGGGGAAAGCCGCCGCGGCCCTTCTCGCCGTTCATCTTGTAGATGTCGTTGACCAGCAGCAGCGTGAACGCGGTGTTGGCCGATGCCGCGGTGGCCTCCTCGGACGACCCGGACAGCATCGACACCGAGAAACCGGCCGAAAGGCCGAGGCCGAGCGCGCGGCGGCGGGAAACGTTCGTCATGGGCTGTTCCTGGATGAGGGTCCGATGCCGCCACAATGGAATCTTGCCGCAGGCGAGACAAGAGCGCAGCCGCAGCCCGGCGGATGCTGAAAGCCAGCAAATCAGGTAGGCTTGCCACGGTTCTGCCGCGCTTCGGTGGTGTTGCGTTCAGGCTTCAGGAGGTCGCCTTGCATCGCATCGTCCGCCCCTTCTTCGCCGCCCTGGCTGCCGGATGGGCCGCCACGGCAGTCACGCCGGCTGCCGCGCACCCCCATGTCTGGGTCGAGGTGCGGGCCGAACTCGTCTACGGCGCGGGCGGATCGGTGACGGCCGTGAAGCACCGCTGGACCTTCGACGAGGGCTACACGACCTTCGCGATCCAGGGCCTCGACGCCAACAAGGACGGCGTCTACTCGCAGGAGGAACTGGCCGATCTCGCGAAGGTGAACACGGAATCCCTCGCCGAGTTCGGTTACTTCACCGTCCTCAAGGCGGACGGGAAGCGGCAGGACTTCGACGCGCCGCGAGACGCCGTGCTCGATCACGACGGCAAGTCCCTGACCTTGTCCTTCCTCCTGCCGGTCAAGACACCGACCGCCGCCAAGCGGACCCTCTTCCTCGATGTCTACGACCCGACCTTCTTCGTCGACTTCAGCTACGCGCCGGACGACAAGGCCGTGACCCTGGCGGGGGCGCCCGCCGGCTGCGCCGTCCAGATCACCCGGCCGAAGAAGCCGGACCTCACCGCCCAGCAGAAGCTCGGCGAGGATTATTTCGCGAACGCCAACATGGGCATCCAGTTCGCGAGCAAGGTGCTCGTGGCGTGCCCGTGAGGGGTTCCGCGTCATGACTGCGCTCGAGACACGCTCGTCGGCGGGGGTCGGCCGCCTCGCGCGCGCCGTGCGGGTCGCGCTCGTCGCCGCGGCAGCCCTTGGCGTGGTGCTGCTGGCTGGAACACTCCTCACCCTCCTCGTCGGGCCCGCCCCGCCCCCGCCCCCGCGCAACCCCTTCGGAGTGGGCATCCGGGAGGGGGGTGGCGCGTCTGGCGGGATCGTGGGATGGATCCTCGCGGTGCAGGCCGGGTTCTACCGGCAGTTCACCGGACTGGTCCGCAGCTACGCCTCGGAGGCAGGCTCCGTGTGGCCGCTCGTCGGGCTTGGGTTCCTTTACGGCGTGTTCCATGCCGCAGGGCCCGGCCACGGCAAGGCCGTCATCTCCGCCTGGATCTTCGCCAACGAACGCGCGCTGCGGCGCGGCATCGGGCTGGCCTTCGCCGCGGCACTCCTCCAGGCGGTCGTCGCAGTCGCCCTTGTGAGCGTGCTGAGCCTCGCCATCGGCGCCACTGCCCGGACGATGACGAACGTCACCGGCGCCGTGGAGACGCTGAGCTTCGCCGCCGTGGCCGCCGTCGGGGCATGGCTGCTGTGGCGCAAGGCCGGCGACCTCGCCGGCCGGCTCTGGCCCGACCTCGTTGCCCACAACCATGCGCCGGGCGAGGCCTGCGGTCCCGGCTGCAGCCACGGCCACCTGCCCGGCCCCGAGGCAGCGTCGGCGCAGGGCTGGAAGGGCGCCGCGGGCGTCGTGCTCGCAGCCGGGCTGCGTCCCTGCACGGGTGCGATCATCGTGCTCGTCTTCGCGCTGGCGCAGTCGGTATTTGCGGCCGGCGTCGCCGCGACCGTCGCCATGGCCCTCGGCACGGCCCTGGTCACGAGCGCGCTGGCCGCCTTCTCGGTCTTCGCCAAGGCCGGCGCGCTGCGGCTCGCCGCGGCGAGCGGACCGCGCGCGGCACTGGCCGGGTCAGCGCTGGAGGTGGTGGCCGCCGCCGCCGTGCTGGCGCTGGGCAGCGCGCTGCTGCTGGGGTTCTGGTCTCAGGCCGGCGGCTAGAGCCGCAGGTCGCGCACCATGTAGCGCGCGTCGCCGCCGTAGCCGGCGAGTTTCTCCGCCAGCCGTGGATCGTCCTGGACAACGAAGCCGTGCCCCTGCCAGAACGGCACCGTCCCCGACACGGCCACGAGTGAGGCGGACGGCGCGTTGGCGCGGTAGGCGTCCCGCACGATGCGGCGGACGATCGTTCCGGCGGCGCCCGCCCCGCGCAACCGCGGCAGAACGGCGATGTCGTGGATGTAGCGCGTGGCTTCCGCCGGCAGCGGGGCAATCAGCGCGTCGAGCGGCACGGGCTCGCCGGCCCGCCACGGATGGCTGACGGCATAGCCGCCAACGGGACCAGCCGACCCGGTGAGGACCCAGCACCCGCCGGGAAACAGCGCCAGCCGCTCGGCGAAGACCTCTCTCCGCTCCGGATAGGCCTCGTGGATGGCGCAGGCGACGGCGAAGACGCCGTCGAGGTCCTGCTCCGTCATCGGACGCCACGTCGCGGCGGAAGAGGGGGGCCGGACGTCGCCGCTCGAACCGACCAACGCTCAGTCCCGCCGGGCGAGTGGATCGTTCTCGAGCAGGATCGGCTGCCCGTGGGGCGTCGCCCGGGCCGCGCGGTCCCACGCGTCGCGCCGCGCCGCGAGGCCGTCCTGCGTCGCCGCGCCCTTGGCCACCACGAGCGCCTCGAGCGCCGCAAGCCAGTGGGAATAGTACGTCTCGCCGGTGTCCGGATCGCCCGCCGCCGCGGCCTTGCGGATCTGGTCCGCGAGCGCGTCGGCCCACTCGGGCCACGTGAACAGCCCCGCTTCGTGCAGCGACAACGCCATGGCGAAGGCCTGCGCCTCCCACGGCTCGCGGAACACGGGACCTTCCGCGTCGCACGGGATGGAGGGAACGGCGGCTAGGGCGCGGGCGGCGGCGGAGGGCGAGGTCATGGCGCCGGCTCCAGATAGGGCTCCCAGCAATCGACGCTGACGCTGAGCGTCGGGTCGCTGCCCGGTCCCCACAGCTCCGGCCCGTCGAAGACGACGCCGTAGCACCAGCGCGGGTCCTCGCCCTTGCCATGGGCGTTGCTGTCCGGGAAGACGAACACACCATGCACGCGCTCGATCCGCCCCACCTTGCCGCGCGCGTAGCGCGGCAGGCGGGTGTGGCCCACCGGGTGGATGTTGAGCGTGCGGACAAGGTCGCCGACGGCGAACCGGGCCGGGGTCGTCGCCGGCCGGCTGCACGGACCGCCGCGCGCCAGCGCCGCCTCCATCGCCTCGGCCGTCATCGCCGGCCGAGCCGTCGCCCGCGCCAGGCGCAGCGACCGTCCGGCGGCGATTTCGTCGTCGTCGACGAGACCGCGGGCGCGCAGGAGCTTCGTCAGGCCCTTGATCCAGATCTCGTAGTAGCTCGACGTCAGGTACTCGGGCGGCGGCAGCGTCTCGCGAGCGTGACGGCTCACGTCGAGGTTCCACTCGCCGAGCCCGGCGGCCGCAATCGTCACCGCCAGCGCACGCTTTTCCCACGCCGCGTGGAACAGCGGCTCGTCGATCTCCGGCACGACAGGCCCGAATCCCATCATGCCGCCGAGGTCCTGGGCGCCGTTCATGCCGGCACCGCGGCGGGATCGAGCGGCAGCCCCGTGCCGATCATGCTGTCGCGGGTGACGAGCGCGGCGAGCCGCTCCTCATCCCATCCTTCCGTGCCGGCGGGCCGCATCGGCAGCACGAGATAGCGGAGTTCGGCCGTCGAGTCCCAGACGCGGATGGACGTGCCCTCGGGCAGTGTCACGCCGCAGTCGGCGAGCACGCCGCGCGGGTCGATGACGGCGCGCGAGCGATAGGGCGCCGACTTGTACCAGACGGGCGGGAGCCCCAGCACGGGCCAAGGGTAGCAGGAGCACAAGGTGCACACGACGAGGTTGTGGGTGTCGGGCGTGTTCTCGACGATGACCATGTCCTCGCCCTGCCGCCCGCCGAAGCCGAGTTCGGCGATGGCCGCCGTCGCATCGTGGCGCAGCCGCTCGAGATAGGCGGGATCGCTCCAGGCGCGGGCCACCACCTGCGCGCCATTCCGGGGCCCGATCTTCGTCTCGTAGGTCTCGATCAGGACGTCGAGCGCCGCCGGGTCGATCAGGCCCTTCTCGGTCAGGATCGACTCGAGCGCCCGGACCCGAAGGGCCGTCTCCGACAGTTCGGAATGGTCGTGGTCGTGATGATGGTCGTGGTGATGCTCATGGTCATGGTCGTGCGAATGCCCGCCGTGGCCATGTCCGTGTTCGTGGTCGTGCGAATGTCCGCCCATGTCGCGCCTGCCTGCCGCACCGTGGCGGCCCTGGCGCAGACTAGCGCCGGCGGACCGGCGCCGCCAAGCGTCGGCTCAGGCGACCGCGTGCGCGAAGTTGGCAACGTGGATGACGAGCAGCGCCGTCAGGCCGGCAATGATCAGCACGTCGATGAGCCGGTAGCTCTCGACCTCCCGCATCCGGCGAACGTAACGGGCGAAATGCAGCGCCTGCCTCATCGAAGCCTCCCGAGGCCGCCATCTGCAACCTCAGGCTACATGATGCTCGGCACCCGTGAAAAGCGAGCAAAGAGGCTTGGTATAGTTTTAGTATCTTCAGGCGATCCGCACCGCCGCGGCGCGTGCGACCTTCACGGCGAGACGCACCAGCGACAGGTCCGACCCCGCCGGGCCGATCAACGACAGGCCGAACGGCGCGCCGTCTTGGAAGCCGGCGGGGATCGACACCTGGGGGCAGCCCGACAGGCCCGACAGGCAGAGCAGCCGCAGCGCCTGCGCGCGGTCGGCCTCCAGCGCCTCGCCCGACGCGTCGAGCCGCGGCGCAGGGCCCGGGACGGTCGGCAGCAGCAGCACGCCGTCTGTGCCGAGCATCGACCGGAAAGCCGCCCTGAACGCCTTGCGGACTGCAACCGACTCCTTCACGTCGGCCTTCGACACGTCCCGGCCGTAGAAGAACCGGTCGGCGATGGCTGGCATCAGCGCGGGGCGCCAGCGGGTGATGAAGTCGCCGTGCGACTGCCACGATTCGGTCCCCTGCAGCCGGCGGAAGGCCCAGTAGAGCGGGTCGAACCCGCCGGGGACGGCGCGGATCTCCTCCACCGGACGCAGCATCGTGTCGATGCGGGCGACCACCGCGTCCAGGGCGCGCCGAGGGCCGTCTTGCGCCAGCGCGAAGCAGTCGTCCGCCTTCAGCAGCCGCACCTCGGCCGGCAGCGGCGCCGTGTCCGCGTCGAAGATCGCAGCGGCCACGCGCTCAAAGGTCCTCGCGTCGCGGGTAAACCAGCCGGGCGTGTCGAAGGTCGGAGCCAGCGGCATCGTCATGTCCAGCGGCAGGCGCCCGTGCGTGGGGCGGATGCCGAAGATCCCGCAGTAGCTGGCCGGTCCGCGCACCGAGCCCCCGGTGTCGGAGCCCAGCCCGATGTCGCACAGCCGCGCGGCCGTCGCAGCCGCCGAGCCGGAGGACGAGCCGCCCGGCACGCGCTGCGGGTCGGCCGGGTTGGTCGGCGTGCCGAAATGGTCGTTGAGGCCGTTCAGCGAGTAGGCGAGTTCGACGGTGTGGGTCTTCCCGACGAAACGCGCGCCCGCGTCGAGAAAGCGCCGCGCGATGGGAGCGGTCGCCGTCTTGATGCCGGAGAGCGCGAGCTTGGTCGGGTTGCCGCAGCCCGTCGGGTAGCCGGCGACGTCGAAGATGTCCTTCACCGCGAGGGTGAGGCCCTCCAGCGGACCGCTGGTGGCACTGGCGACCGGCGCGGGCGGATAGGGCACGAAGGCGTGGACGGCATCGTCGGCGTCGAGCATGGGAAGTCCGGTGTGAGACGGCGGAGGCGCCACCTTCACCCGCCGCGGGGACGGCGGCAAGCCTCTCAAAGGCCGGCCGAACCGCCGTCCGACCGGGGATCGTGCGCTGCGGCCACAGAGCCGTCGCGCGGCTTGCGCGACAGCATGCCGGCATGGCCGAAGCCGTCGGAATAGGCGTCCGCCACCACCTCCACGTGGTGTCCCGCCTTCTCAAGCGCGCGCACGAGCGATGGATCGAAGCGGTTCTCCAGCTTCAGCGAGGTGGCCGAATCGCCCCATGTCTTGCCGAGCAGGAAGCGCGGCGCGTCGAGGGTTTCGGCAATGCCGCGGCCGAACAGGGCATGGCGGGTGAATATCGTCGCCTGGAACTGCGGCTGCCCGTCCCCGCCCATGCTGCCGTAGGAGATGACGCGGCCGTCGTCCAACGCCGCCAGCGCCGGGTTCAGCGTGTGGAACGGCTTGCGGCCCGGCTCCAGCGGGTTCACCGCGGAAGGGTCCAGCGAGAACGAGATGCCGCGGTTCTGCCAGTGGATGCCCGTGCGCGGCAGGACGCAGCCGGAGCCATACTCCCAGTAGATGGACTGGATGTAGGATACCGCGAGGCCGTTGCCGTCGATCGCGCCCATCCACACCGTGTCGCCCTCGCCCCAGGCGAGCGGAAAGAGCGCCGCCCGCTCCATCGACACCTGCGCCGCCTCGCGCGCCAACCGCTCCGGCGTCAGGAACGCGCGCGGATCGAGCCGCAGCCGGTCCGGATCGGTGACGACGGCATCGCGCACGCGGAAGGCCCGCTTGGTCGCCTCGACGAGCCCGTGGATGTGCTCGAAGCCCTCTCCCCGGGGCACGCCGAGCCGCGAGAAGATGCCGAGGATCATCAGCGAGGCGAGGCCCTGCGTCGGCGGCGGGAAGTTGTAGAGCGTGGCGCCGGGGATGGCCGTCGACAGCGGTTCGACCATCCGCGCGCGGAAACGCTCGAGGTCGGCGCGGGTGACGGGGGCGCCGATGCGGTCGAGGTCGGCCGCGATCTCGCGCCCCACGTCGCCCCGATAGAAGTCGTCCGGACCCGCGCTCGCGAGGTGATCCAGCATGCCGGCGAGCGCCGGCATCCGGCGCAGCGTGCCAGCAGCGGGCGTCTTGCCGTCGACGAGGAAGGTTTCTGCAAAGCCGGGGGCGGCCGCCAGCGCCTCGGGCGCATTCGCGCGGGTCCGCGCCTCTGAGGGAGAGACTTCGTAGCCGTTGCGGGCGTGGCCGATGGCTGCGCCGAGCAGGACGGACCACGGCAGCCGACCGCCGAGGCTGCGGGAGAGGTCCTGGGCGAGGGCCCAGCCGCCCGGCGTTCCGGCCACCGTCACGGCGGCATCGGGTCCGCGGGAGGGAATGGTGTCGTGACCCTTGTCTCGGTAGCGGCGGATGGTGGCCCTCTCGCCCGCCGGGCCGCAGGCCTCGATGGCGTGCACCCGCCCGCCCGGCTCGCGGACGATCCAGAACCCGTCGCCGCCGATGGCGTTCATGTGCGGGTAGACCACGGCGATGGTCGAGGCCATGGCCATCATGGCCTCGATGGCGTTGCCCCCCTCGGCCAGGATCGCCCGGCCCGCTTCGGCGGCGGCGGCATGCGGGGCCGCGACGGCGGCACGGGCGAAGACGGGGGTATCATCGGACATCGGACGGGGTTCTCGCTGGAGGTCGCGGCGCGCCGCCGCCTTGCCTTGGGACCGCGCAGCATATAGTCGAAGAGGCCGGATCGACCATGGAGCCGCGCGTGGCCAACAAGGGCACCATCAACACACGGAACCTGCTGACCATCGTCAGCCTGGGGATCCTCGTGGGTACCGAGATCATCGGCGTGGCGCTGGCGGCCGGCTGGGCCCTGTCCGGGCTGTTCGAGCTCCACCTCGTGTTCGGCCGCAACATCGAGTTCGTGCTGATGGGTCTCTTCGCCGCCGTGGGCATGTACGCGATGTATCGCTTCATGCAGAAGGCCATCCAGGTCGAGCCCATCCGCGACTGAGAGCGCCCCGCGGCGGTCAGACCGCCGCCACATTGATCCAGGAAAAGGCGCCGCGCCCGGCTCGCGGCGGCCCTTTGGCGGTGGACCGTCGGCCGCCGACGGTTGCGCAAATCGATGTCGCGCCCAATATGCGGACTGCCATGAGCCTCGACCGTCGCCATTTCCTCCAGCTCGCCGCCGCGGTGAATGCCGCCGCACTCCTGCCTTCCGTCGCATCGGCGGCCGATGATCCGCCGGCGGCCCCGCCGTTGACCTACGGCCCGGCGACACCCTTCAGCTACGACAGCCTGAAGGCGCTGGCGAAGCTGCGGGCGCAGAAGTCCTACGTGGCGCCTCCCCGCCCCGACCCGTCGATCGTCAAGCAGATCGACTACGACGCGCATGGCAAGCTCCGCTACAAGCTGGAGTCTGCCTTGTGGAGCAACAGCGGGGGCGTCTATCCGGTCAGCTTCCAGCACGTCGGGATGTATTTCCCCAAGACGGTGCGGATGCACGTGGTCGAGAACGGCTCGGCCCGCGAGGTGCACTACAACCCGGCGCTGTTCATGGGTGGCCCGGACCATGTCGCCCGCAAGCTGCCGGAGGAACCCTCCGCCTTCGCCGGCTTCTGGGTGCACGAGACCCGGTCGGGCCCGAACTGGAAGAAGCTCGAGCCCTGGGCGACGTTCCTTGGCGCATCCTACTTCCGGGCCATCGGCGAGCTCGGCCAGGTCGGCCTCTCGGCCCGCGGCATCGCGCTGGCGCCCGGCACGGCGAGCCCGGAGGAGTTCCCCGACTTCGTCGAGTTCTGGTTCGAGCCGGCAGCGAAGGAGGACGACCCGCTCTACGTCAGCGCCCTTCTCGACGGCCCGAGCCTGACCGGCGCCTACCGGTTCGGCCTGCGCCGGACGAAGGGCGTGATCATGGACATCGAGGCGGCGCTGTTCCTGCGCCGGCCGATCGACCGGCTCGGCCTCGCGCCGTTGACCTCGATGTACTGGTATTCCGAGACCGTGAAGCAGACGGCCGTCGACTGGCGGCCGGAAATCCACGATTCCGACGGCCTCGCGATATGGACGGGCAGCGGCGAGCGGATCTGGCGCCCCCTCAACAACCCGCCACGGATCATGGTGTCGAGCTTCGTCGATACCGACGTTCGCGGCTACGGGCTGTGCCAGCGCGACCGGGACTTCAACAACTACCAGGATGGCGTGCGCTACCACCTTCGCCCGTCCGCCTGGATCGAGCCGGTGGGCAAGTGGGGCAAGGGCGCTATCCAGCTCACGGAGATCCCGACCGACGACGAGATCCACGACAACATCGTGGCCATGTGGGTCCCGGCCGAGCCGACCGCCGCCGGCCAGGCGATCGACGTCAAGTACCGGCTGCACTGGATGGCCGACGAGGCCTTCCCGGGAAATCTGGCGCGCTGCGTCGCGACGCGGCTGGGCAACGGCGGCCAGCCCGGCCAGCCGCGGCCCAAGGGCGTGCGCAAGTTCATGGTGGAGTTCAAGGGCGACGTGCTTGCGCGGCTGCCCTTCGGCGTGAAGCCCGAGCCGGTGCTGTGGGCGTCCCGCGGGAGCTTCTCCTACATCTTCACCGAGGCCGTGCCCAATGACGTGCCCGGCCACTGGCGCGCCCAGTTCGACCTGACGGTCGACGGCGCCGACCCCGTGGAAATGCGGCTGTTCCTCAAGTCGGGGGACACCGTGCTCAGCGAGACGTGGCTCTACCAGTACCATCCGTTCTGAGCCGGACGGCCCGTCACGAGCCTGTGTAACATAGTAACATCCGACTTGCGATCGTCGGATGTTACGTTATAACGTTCCGGACATGCGGGGCGGCACTCCGACCGCCCTGCTTCCCGAACGCCATGGCCCACGATCACCATCATCATCACGCGGCCCTCGCGGCGCATCCGACGGCCTCGCTGCTGCGGCTGTCCGCGACCACCCGCCTGGGCGGCGCTCTTGGTCTGGCCGCGGCCCTCTGGGGCCTCGTGGCGTGGGCGATGATGTCATGACCGGCGCCATCCGCTTCCATGACCTGACCCTTGGCTACGACCGCCATCCGGTGGTGCACCACCTCGACGGCGCGATTGCGCGCGGCAGCCTCACGGCCGTGGTCGGTCCGAACGGCGCGGGCAAGTCGACGCTTCTGAAGGGCATCGCGGGGGCGGTGAAGCCGCTTCAGGGCCGCATCTCGGTCGAGGGCGGGGCGCAGGCCGTTGCCTGGCTGCCGCAGGCCGCGGACGTCGACCGCAGCTTCCCGATCAACGTCTACGACATGGTGGCCATGGGCCTCCTGCGCCGGCGCGGCCTCTTCGGCGGCATCGGCCGGAAGGACCGGGCGGACATCGAGGCGGCGATCGCCTCCGTCGGCCTGACCGGCTTCGAGGACCGCGCCATCGGCACGCTCTCGGGCGGGCAGATGCAGCGCGCGCTCTTCGCACGGCTCCTGCTGCAGGACGCCCGGGTGATTCTCCTCGACGAGCCGCTCACCGCCATCGATGCCAAGACTGCGGCCGACCTTCTCGCCCTGGTCCGACGCTGGCACGCCGAGGAGCGCACGGTCGTCGCCGTGCTGCACGACATCGAGACGGTGCGGTCGATGTTCCCCGAGACGCTGCTCGTCGCCCGCGAGGCGATCGCGTGGGGCGACACGGCGTCCGTCCTCACCGCCGAGAACATGCTGAAGGCCCGCCGGATGCTCGAGGCGCCCGACCCGGACGCCGCCGCCTGCCGCCGCGCGGCCTGACCGCCCGCTCCCGTCCATCCCTTCGGCCCGGCGCGAGCCGTGGCGAGGTCCGCTTGCGCCATGGAACAGGACACCGGCCTCTATGCGCTACTCGTCGGCCCCTTCGCCGATTTCGCGTTCATGCGCCGGGCATTGGCCGGTTGCGTGGCGCTCTCTCTCGGGGCGGGACCCGTCGGCGTCTTCCTGATGCTGCGCCGGATGAGTCTCGTCGGCGACGCCATGGCGCACGCCGTCCTGCCGGGCGCGGCGGTCGGCTACCTCGTCGCCGGCCTGTCGCTCGGCTGGATGACTGTCGGGGGTCTCGCGGCCGGCATCGCCGTCGCGCTCCTCGCCGGGTTCGTGACACGGGCGACGCCGCTGCGCGAAGACGCCTCCCTCGCCGCCTTCTACCTGATCTCGCTGGCGCTCGGCGTGACGCTGGTGTCGCTGCGCGGCTCGAACCTCGACCTCCTCCACGTGCTCTTCGGCACCGTGCTGGCCCTCGACGACCCGACGCTGCTCCTCATCGCCGGCGTGGCAACGGTCTCGATGATCGTCCTCGCGCTGATCTACCGCCCGCTCGTGCTGGAGTGCGTCGACGCCGGGTTCCTTCGCTCCGTCAGCGCCGCCGGCGGCCCGACACACATCGTCTTCCTGGTGCTCGTCGTCCTCAATCTTGTCGGCGGGTTCCACGCGCTCGGGACGCTGCTCGCGGTGGGACTGATGATGCTGCCAGCCATCGCGGCGCGCTTCTGGACGCAGGACATCTCGCGGATGATCGCCCTCGCAACGGTGCTCGGCATCGTCTCGGGCGTGGCCGGGCTGCTGGTGTCGTTCCACGCCGGGCTGCCCGCCGGCCCCGCCATCATCCTCGCCGCCGGAACGGTCTACCTCGCCTCGCTGGCCTTCGGCACGCAGGGCGGGCTCGTCACGCGGCACCTGCCGCGCCGCCACCTGGAAGCCTGAAACCGGAGATCCCCCATGATCGACAGACGCCGGGCTCTCGTTGCCATCGCCGCCGTGCTGGCCGCCGGAACGGCCGTTCCGGCGCGTGCCCAGACCACCCGCCTCCCCGTCGTCGCGACCTTCTCGATCCTCGGCGACTTTGTGCGGGTCGTGGGTGGTGACCGCGTCGCCCTCACCACGCTCGTGGGGCCGAACGGCGACGCCCACGTGTTCCAGCCGACTCCGGCGGACGCAAAGGCACTGGCAGGCGCGAAGCTCGTCGTCGTCAACGGGCTCGGCTTCGAGGGCTGGCTGGACCGCCTCGTCAAGGCCTCCGGCACGAAGGCCACGGTCGCGGTGGCGACGAACGGCATCATGCCCATCGCCGCGACGGACGACGGCCATGACCACGGCAAGGGCCACGACCACGGGCGGTTCGATCCGCACGCCTGGCAGAGCGTGCCCAATGCGAAGGTCTACGTGGCGCAGGTCCGCGATGCCCTCGTCGCCGCCGACCCGGCCGGCAAGGAAGCCTACGAAGCGAACGCCGCTTCCTATCTCGCCCGGCTCGACGCTCTGGACGCCGAGATCCGGGCGGCCGTGGCGCGGATTCCTGCGTCGCGCCGCAGGATCATCACCTCGCACGATGCCTTCGGTTACTTTGCAAAGGCCTACGGGATCATCTTCGTGAGCCCGCTCGGCGTCTCGACCGAAGCCGAGGCCTCGGCCCGCGACGTGGCGCGCATCATCCGGCAGATCAGGGCCGAGGCCATTCCCGCCGTCTTCCTCGAGAACGTCACGGATCCCAGGCTGATGGACCGCATCACCCGCGAGACGGGGGCCAAGGTCGGCGGGAGGCTCTATTCAGATGCGCTCTCCGCGCCGGACGGCATTGCCGGGACTTACATCGACATGATGCGGTCCAATATAAGGGAACTGACCACCGCCCTGTCGTCGTGACGGGCGGGCCGACCCGCTGGACCTGCCGCCGTGCCCGAGACCGCCGTCCTCTACCCCGACCCGCGCCTGCGCCGGCCGGCTGCGCGCGTGGAGGCCTTCGACGACGCGCTCCGGCGCGACGTGGAGCGGCTGCTCGACGGGCTGCGGACAATCCCGGCCCGCGGCCTCGCCGGCCCCCATCTCGGCATCATGCGCCGGATCGTGGCGATCGACCTGAAGCCGGGCGGCAAGCCGCAGCCGCTCGTCATGGTCAATCCCGAGGTGCTTTCGGCGTCCACGGTGACGCAGGTCCACGAGGAGGGCAGCGTCTCGCTGCCCGGCCTCCACGAGTCGGTCGAGCGTCCCGCCCGCGTCGTCGTGGGCTGGCAGACCGTCGACGGGGAATGGAGCGAGGAGACGTTCGACGGCTTCATGGCCGCCTGCGTCCAGCACGAGATCGAGCAGTGCGACGGCGTCTTCTGGATCGCCCGGCTGTCGCGGCTCAGGCGGGAGCGCCTGCTGGCGCGCTTCGACAAGTTGAACAGGCAAGGCACGAGGCCGGGCGCAGCGGCGCTGCGCTGATCCCGCCCGGCAAGGAGACCACCATGACCGAGAAAATCCCCGTCACCGTCCTCACCGGCTACCTCGGTGCCGGCAAGACGACCCTGCTCAACCGGATCCTCACCGAGGACCACGGCAAGCGCTTCGCCGTCATCGTCAACGAGTTCGGCGAGATCGGAATCGACAACGACCTCGTCGTCGGCGCCGACGAGGAAGTGTTCGAGATGAACAACGGGTGCATCTGCTGCACCGTCCGCGGCGACCTCATCCGCATCATCGAGGGGCTGATGAAGCGGCGCGGCAAGTTCGACGCCATCATCGTCGAGACGACCGGCCTCGCCGACCCGGCGCCGGTGGCGCAGACCTTCTTCGTCGACCAGGACGTCTCCGACAAGGCGCGGCTCGACGCCGTCGTCACGGTCGCGGACGCCAAGTGGCTCTCCGACCGGCTGAAGGACGCGCCCGAGGCCAAGAACCAGATCGCCTTTGCCGACGTCATCATCCTCAACAAGACCGACCTCGTGTCGCCGCAGGAACTCGCGGAGGTCGAGGGACGCATCCGCGCCATCAACCCCTACGCGACCCTGCACCGGACCCAGCGCGCCGCCGTGCCGCTCGACGCCGTGCTCGGCCGCAACGCCTTCGACCTCGACCGCATCCTCGAGATCGAGCCCGCCTTCCTCGAGGAGGACGACGGCCACCACCATCACCACCACGATCATGATCACGACCACGAGTGCGGGCCGGGCTGCGACCACGACCACCATCACCACGGCGGGCTGAAGCACTTCCACGACGAGCACATGCAGTCGATCTCGGTGCGCCTCGGCGAGGTGGATCCCGAGCGCTTCATGCCGTGGATCAACGACCTGACGCAGCGCGAAGGGCCGAACATCCTGCGCTGCAAGGGCATCGTCGCGTTCCCTAACGAGCCGCGCCGCTTCGTCTTCCAGGGCGTGCACATGATCCTCGACGGCGACCTGCAGCGCGAGTGGAAGCCCGGCGAGGCGCGCGAGTCCCGGCTCGTCTTCATCGGCCGCGACCTCGACGGAGAGGCGATCCGCAAGGGTGCCGAGGCCTGCGCGGTTCAATGAGCGGTCCCCGGTTGTCCCCTCCTGCGTCCGGCCTGCCGTCGCTCACCGAGAGCGTCGAGCCGATCGCGTGCGGCGAGCACGTGGTGGTGGCCGCGGTCGTTCGTGACGTCCCGATGCTGGGCCTCGGCGACGGCACGGTGTCGCTCGGCACCGCCGATCCTAAGCGCGTCGCCGCCCACCCCGACGCGGGCCTTCTCGTCGGCACGGCCGACGCGGACGGGCTCGTGACCGGCGGCGACGACGGCCGCGTCGTCCGCATCGCGCCGGACGGCGGCACGACGGAGCTCGGCGAGGCGAAGGGGCGCTGGATCGACGCCGTCGCCGCGCAGGGCGGCGGTGTGGCGTGGTCCGCCGGCAAGCAGGTGACCGCCCGCGACGACAAGGGCCGCCTGCGCCAGTGGACGGCGCCGTCGACGCCGCAGGGCCTCGCCTTCGCTCCGAAGGGCTACCGCCTGGCGGTGAGCCACTACAACGGCGTGAGCCTCTGGTTCCCCAACACCGAGACGCCTCCCGACGTGCTGCCGTGGAAGGGGTCCCACCTCGACGTGACATGGTCCGGCGACGGCCGCTTCGTCGTCACCTCCATGCAGGAGAACACGCTGCACGGCTGGCGCCTCCCGGAGAAGGCGGACATGCGCATGTCCGGCTACCCGTCGAAGACGCGCTCCTTCTCGTGGTCCCACGATGGGCAATGGCTCGCGACCTCCGGCGCCGACGCGGCCATCGTCTGGCCGTTCGCCAGCAAGGACGGCCCCATGGGCAAGACGCCGCGCGAGTGCGGGATCCGCCCTGCGAAGGTGTCGCGTGTCGCCTTCCACCCCGGCGCACTGGTGCTGGCCGTCGGCTACGAGGACGGGTTCATCCTCCTGTGCCGCCTCACCGACAACGGCGAGTTGCTGGTTCGCCGTGCCGAGCCCGAGCGCGGCGCAGTGACCGCGCTGGCGTGGGACCGACGCGGCAAGCGTCTCGTCTTCGGCACCGAAGGCGGCGCCGCGGGACTGCTCACCCTGCCGGGCTGACGCGATGGCGCTGTCGGACCTCCTCTCCCGCTTTCGGCCGAACCGGCCCGACCCCGAGGACGTTCAGCGCGTGAAGGACTGGGTCCGCGAGATCCTCCTGCTCGCCGAGGCAGACGAGGTCACCGTGAGCGAGATCACCTGCAACGATCCGTCCTGCCCTGGGCTGGAGACGGTGATCCTCGTGATGCGGTCCGGCCGCAAGACGCAGGCGTATCGTTTGCGCGGAAGTCTGGTCGTGCAGACGCGCCCTCTCGTCGAGAAGGCGCTCCTCGCACCGTCGGACTGAAGCCATGTTCGCCCGGACGCTCAGCCTCGCCACAGGTCTCCTGGCCGCGGTGCTGGCCTCACAGGCTCCCGAGTTCGCCCAGCAGTACAGGCAGAGACTGGGCGGCGCGATCGACGAGTTGCAGACCGTCGTCGACCGCTTCGATGCCGATGCCCGGCAGTACGGGCTCGACCGGGCGGCAGCGATCGCCCGCCTCTCCGGCAACGTCGATCCCCTCGCCGCGCAGCGCGCAAGGGACGCACGGGTCACGGCCGAGCGGCTCGACGCACTCAAGGGCCAGCAGCAGGCAATGGCGGCGGCCGGTCCTTTCGGCCGCATCGCCGTGCTGGCGTCGGACCCCGACCCGCAGGTGCTGCGGGGAACCGTGCGAACCTACGAGCCCGCCGTGCCGACGACCGCCGAGGGCGCGGCCGCGGCAGCCGCCGGGCTGGCCGGAGGCTGGGGCGCGATGCGGCTTTTCGCCTGGCCCTTCGGCCGCCGGCGGCGCGTCCGCGCCGCCTGAGCCTCGACGGCCGGTTCAGCGCACGAGCACGTTGCGAAACTGCCAGGGGTCGGACGTGTCGATGTCCTCGGGGAACAGGCCCGGGCGGTTGGAGAGCGGCGTCCAGTCGGTGTAGACGCCGACAACCGGGCCCAGATACGGCATCTGCACCTCGAGGCAGCGCTTGTAGTCCATGTCGTCGGCCTCGACGATGCCGGCCTTCGGGTTCTCGAGCGCCCACACCATGCCGGCGAGCACCGCGGACGACACCTGCAGGCCGGTTGCGTTCTGGTAGGGCGCGATCATGCGCGTCTCCTCGATGGAGAGCTGCGAGCCGTACCAGTAGGCATTGCGGCCGTGGCCGTAGAGGAGCACGCCGAGTTCGTCGATGCCGTCGACGATCTCGTTCTCGTCGAGGATGTGCCAGTCCGGCTGGCGGACGCCCTCCTGCCCGAACATCTCGTGCAGCGACAGCACCGCGTCATTGCAAGGGTGGTAGGCGTAGTGGCACGTCGGCCGGTAGACAGCCTTCCCGGAACCGTCTCGCACGGTGAGGTAGTCCGCGATCGAGATCGACTCGTTGTGCGTGACGAGGAAGCCGTACTGGGCCTGCGCCGTCGGGGTCCACGAGCGGACGCGCGTGTTGGCGCCGGGCTGCAGCAGGTAGATCGCAGAGCCGCAGCCGGTGGCGTGGGTGCGGCCGTTCTCGGGCATCCAGCGCTCGTGCGTGCCCCAGCCGAGCTCGGCCGGCTGCAGGCCCTCGGACACGAAGCCTTCGACCGACCACGTGTTGACGAACACCTGCCGCGGCTTCGGCGACTTGGCGCGCTGCGTGTCGCGCTCGGCGATGTGGATGCCCTTCACGCCAAGGTCGCGGGCGAGCGCGGCCCATCCATCCTTCGTCGCCGGGATGTCGCCCGGCAGGCCGATGTCCGTCTTCAGGTTCACCAGCGCCTGCTTCACGAACCACGAGACCATGCCGGGGTTTGCGCCGCAGCACGACACGGCGGTCGTGCCGCCGGGGTTGCGGCGCCGTGCCTCCAGCACGGTCTCGCGCAGGGCGTAGTTGGAGCGGGACTCAGGCCCCTTCGACTTGTCGAAATAGAAGCCCACCCACGGCTCGACGACCGTGTCGATGTAGAGCGCGCCGATCTCGCGGCAGTACTCCATGAGGTCGAGCGAGGAGGTGTCGACCGAAAGGTTGACGCAGAAGCCCTGCCCCGGTCCGGCCGTCAGCAGCGGGCCGAGAAGGTGCTTGTAGTTGTCGCGCGTCACCGGCTGGTGGATGAACGTCACGCCGTGCTTCTGCAGCAGCTCGCGATGGCTGTCATCCGGATCGATCACGGTGAGCTTCGAACGGTCGTAGGCGAAGTGCCGCTCGATGAGCGGAAGGGTGCCGCGGCCGATCGAGCCGAAGCCGATCATGACGATGGGGCCATCGATGCGGGCATGGACGGGATGGCTCATGAACGGGTCTCCCAGGATCAGGGCAGGCGGCGACGCGCCTGCGATGGCCGGCAAAGGAAAAGGCGCCGGTAAGAAACAGTCATGACGGTCTGCGTCAACCCCGGAGCGGGGCCTTGCGTGACCACGCGATGCACGGGCCGCGCCAGCGGCTCGTCCGCTTCAGGCGATGAAGGGATTCGAAGCCCGTTCCTGGCCGATCGTGCTGGTCGGGCCGTGCCCGCAGATGAAGGCGACGTCGTCGCCGAGCGGCAGGACCTTGGTGGTGATGCTGTCGATCAGCTGCTGGTGGTTGCCGCCCGGCAGGTCCGTGCGCCCGATGGAGCCGCGGAACAGCACGTCGCCCATCAGCGCCAAGCGGTTGGCCTCGTTGAACAGCACCACGCTGCCCGGCGAGTGCCCGGGGCAGTGGAGCACGGAGAAGGTGAGGTCGGAGACCGTCACCGTGTCGCCCTCCTCGAGCCAGCGGTCCGGTGTGAGCGGCCGTGCACCGGTGAGGCCGAAGCGAAGGCCCGATTCCGGCAGCGTCGCCAGCAGCGCGGCGTCGGCCCGGTGCGGCCCCTCGACCGGCACGCCCAGCGCCTCGGCCAGTTCCGCCGCCCCGCCGGCATGGTCGATGTGGCCATGGGTGATCAGGATCTTTTCGATGGTGATCCCGACCTGCTCGATGGCGGCGCGGATGCGGTCGACGTCGCCGCCGGGATCGACGACGGCGCCGACCTTCGTGGCGTCCGACCAGACGAGCGTGCAGTTCTGCTGGAAGGGCGTGACGGGGACGATGGCGGCGCGGGCAGTCGACATGGACGTCTCCAAGGCTGGCGAGCCGGCATAAAGCACGAATTGGGCGGGATGGCAGTCGGTTTTCTCGCCCTCCCCTCCTCGTGGCGCCCCACGCCAGGCAACCCCTCATCCGGTCCTGCGGACCACCTTCTCCCCGCCCGCGGGGAGAAGGGCGTGGCACCGTCGCGGTCCGTCCCGGACCGGAAGGCAGGAGGACAGCGTTGCGGCTCCGCCCGCTCTTCTCCCCGCACGGCGGGGAGAACGTGTCCCGAAGGGGCGAAGGAGGGACACCGGCGCGAAGTCATCGACGATCTCACCGGACGCCCTGCTCCACCACCGCTTGCCTGCCCACACCACGCCGGCACACTGGGCCGACGCCGAATCGAGCCCCGATGCTGCCCGAACTGCTCCTGACCGCGATCACGCCAGCCCGGCGCGCCATCCGCAGGATGGGGCTGGTGACGGGGAGCGTGGGTCTGTGGTCGCGCGGCGCGCGCCAGGCCAGGCATTGGGGTCCGCACTACGAGCGGTGCCGTGCCGTCGTGCGCCGGTCCATCGCGGGCCTGCCGTCCCGCCGCACCGCGGTGGTGCTTGGGTCGGGGCTTGCGCGCGACGTGCCGATGGCGGAACTCCTTACCGCCTTCCAGCGCGTCGTGCTGGTCGATGCCGTGCACCTGCCGACCGTTCGCCTGCGCTACGCCTTCGCGAAGCAGGTAGAGTTCGTCACGCTCGACCTCTCCGGCATGGCCGACTGGCTCGACGGTGCGGCCGAGGGCAGGGGCCAGCCGGTGACGGCGCTTGCTGCCGACCCGTCCGTTGACTTCGTCGTTTCGGCGAACCTGCTCTCCCAGATTCCCATCGGGGTCCAGACGGCCCTCGAAACCCGCCCGGACTCCGCGGCGCAGCTGCCGGACGACCTGCTTGCCCGCAGCGTCCGCGGCCACCTCGACGATCTCGCTGCGTTCCGTTGCACGGTCTGCCTGCTCACCGACATCGTCATGACCGAGAAGGACCGCGAGGGCGCCGTGACGGACACGCTCGACCTGATGCGCGGGGTCGTCCTGCCGCCGCCCGACGAGGCATGGGACTGGACGGTCGCCCCCTTCGGCGAGGTGGATCGCCAGCACGAGTACGTCCACCGCGTCCATGCGTACCCTGACTGGCGGCAGGCCTGCGAGAAACCGATTGATAGGTCAGTATGACTGTCCTATACTGAAGTCGAAGAAGACGGATTAGAGTGAGAAGGTTCGGCCGCGCAGTGGCACGGACCCCGGAACGCCCCATCGGCGTTACAAGAGGCGGAGGATGAGATGCGCGACGGCAACGCAGGCGTGTCGGGGTCGGGCCTCAGGGACGTGTCCCTCGACGACAAGTACGACCTGTCGAAGGACCGCATCTTTCTCACCGGGACCCAGGCCATCGTCCGCCTGCTGCTGATGCAGCACGAGCGCGATCGGCGCGCCGGGCTCAACACCGCCGGCTTCGTCAGCGGCTACCGCGGCTCGCCGCTCGGCGGCCTCGACCAGCAGGTCATGAAGGCGCGCCGCCAGCTCGA
The DNA here is from genome assembly GCF_054612375.1 of Alsobacter sp. R-9. Taxonomy (NCBI): domain Bacteria; kingdom Pseudomonadati; phylum Pseudomonadota; class Alphaproteobacteria; order Hyphomicrobiales; family Alsobacteraceae; genus Alsobacter; species Alsobacter sp. R-9. Next base: position 106,507 of record NZ_JBTSWJ010000001.1, on the reverse strand, counting down.
GCCCCGCAACATCCTGTTCCGATCCGGACTGAACGAGGAACTCGCCGCGACCGCGTGCTGGGGCACGCAGCAGGCCGAGATGCGCGGCGAGGGCAAGTATGACGGTGTTTTCGCCCTGTGGTACGGCAAGGGCCCCGGCGTCGACCGCTCAGGCGACGTGTTCCGCCACGCCAACATGGCCGGCACCTCGCCGCACGGCGGCGTGCTGGCGCTGATGGGCGACGACCACACCGCCGAGAGCTCGACCACGGCGCACCAGTCGGAGTTCCACTTCGTCGACGTGATGATCCCGATCCTGAACCCGGCCGGGGTTCAGGAAATCCTCGACTACGGGCTCTACGGCTACGCCATGAGCCGCTTCTGCGGGACGTGGCTGGCGCTCAAGGGCATGAAGGACACGGTGGAGTCGACCGCCATCGTCGACGGCAGCCTCGACCGGGTGAGCATCATCCGCCCGGAGATCGAGCTGCCGCCCGGCGGCCTCAACATCCGCCCGCGCGACGGCATCCTCGACATGGAGGCGCGGCTGCACGACTGGAAGCGCGACGCCATGCTCGCCTTCGTGCAGGCCAACAGGCTCAACCGGATCATCACCACCGGCGGCCGCGACGCCCGCATCGGCGTCATCACCGTCGGCAAGTCCTATCTTGACGTGCGCCAGGCGCTGGACGACCTCGGCATCGACGAGGTGCGTGCCAACGACCTCGGCCTGCGACTCTACAAGATCGCCTGCCCCTGGCCGCTCGACCCTGTCGGCCTGAAGGACTTCGTGAAGGGCCTCGACCTCGTCATCGTCGTCGAGGAGAAGCGCTCGCTCATCGAGGTGCAGGTCCGCGAGGAGCTCTACGGCGCCGCCAACCAGCCCACCTGCATCGGCAAGAAAGACGAGCAGGGCCGCTGGCTCTTCCCCGTGAAGGGCGCGCTCGATCCCAATGACATCGCGATCACCATCGGCGAACGCCTGCTCGCCGTCCGCCCCGATGAGGAGCTGCAGGCCCGCGTCGCGCGGCTGAAGCAGGCGCAGGCCCAGCTGGCGGAGACGAAGGACGTCGCCACCCGCACCCCGTACTTCTGCTCCGGCTGCCCGCACAACTCCTCGACCAAGGTGCCCGAGGGAATGCGCGCCTATGCCGGCATCGGCTGCCACTACATGGTGCAGTGGATGGACCGCGCGACCGACGGTTTCACCCAGATGGGGGGCGAGGGCGCCAACTGGGTGGGCGAGTCGAGCTTCTCCACTCGCAACCACGTGTTCCAGAACCTCGGGGACGGCACGTGGAACCATTCGGGCATCCTCGCCCTGCGCTTCGCCCACGCCGCCGGCGTGAACGTCACCTACAAGATCCTGTTCAACGATGCCGTCGCGATGACCGGCGGGCAGCACCTCGACAACAACCTGACCGTCGACATGCTGGCCCGGCAGGTGGCGGCCGAGGGCGTCACCCGCATCGCGCTCGTCTCCGACGACCCCGACAAGTACCCGCCGGCGACCGCCTGGCCTCCCGGCATGACGCGGCACCACCGCGACGAGCTCGACGCCGTGCAGCGCGACCTCGCGGCGGAGCCCGGCGTCACCGCCGTCATCTACGACCAGACCTGCGCCGCCGAGAAGCGCCGCCGCCGCAAGCGGGGCGAGTACCCCGATCCCGACAAGCGAGTCTTTATCAACACCCGCGTGTGCGAGGGCTGCGGCGACTGCGGCGTCAAGTCGAACTGCGTGTCCGTGCAGCCCGTCGAGACCGAGTTCGGGCGCAAGCGGCAGATCGACCAGTCGAACTGCAACAAGGACTTCTCCTGCCTCGAGGGGTTCTGCCCCTCCTTTGTCACCGTCGAGGGGGCCAGGATCCGCAAGGCCGAGCCGAAGGGCGGCGTGCTGCACGGCGCCGGCGACCTGCCCGAGCCCACCCTCCCGCCGCTCGACGGCACCTACGCGATCATCGTCACCGGCGTGGGCGGGACCGGCGTCGTCACCATCGGCGCGATCCTCGGCATGGCGGCCCACCTCGAGGACAAGGGCTGCGGCATGATCGACATGGCGGGCCTCGCCCAGAAGGGCGGCGCCGTCTACAGCCACGTCAAGCTCGCTCCGCGCCCGGAAGACATCCACTCCATTCGCGTCGCAGCCGGCGAGGCGGACCTCGTGCTGGGCTGCGACCTCGTCGTCACCGGCACGCGCAAGGTGCTCGCGGCGGTCCGGCAGGGACAGACGGCGGTCGTCGTCAACACCGCGGAAGTGCTGCCAGGCGACTTCACGCGCAACCCGGACTTCTCGCTCCCGGCGGAGCGCGTCCGCCGCGCCGTCGCCGGCGCGACGGGCTCCGGCAACGCCTTCTTCGTCGACGCGACCCGCATCGCCACCGCGCTCACCGGCAATGCCATTGCCGCCAACATGTTCATGCTCGGCTTCGCGTATCAGCTGGGCCGGATTCCGCTCTCGGCCGCAGCGCTGGAACGGGCCATCGAGCTCAACGGCGAGGCCGTCGCCATGAACAAGGCAGCCTTCGCCTGGGGCCGCCGCGCCGCCCACGACCCGGCATCGGTGGAGGCGCTGATCGCGGGCCCGACGCAGTCCGTGCAGCACCACGGCGACCGGCATCTCTCCACCTCCCTCGACGAGGTGATCGCGCGCCGCGTCGCGCTCCTCACGGCCTACCAGGACGCGGCCTACGCGAAGCGCTTCGCCGACCGCATCGACCGCGTCCGCGCCGCCGAGCGGCATTTCGCGCCGGGCTCGACCGCGCTGACGGAAGCGGCCGCCCGCAGCCTCGCCAAGCTGATGGCCTACAAGGACGAGTACGAGGTGGGTCGGCTCTATTCGGACGGCGAGTTTCTGAAGACGCTGCGCGGCCAGTTCGACGGCGACCTGCGGATCAGCGTCCATCTGGCCCCGCCGCTGCTCGCACGCCGCGACGAGACGACCGGCCTGCCCCGCAAGACGACCTTCGGCCCATGGATGCTGCGCGCCATGGGCGTTCTTGCAAAGCTCAAGGGCCTGCGCGGGACTGCATTCGACGTCTTCGGCTACACGCAGGAGCGCCGGACCGAGCGCCGGCTCGTCGCGGAGTTCGAGGCGCTGCTCGACGACATCGCCCGCGACCTGTCCGCGGCGAACCTTCCCGCCGCCGTCGCCCTCGCCGAGCTGCCGCAGACGATCCGCGGCTTCGGCCACGTGAAGGACCGCAACCTCGCCGCGGCGAAGGCCCGGCAGGCCGATCTGCTGGAGCGCTTCCGGTCGCCCGAGACGACGCGCGCTCTGGCTGCGGAATAGGCAGAAGGCTCGGATTCGGCCCGCTGTCGGCCGAATTCGCTTGGAGTTCGCTCCTCGGGGGCCGCCCCGTGACCAAAGTCGGCCTTGCCAACGCGACCGCGCGAACTACCCTTTCGGATGCGGACACGGTCTTGCCGCCGCAAGAGCGGCATTCCATGTCTCTCGCATCATTCCGCCAGGTGGAGACCGGCTGGCGGACGGGATGATGCGACAAGAAGAGAAACGAGAGCGGAAGGCCTGATCCAAGAAGGCCGAGAACCGCTTGGAACGACCAGTCGAGCGAGCCGCGACCAACAGCCGGCCGAGCGACTGCCCGGGACACGTCCGGGACCAGGGAGGAGGATGGAAGTGACAGCCACGCCGGCTTCACGCGAGGACACGTTTCCGAAGCTGCTTGCGCGCAATGCCCGCGTGCGCGGCGCCCGTCCCGCCATCCGCCACAAGGACCTCGGCATCTGGCAGACGTGGACCTGGGCGCAGGTGCACGACATCTGCCTCCGCTTCGCGGCCGGCCTCTCGGAAGCAGGCCTCCAGCGCGGCGACACGGTCGCCATCGTCGGCTCGAACCGTCCGCGCCTGTACTGGGCCATGATGGCCAGCCAGATGCTCGGCGCCGTGCCGGTGCCGGTCTACGCCGACTCGGTCGCCGAGGAGATGGCCTACGTCCTCGCCCACGCCGAGGTGAAGCTCGCCGTCGTGCAGGACCAGGAGCAGGTCGACAAGCTGCTCTCGATCGCCGACCGCGTGCCCACCCTTCGCCAGATCGTCTATGACGAGCCGCGCGGGCTGCGCGACTACGACCATTCCCGCCTCCACGACCTCGACACCGTCATCGTCGACGGCGGGAAGCGGCTCCAGGACGCCGCGGCCACCTCCGCCCTCGACGCGTCGATTGCCGCCGGCACGGGCTCCGACCTCGCCATCATCCTCTACACCTCGGGCACGACCGGCCGTCCCAAGGGCGTGATGCTGACCTACGACAATGTGGTCATTTCCGCCCGGAACGGTTGCGCCTTCGACCAGCTCGACGAGACGGAGGAGGTCATCGCCTACCTCCCGCTCGCCTGGGTCGGCGACCACATCTTCTCCTACGCGCAGTCGATCGTCGCCGGCTTCTGCGTCAACTGCCCCGAGAGCCCGGAGACCGTGGTCGAGGACCGCCGAGAGATCGGCACGACCTACGCCTTCGCGCCCCCGCGCGTCTACGAGAACCTGCTGACGCTCACCATGGTGCGCATGGAGGACGCGGCAGGCCTCAAGCGGCGGATGTTCCACTACTTCCTCGGGGTGGCGAAGCGCTGCGGCGAGCAGATCCTCGACGGCAAGCCGGTGCCGTTCTCCGACCGGTTGCTCTACGGGCTCGGCGAGATCCTCGTCTTCGGGCCGCTCAAGAACCGCTTCGGCCTGTCGCGCGTGAAGGTGGCCTACACGGCCGGCGAGGCCATCGGGCCGGAGATCTTCCGGTTTTTCCGCTCGCTCGGCATCAACCTGAAGCAGCTCTACGGACAGACCGAGGCGTCGGTCTACATCACCATGCAGCCGGACGGCGAGATCAAGGCCGACACCGTGGGCCGCCCCGCCCCGGACGTCGAGGTGAGGATCGCGGACGACGGCGAGGTGCTGTTCCGCTCGCCCGGGGTCTTCCAGTCCTACTTCAAGGACCCGGACGCGACGGCTCGGACCAAGACCCCGGACGGCTGGGTGCACTCGGGCGACGCCGGCTTCTTCGACGCCACCGGCCACCTGAAGATCATCGACCGCGCCAAGGACGTGGGGCGGATGCGCGACGGGTCGCTGTTCCCGCCGAAATACGTCGAGAACAAGCTGAAGTTCTACCCGAACATCAAGGAGGTCGTGGCCTTCGGCAACGGGGAGGACTTCGTCTCCTGCTTCATCAACATCGACCTCACGGCCGTCGGCAACTGGGCCGAGCGCAACAACGTGGTCTACGCCTCCTACCAGGAGCTGGCCGGCCATCCGCTCGTCTACGACATGATCGCCGCCCACGTGGACGAGGTGAACCGCTCGCTGGCCGTCGAGCCGCGCATGGGCGGCGCGCAGGTAAAGCGCTTCCTTATCCTCCACAAGGAGCTCGACGCCGACGACGGCGAGCTCACCCGCACGCAGAAGGTGCGCCGCGGCTTCATCGCCGAGCGGTACGGGCCGCTGGTGACCGCGCTCTACGACGGATCGAAGGAGGCCGACATCCGCACGGAAGTGACCTTCGAGGACGGTCGCAAGGGCGTCATCGCGGCGCGGGTGAAGATCCGCGACTGCACGGTGCAGCCAGTGGCGGCTCCGGCCCGCTCTTTGGAGACCGCGGCATGAGGGCCCCGGGATCGGACAAGGGAATCGCCGCGGGCGACGTCCTCCTTGCGGTGGACGGCGTCTCGCTCGCCTTCGGCGGCGTCAAGGCCATCACCGACGTGTCCTTCGACATCCGCAAGGGCGAGATCCGCGCGATCATCGGCCCGAACGGCGCGGGCAAGACGTCGATGCTCAACGTCATCAACGGCTTCTACCACCCGCAGCAGGGGCGCATCACCTTCAAGGGCGCCACGCGCCAGCGCATGCGACCGCACGTCGCGGCCTCGCAGGGCATCGCCCGCACCTTCCAGAACGTCGCGCTCTTCAAGGGCATGACGACGCTCGACAACATCATGGCCGGCCGCACCCTGAAGATGCGCGGCAGCTTCTTCTGGCAGCTCTTCCGCCACGGCCCGGCGATGCGGGAGGAAATCGAGCACCGCCAGGTCGTCGAGGAGATCATCGACTTCCTCGAGATCCAGCACATCCGCAAGGTGCCGGTGGGCAAGCTGCCTTACGGCTTGCAGAAGCGGGTCGAACTCGGCCGCGCGCTGGCGATGGAGCCGGAACTGCTCCTGCTCGACGAGCCGATGGCGGGCATGAACCTCGAGGAGAAGGAGGACATGTCCCGCTTCATCCTCGACGTGAACAATCAGTACGGCACCACCATCGCGCTCATCGAGCACGACATGGGGGTCGTCATGGACCTGTCCGACCGCGTCGTCGTGCTCGAGTACGGACGCAAGATCGCCGACGGCACGCCGGCCGAGGTGAAGAGCGACCAGGCGGTCATCGACGCCTATCTCGGCGTGCCGCACTGAGGGACGACATGAGCGCGATCGAAGCCCCGAACCCGCCCCTCCGTCTCTCCCCCAGCGGCTGGACGCTGCTGGGCATCGGGGCGGTCCTCGCCCTGATCGTCCTCGCCAGCCTGACGGGCGTCATCTCCAAGGGCGACATCCTCGACAAGATCGTCATCGACCCGTTCCGGCAGATGAAGGACGCGCCGGACCTCTTCGTGCAGACGATCTGGGAAGGGCTCGTCTCCGGCGTGCTCTACGCGCTGATCGCGCTGGGCTTCGTGCTCATCTTCAAGGCCTCGGGCGTGTTCAACTTCGCCCAGGGCATCATGGTGGTGTTCGCCGGCCTCACCCTTGTCGGCCTCTACGAGATGGGCGTGCCGGCGTTCCTCGCCGTCATCCTGACGCTGGGCGTGATGTTCCTGCTGGCCGTGGCGGTGGAGCGCGTTGTGCTGCGCCCGCTGGTGAACCAGCCGGACATCATCCTGTTCATGGCAACGTTCGGCATCACCTACTTCCTCATCGGCTTCGGCGAGCTGATCTTCGGCGGGAACCCGAAGCAGATGATCGCCGAGCAGCTGATGCTGCCCAAGGGCGCGCTCGAGGTGCAGATGCTGGGCGGCTTCGTGGCCTTCCAGAAGATCGACATAGCCGCCGCCGTGATCGCCGCGCTGATGATCGCCGCGCTCGCCTTCTTCTTCCAGAAGACGCGCATCGGCCGGGCGCTGCGCGCCGTCGCCGACAGCCACAAGGCGGCCCTGTCGGTGGGCATCTCGCTCAACCAGATCTGGGTCATCGTCTGGTTCACGGCGGGCATCGTCGCCCTCGTCACCGGCATCATGTGGGGCGCGCGCTCGGACGTGTCCTTCGCGCTCTCCGTCATCGCGCTCAAGGCGCTGCCGGTGCTGATCCTCGGTGGCTTCACCTCGGTGCCGGGCGCCATCGTCGGCGGCCTCATCATCGGCATCGGCGAGAAGCTCGGCGAGTTCTACTGGGGTCCCCTGGTCGGCGGCGGCATCGAGAGCTGGCTCGCCTATTTCATCGCGCTGCTCTTCCTCATGTTCAGGCCGCAGGGCCTGTTCGGCGAGAAGATCATCGAGCGTATCTGAGGGAACGGCGCACGTGTTCTACAGGGAAGCAGGCCAGTACAAGACGAGCTACGCCGCCGACATGGCGGTCTTCCCGATCCTGCAGGACCGGATCGGCATCGCCGTCATCCTGCTGATCGCCTTCGTCGGAATCCCGCTGTTCGGCAACGAGTTCCTGCTGTCGAGCGTGATGATCCCGATGCTCGTCTTCTCGCTGGCGGCGATCGGGCTCAACATCCTCACCGGCTACACCGGCCTGATCTCGCTCGGCACGGGCGCCTTCATGGGCGTGGGCGCCTACGCCTGCTACAAGCTGACGACGATCTTCCCGGGCGTGAACGTCATCATCTGGATCGTCGCCTCGGGCTTCGTGTCGGCCGCCGTGGGCGTGCTCTTCGGCCTGCCGAGCCTGCGCATCAAGGGCTTCTACCTCGCCGTGGCGACGCTCGCCGCGCAGTTCTTCCTGCAGTGGTGCTTCGTCCGCATCCCTTGGCTCTACAACTACAACGCGTCGGGCGCGATCGAGGTGCCGCAGCGGACCCTGTTCGGAATGCCCATCACGGGCGCCAACGCGACGGTCGAAACGCGCTACCTCGTGCTGCTCTCCATCGTGGTGGTGCTCACCTGGTTCGCCTCGAACCTCGTCCACGGCCGCGTCGGCCGCTCGTGGATGGCGGTGCGCGACATGGACATCGCCGCCGAGCTGATGGGCATCAAGCTCCTGCCGACCAAGCTTCTCGCCTTCGCCGTGTCGTCGTTCTACTGCGGCGTCGCCGGCGCGGTGATGATGTTCCTCTGGTACGGCGGCGGCGAGGCCAACGACGCCTTCAACATCAACCAGAGCTTCAACATCCTCTTCATGGTGATCATCGGCGGGCTGGGCAGCCTCATCGGCTCGTTCTTCGGCGCCGCCTTCATCTCCATGCTGCCGACCATCCTGAAGTTCGGCCTGCCGGCCATCGGCATCCCGCTCGCCGGCGCCACGGCCGAGCACCTGACCTTCCTGATGGTGGGCTCGCTCATCATCTTCTTCCTGATCGTGGAGCCGCACGGCCTCGCGCGGCTCTGGCAGATCGGGAAGCAGAAACTGCGCATCTGGCCGTTCCCCTACTAGGACGGCCGAGGTTCGAAACGGCGGGCGGGCCGGGTCGGTCCGTCCGGTCACTGTGCTCCGCAAGCCCCCAAGGGGCGCGGACATCCTGGGAGGACGACGAATGACACTTCGCTCACTCATGCTCGGCACGGTTGCGGCCGTGATGACCGCCGGCACCGTCGCCGTGGCGCCGGCCTCGGCGCAGGACCAGATCTTCGTGCCGCTGCTCACCTACCGCACCGGCCCCTTCGCCGGCTCGGGCATCCCGATCGCCGACGGCATGGGCGACTACCTGCGCATGCTCAACGAGCGCGACGGCGGCATCGGCGGCGCGCGTCTCGTGATCGAGGAATGCGAGACCGGCTACGACACCAAGAAGGGCGTCGAGTGCTACGAGTCGCTGAAGGGCAAGAACCCGGTCGTGGTGAACCCCTACTCGACCGGCATCACCCTGCAGCTGATCCCCAAGGCCTCGGTCGACAAGATTCCGGTCCTGTCGATGGCCTATGGCCTTTCCGCCTCGGCGGTGGGCAACGTGTTCCCGTGGATATTCAACCCGCCGGTCACCTACTGGGACGGCGCCTCGGCCTTCATCAAGCACGTCGCCGACAAAGAGGGTGGGCTCGACAAGCTGAAGGGCAAGAAGATCGGCCTCATCCACCTGGACGCGCCCTTCGGCAAGGAGCCGATCGCGCTGCTCGAGAACCTCTCCAAGGAGTACGGCTTCGAGCTGAAGCTCTACCCCATCGCCGCGGCGGACATGCAGAACCAGGGTTCCACCTGGCTCGCCATCCGTCGTGACCGCCCGGACTGGATCTACAACCAGGGCTGGGGTGCGATGAACCCGACGGCCGTCAAGGAAGCGGTGAAGAACAACTACCCGATGGAGAAGCTGGTCGGCGTCTGGTGGGCCGGCGGCGACGACGACGCCCGCGCGGGCGGCGAGGGCGCCAAGGGCTACAAGAGCCTTAACTTCCATGCCGCGGGCGCCAACTTCCCCGTGATCCAGGACATCATCAAGAACGTCGCCGACAAGGGGAAGAGCACCGCGCCGAAGGAGAAGATCGGCGAGAACCTCTACAACCGCGGCGTCTACAACTCGATGCTGATCGCCGAGGCCATCCGCACGGCGCAGAAGATCACCGGAAAGAAGGCGGTGACCGGCGAGGACGTGCGGCGCGGCTTCGAGGCGCTCAACATCACCGAGGCCCGTCTCAAGGAACTCGGCATGGAGGGCTTCGCCGCCCCCGTGAAGATCACCTGCGACGACCACAACGGGCACAACAACGTCTACGTCGCCCAATGGGACGGCACCAAGTACGTGAAGGGCTCCGAGTGGTTCGCCCCGATGAAGGACAAGGTGCGTCCGCTGCTGGAGGCCGCTGCGACCGACTACGCCAAGTCGAACGCCGGCTGGCCGCAGCGCACCGAGGCCTGCGAGAAGGGCTCGTAAGGCCCGGACCTCTCCCGCCTCCCCTCGACCCTCACCCCTCCCCCTTGTGGGGAGGGGCCGGGGGTGGGGGTGGCGCGGCACCGCCCGGAGTGCCCGTCAACCGGGCACCGCACCAACCCATGGAGCCAGCATGAGCGCTTCGGCCGTGGCCGCGACGGCGGCGGGAACCGACACCATCCTCTCGGTCAACAACATCGAGGTGGTGTACGACCACGTCATCCTCGTGCTGAAGGGCGTGTCGCTGACGGTGCCGCGCGGCGGCATCGTGGCGATCCTCGGCGCCAACGGCGCCGGCAAGACCACGACGCTGAAGGCCATCTCCAACCTGCTGCGCGCGGAGCGCGGCGAGGTCACCAAGGGCTCGATCGAGTTCGAGGGCACGCGCGTCGACCGCATGTCGCCCAACGAACTGGTCAAGCGCGGCTGCATCCAGGTGATGGAGGGCCGCCACTGCTTCGGTCACCTCACCATCGAGGAAAACCTGCTCACCGGCGCCTTCACCCGTCGCGACGGCAACGCCGCCATCAAGCGCGACCTCGAGGCGATCTACGAGTACTTCCCGCGGCTGCGGCAGCGTCGCGGGTCGATGGCCGGCTACACCTCCGGCGGCGAGCAGCAGATGTGCGCCATCGGCCGCGCCATGATGTCGAAGCCGCGCATGATCCTCCTCGACGAGCCGTCAATGGGCCTTGCTCCGCAGGTGGTGGAGGAAATCTTCGAGATCGTCCGCAAGCTCAACGCCAACGAGGGCGTGTCCTTCCTGCTCGCCGAGCAGAACACCAACATCGCCCTGCGATACGCCACCTACGGCTACATCCTGGAGACCGGGCGCGTGGTGATGGACGGCGCCGCCGACAGCCTGCGCGAAAACGAGGACGTCAAGGAATTCTACCTCGGCGTCGCCGGCGACGACCGCAAGAGCTTCCGCGAGGTGAAGAGCTACAAGCGCCGCAAGCGCTGGTTGGCCTGACCCGCTCCAGAACGTCCGAAGGCCGACCATGACAGAGCACCACGACGCCCGCGAGACCCGCGCCCCGGCCGAGCGGGAGGCCGACCTCTTCGGCCGCCTGCCGGCCGTCCTCGCCAAGGCCCTCGCGGCGCCCGGCTGGGCCCGCCACCTCGGCGCCGTCGACCCCGCCACCGTGACCTCGCGAGCCGCGCTGGCCCGCCTTCCGGTCCTGCGCAAGGCGGACCTCCCGGGCCTGCAGAAGGCGGACCCGCCCTTCGCCGGCTTCATCTCCTCGCCGCTGGACTCGTTCGGGCGGCTGTTCACCTCCCCCGGGCCGATCTTCGAGCCGGAGTGCCGCCACGACGACCCGTGGCAGGCGGCGCGCGCCCTCTTTGCCGCCGGCTTCCGGCGCGGCGACGTGCTGCTGAATACCTTCAGCTACCACCTCACGCCCGGCGGCTTCATCATGGATGGCGGCGGCCGCGCGCTGGGCTGCCCGGTGATCCCGGCGGGGCCGGGCAACACCGAGCAGCAGCTCGACGTCATCGCCCACCTGCGACCGGTCGGCTACGCCGGCACGCCGGACTTCCTCAAGATCATCCTCGACAAGGCGAAGGAGGTCGGCCGCGACGCGTCGAGCATCCGCAAGGCGCTGGTCTCCGGCGCCGCCTTCCCCGCCTCGCTGCGCGACGAACTGGCCTCGCGCGGCGTCGCCGCCTACCAGGCCTACGCGACCGCCGACGTCGGCGTGATCGCCTACGAGACGCCGGCGCGCGACGGCCTCGTCGTCAGCGAGGACACGATCCTCGAGATCGTGCGCCCGGGCACCGGTGACCCGGTAGCGCCGGGCGAGGTCGGCGAGATCGTCGTCACGACACTCGATCCGCACCACCCTGTCATCCGGCTGGCGCTCGGCGACCTGTCGGCGGTGATGGAAGGGCCCTCGCCCTGCGGCCGCACCAACATGCGCATCCGGGGCTGGATGGGCCGCGCGGACCAGACGGCGAAGGTGAAGGGCATGTTCGTGCGGCCCGAGCAGGTCGCCGAGGTGGCCCGCCGCCACCCGGAGGTGGCGAAGCTCCGCCTCGTGGTGACGCGCGCCGACGAGCAGGACCAGATGACGCTGCGCGCCGAGACGACGACGTGCTCGGACGCCTTCGTCGCCGCGCTCGGTGAGACGCTGCAGGCCGTCACCAAGCTCAAGGGACGCATCGAGCTCGTCGCCCCTGGCAGCCTGCCCAACGACGGCAAGGTCATTGCCGACGAGCGCCCGGTCGGATGAGGTCCAGGCCCGCGGGGCACCGCCCCCGCCGGGCCTCAGCCGCCTTCGGCGTCCTTGAACCAGACTTCGACCGGTCCCTTGAGCAGGATCGTCATCGGGTTGCCGCGCCGGTCCTTGGCCGTGCCGGCCTGCACCCGGATCCAGCCCTCGCTGACGCAGTACTCGTCGACGTTGGTCTTCTCCACGCCCTTGAAGCGCACGCCGATTCCGCGCTCCAGCAGCGCCTCGTCGTAGAACGGGCTCGTCGGGTTGGCGGAGAGGCGGTCGGGCGGGGAATCGGTCATCGGTCGCTCTGGATCACGGGGTCTGGCGCAGACATAGAGCGGATCGTGGCAGGATCGCAATCCGCCGCGCTGTCGACGCGGCCTCTTGTTTGGAGCGGAACGTGCTGCGGGACAGGAGCAAGGACGCTTCCCCTCCCCCTTGTGGGGAGGGGCAGGGGTGGGGGTCTCTGCAGATCGACGGTTCGCTTGGCCGAGCTTCCGCGAAAAACGGTCTCTGGCTTCCCGACACCCCCACCCTCAATCCCTCCCCACAAGGGGGAGGGAGGCCGATCGTGCCTCTAGTGCGCAATGCGGGTCTGCTGGCGACAGGCCTCCGCTGTGTTCCGGCAGGACTTGCCTAGTCACGCCGCAATCGCCACGTCGCGCTCGGTGCGGGCCGCGGCGACGAGGGCGGCGAGGTCGGGCCGTGGCGCAGCCATGCCGGTGGGGCTGACGAAGCCGCGGGCCCCGGCCAGCGCGCCGGCCTGCAGTTCCAGCCCGAGGAAGCGCTCGCGCTCCACCGGCCCCGGCATCCACAGGCCCTCCGTGAGGTCGGCCGAGAAACCGAACCGGGCGTAGTAGGGCGCGTCGCCGACCAGCAGCACGGCGCCGTGGCCCGCCCCCGCGGCGCGGTTCAGCCCGGCGCGCATCAGCGAGGCGCCGATGCCGCGCTCGCGCGCCGCCGCGTCGACCGCCAGCGGGCCGAGCATCAGCGCCGGGCGGCCCGGCCCGGCCGCGACCGGCCACAGCCGGACCGTCCCGACGAGGCGGCCGGCCTCGTCCTCGGCGCTCAGCGCGAACGCCGGCAGCCGGCCCTCGCGCAGCCGCTCGCAGGTCTTGAGGAAGCGGGCGGGCCCGAACGCCGCGTCGAGGAGGGCCTCGCGCGCCGGCATGTCGGCCGTCGTCTCGGTGCGGATGATGATCTCTTTCATGGCCGTGCTCCGTCTCCGCCGGGCTCTTCGCCGGCGGGGTCCCGATCCGTCAGGGTGGGGAGCCGGACCCGGGGGTCCGGTGGAGGGCGCGGGAAGGTGCGCGCCGGGCCTTGCGCTGTCGCCAGCCTGGAGCCGTCAGGCGATGGATCGCCGGGTGGGCCGGAGCCCGCCGCGTCAGATCACATAGGATCGCAGCGGCGGGAATCCGTTGAAGGCGACGGCCGAGTAGGTCGTCGTGTACGCGCCCGTGCCTTCGATCAGCACCTTGTCGCCAATCTCGAGGCTCACCGGCAGCCAGTACGGGGTCTTCTCGTACATGACGTCCGCCGAGTCACAGGTCGGCCCGGCGAGCACGCAGGGGACCTTGTCGTCCCCGTCGTGCTCGGTGCGGATCGGGTAGCGGATCGCCTCGTCCATCGTCTCGGCGAGACCGCCAAACTTGCCGATGTCGAGATAGACCCAGCGCACGTCGTCGGTCTCCGCCTTCTTGGACACGAGCACGACCTCGGCCTCGATGACGCCGGCATTGCCGACCATCCCGCGACCGGGCTCGATGATCGTTTCCGGCAGGCGGTTGCCGAAGTGCTTGGAGAGCGCCTGGAAGATGGCGTTCCCGTAGGACTGGACCCCGGGAATCTTCTTCAGGTACTTCGTCGGGAAGCCGCCGCCGAGGTTGACCATCGACAGGCGGATGCCCCGCTCCGCGCACTCGCGGAAGATCGCCGACGCCGAAGCCAGCGCCTGGTCCCACGCCCCGGTGTTGCACTGCTGCGAACCGACGTGGAACGAAACGCCATAGGCCTCGAGGCCGAGCCGATGGGCGTGCTCCAGCACGTCCGTGGCCATCTCCGGCACGCAGCCGAACTTGCGCGACAGGGGCCACTCGGCACCCGCGCCGTCGCACAGGATCCGGCAGAACACCTTCGAGCCCGGAGCCGCGCGCGCCACCTTCTCGACCTCCGCCGTGCAGTCGACGGCGAAGAGGCGGACGCCCAGCGCGAAGGCGCGCGCGATGTCGCGCTCCTTCTTGATGGTGTTGCCGAAGGAGATGCGCTCCGCCGTGGCGCCGGCCGCGAGCGCCATCTCGATCTCGGCGACCGAGGCGGTGTCGAAGCAGGAGCCGAGCGTGGCCAGGAGGTGCAGCACCTCCGGCGCCGGGTTCGCCTTCACGGCGTAGAACACGCGCGTGTCCGGCAGCGCCCGGGCGAAGGCGTTGTAGTTGTCGCGCACGACATCGAGGTCGAGGACCATGCAGGGGCCGTCCTCGCGTCGGTTGCGCAGGAATTCGCGGATGCGTGCGGTCATGGCACGTCCTCCCGGGATCAAGTTGCGGCTGGCGCCGCATGGCCAAGGTCGACGGCTCGCGCCGCCGGTGAGTCGAACCCGGGCGACGGTCCCGCGGCACGGCGCGATGGAGACGCCGATGCCGGGTGAGGTCACCCGCGATGAACTGCCTTGGATTGGACCGGGAAGATCCCGCTCCGCACGCCTGGCAAGAAGGACAAGCCTCTTCGGTGACCCGGCCTTTGGAGGGCCGGACGAGACCAAAAAAGCCCGCTCCGTCGTTGCTTTAAGTCGCGTCCCCTGGGGAGAGCAGGGTACGCCGGTTTCGCCTCCGGCTGCTGGTCAGGGTTCGGAACGCGGCATTGCTGCCGGGATCATCGCCAGCGGGGTTCCCACCCCATTGGTCCCGATCCTGTCCCGGGCGGCTGTCCGGCCTCTTGTCCGGATGCCCACCGACCAGCACGCGACCACAGGCACGTGCGAAATTGGGCGAGGGAGAGATAGGCGCGTTGCCTGTCGCATTCAAGCGTTTTTTCAGCGTCTCTCGAAAATGACTAACATCGTCTCTAAGTCTCTGATAACCGGGTGGAACACGGGCCGAACCGCCTCGTCCTCGCGCCGCGCCCCGGGCGCTGCCGGACGGTACGGTGGCAAAGGCCCGCCGCCTGCTCGAATCGCCTCCCGCAACGCCTCCGCCTCCATCCGCCGAGACCGTCCCCATGCGCCTGTCCCGCCGCAGCTTCATCGAGAGCCTCGGGAGCCTCTCCGCCGCCATCCTGGCTTCTCCGGCCTTTGCCCAGACCCAACCGGCGCCAGCCGCCGGGGCTCCGACCCGATTCGGCTACGATGACGTCGTCCGACGCGCCCGCGACCTCGCGGCCCTGCCCTACGACGCGACGGTGCCGGCGCTGCCGGACGCGCTGGGCAAGCTCGACTATGACAGCTACCGCGACATCCGCTTCCGTCCGGACAAGGCGCTGCTCGGCCAGAACGGCGGCGCCTACCGGATGCAGATGTTCCATCCGGGCTTCCTGTTCACCCGCACGGTGACGGTGAACCTGATCCGCGACGGCATCCCGACGCCGGTGCCCTACTCGGCCTCGCTGTTCGACTACGGCCGCAACAAGTTCGACCGGGCGCTGCCGGTCAACCTCGGCTTCGCCGGCTTTCGCCTGCATTACCCGCTCAACGATCCCAAGGTGCAGGACGAGCTGATCTCGTTCCTCGGCGCGAGCTACTTCCGCTTCCTCGGCCGCGGCCAGCGCTACGGCCTCTCCGCTCGCGGCCTCGCCATCGGCGTGGGCGCCAAGGAGACCGAGGAATTCCCGATCTTCAAG
Source organism: Alsobacter sp. R-9 (assembly GCF_054612375.1). NCBI lineage: Bacteria > Pseudomonadati > Pseudomonadota > Alphaproteobacteria > Hyphomicrobiales > Alsobacteraceae > Alsobacter > Alsobacter sp. R-9. The sequence continues at coordinate 90,451 of NZ_JBTSWJ010000001.1, read as the reverse complement.
GAGTTCTGGATCGAGGCGCCGGGCGCCGACGCCGACCGCGCCGTCGTCTACGCGCTGATGGACTCCGCCTCACTGACGGGCGCCTTCCAGTTCTTCGTCTACCCGGCGACGCAGACGGTCGTCGATGTCACCGCCACCATCGTCCCGCGGCGGCCGGTGCCGCGCATCGGCATCGCGCCGCTCACCTCGATGTTCTACGTCGGCGAGAACGACCGCCGCTTCTTCGACGACTTCCGCCCCGAGTTGCACGACAGCGACGGACTGCTGATGCACACCGGCGCCGGCGAGTGGATCTGGCGCCCGCTGCGCAACACGCGCGAGATCAGCGTGTCGAGCTTCCTCGACACCAACCCGCGCGGCTTCGGCCTCATGCAGCGCGACCGCACCTTCGAGCACTACCAGGACCTCGATCTCGGCTACGAGCTGCGGCCGAGCTACTGGGTGGAGCCGCGCGACAACTGGGGCGAGGGCCGCATCGACCTCGTCGAGATCCCCACAGGCGACGAGACCAACGACAACATCGTGGCGTACTGGACGCCGAAGGCCGTCCCCGAGCCGGGGCAGAACCTCGTCTGGCGCTACCGCATCAGCGCGGTCACCAAGGACTTCGAGCTGCACCCCGGCGGCGCGGCCCTGAACACGTGGCAGACCTCGCCCCGTGCGCTCGGCTCCGCCGAGCAGCCGCCGCCCAACACGCGCCGCTTCATCATCGACTTCTCCGGCGGCGACCTCGCCTACTATCTCGGCGATCCGGAGAAGGTGCAGATCGTGCCGTCCGTCTCCAATGGCCGCATCGTCCGCACCTGGCTCACGCCCAATCCCAAGACCGAGGGCTTCCGCGCCGCCATCGACGTGGCGCTGGAGAAGGGCCAGTCCACGGACATCCGCGCCTTCCTCAAGGCCGGGAACCGCGCCCTCACGGAGACGTGGACCTTCCCCTGGAAGGCGGAGTGAGGCGGGGCGTCGATCCGGCGTCCCTAACCCCATCCCTGCCTCTCCCCATGAGGGGGAGGGGAGGCCCGTCTTCGGCGCATGTCCGGACGCGTCGCAGCCTCGCGCTGTCCGCTCCGCTCCCCCTCGTGGAGAGGGATTGGTGGTGGGGGCCCGCTGGGGGCGCGAAGAGTCGACCCGAAGGATTCCGCCGCCCTGCCGCCTGCCTCACCCCGCGGGGTGCACGGCGCGCCAGTGGTCGGCGATGTCGATGCGCCGCGCCACCCACACCTTGTCGTGCGACTGCACGTAGTCGAGGAACCGCTCCAGCGCGGCGGCGCGGCCGGGGCGGCCGACGAGCCGGCAGTGCAGGCCGACGTTGAACATCTTCGGCACCCCCTCGGCGCCCTCGCGCCACAGCACGTCGAACGTGTCCTTCAGGTAGCTGAAGAACTGGTCGCCGCTGTTGAACCCCTGCGGCGTGGCGAAGCGCATGTCGTTGGCGTCGAGCGTGTAGGGGACGATCAGGTGCGGGCCCTTCGGCCCCTGCACCCAGTAGGGCAGGTCGTCGGCATAGCTGTCGGACGAGTAGGCGAAGCCGCCCTCCTCCATCACCAGCCGGGTCGTGTTCATGGAACAGCGGCCGAGGTACCAGCCGGTCGGCCGAGTGCCCGTGACCTCGGCATGGATGCGGATCGCCTCGGAGAGGTGGCGGCGCTCCTCCTCCTCCGGCATGTCCTTGTACTCGATCCACTTGTAGCCGTGCGACGCGATCTCCCAGCCGGCTTCCTGCATGGCGGCGACCTGCTCGCGCCCGCGCATCAGCGCGGTGGCGACGCCGTACACCGTCACCGGCATGGCGCGGCGGGTGAACATGCGCCACAGCCGCCAGAAGCCGGCGCGCGCGCCGTACTCGTAGATCGACTCCATGTTCCAGTGCCGCTGTCCCGGCCAGGCCTGCGCGCCGACGATCTCGGACAGGAACGCCTCGGACGCGGCGTCGCCGTGCAGGACGTTGTTCTCGCCGCCCTCCTCGTAGTTGATGACGAACTGCACGCAGACATGCGCGCCCCCCGGCCAGCGCGGATCGGGCGTCGAGCGGCCGTAGCCGGTCATGTCGCGGGGATAGTCGGTCATCGGAAGCTCCGGGCGGGTGGCGTCCCCCGGAGGGAACACGGCCCCGCTGCCGCTGGCAAGGCCCCCGGGCGCGCCGACTTCAGCGCGTCCGCGCGGCGGGCGGGGCGGTCGTGCCGCGCACCACGAGCCGCGGCTCCAGCAGGATCCGGCGCGTCGGCCGGGACGGGTCCTCGATGCGCGCGACCAGCACCTCGGCGGCGCCGCGGCCCATCTCGTCCTGGCGGTTGTGGATGGTGGTCAGCGCGGGGTACCACAGCGCCGCCTCCTTCACGTCGTCGCAGCCGACGATCGAGAACGCCGGCCCCGCCTCCAGCCCACGGTGGCGCAGGCCCAGCATGGCGCCGAAGGCAATGAGGTCGTTGAAGCACAGCGCCGCCGTCGGCGGATCCGGCCGGTCGAGCAGTTCCAGGATCCCGCGCAGCCCCGTCTCGCGCGTGCCGAAGCCGTCCACCACCAGCGCCGGATCGAACGCCAGCCCGTGCCGTGCGAGCCCGTCGCGGTAGCCCTGCCGCCGGTTGCGGCCGGTCGAGGTGAGGTCCGTCCCGCCGATCATGGCGATGCGCCGGTGGCCGAGCCCATGCAGGTGCGCCACCGCGCCCTCCGCACCTTTTCGGTCGTCGGCGCCGACGAAGTCCAGGTCGAGCCCTTCCACGAGTCGCGACAGTTGCACCACCGGGATGCGCGCGGCGAGGAAGTGCTCCACCGTCTCGTGCCCCGTGCCGCCGGCGGCGCACAGGATCATGCCGTCGGGGCGGTACTCGCGCAGCGAGCCGAGCACCCGCTCCTGCCGCGGCAGGCTTTCGCCGTAGGTGCCGAGCAGGATCGTCTTGCCCGCCTCGGAGGCGGCGTCCTCGATGGCCGAGAGCAACTCGGCGAAATAGGGGTTGGTGATGTCGTGGAAGCCCACCGCGATCATGTTGGTGCGCGCGGTGCGCAGGCTGGCGGCGCTGCGGTTGTAGATGTAGCCCAGCTCGCGCGCGAGCGCCTGGACCCGCTCGCGGGTGGCATCGGCGACGACCGGGCTGCCGCGCAGGGCCAGCGACACCGTCGCGGTGGAGACGTCGAGGCGATCGGCGATCACCTGCAGCGTCACGCGCCCCTGCTCGATCCCCACCCCCGTCGCCTCCCCTTGCCGCGCCGGTGCGGCCCGGCGACCGGCACGCCGCTGCGCCGGTCCCCTTTGCGGTGGGCTTTCCCCGATACGCGGCATGCTCTAATCCCTTGATCATATCGATTGAAACCAAGTCGGCAATGCGACATCGGGAGGGACGACCATGACGAACGCGTCATCGGGAGAGCGGATCGGCTTCGTCGGCGTAGGCCTCATGGGCCACGGCATGGCGAAGAACATCGTCGAGAAGGGCTACCCCCTGACCATCGTCGGCCACCGCAACCGCGCCCCCGTCGAAGACCTCGTGAAGCGCGGCGCGCGCGAGGCCGCCTCCGCCGCCGAGGTCGCCCGCGCCTCCACCATCGTCTTCGTCTGCGTCACCGGGTCGCCCGAGGTCGAGGCCGTGATCCGCGGCCCCGGCGGGCTGAAGGAGGGCCTCGCCCCCGGCTCCATCGTCGTCGACTGCTCGACTGCCGACCCCACCTCGACCGCCGCGCTCGCCGCCGAGCTCGCCGCCGTCGGCGTCAGCCTCGTCGACGCGCCGCTGTCGCGCACGCCCAAGGAGGCGTGGGAGGGCACGCTCGACACCATGGTCGGCGCGACGGACGCCGACTTCGTCCGGCTGAAGCCCGTGCTCGACACCTGGGCCGGCCGCGTCATCCACATCGGCGGCCCCGGCGACGGCCACCGCATGAAGCTCCTCAACAACTTCATCGCCATGGGCTACGGCGCGCTCTACGCCGAGGCACTGGCGCTGGCCCGCAAGGTGGGCATCACGCCGCAGCGCTTCGACAGCGTCATCCGTGGCGGGCGCATGGACTGCGGCTTCTACCAGACCTTCATGAAGTGGACGCTGGAGCAGGATCGCGACGCCCACAAGTTCACGCTGCGCAACGCCTACAAGGACATGCGCTACCTCGAGTCGATGGCCAACGCCGCGGAGGTCGCGAACGCCCTGGGCAACGCCGTGAAGGGCAGCTACGCGCTGGCCGTCAACGCCGGCGGCGACGACGACTACGTCCCCATGCTCGCCACCGCCGTCGCACGCCGCAACGGCCTGAAGGACTGAGCGGTCCTTCTTCCGCCTTTCCGCGCACGGTCGGAGGTCGTCCGGGAAGAGCCGGCGAAACCCCCACCCCTTGCCCCTCCCCACAAGGGGGGAGGGGGACGACGCCCCGCTCGCTTCAACTCCCGGACGCGCTGCCGGCTTTGGTGCCGAAACGGCCTGCGGCAGCGCTCCGTTCACGACACCGCCACCTTACCGCTCCCCTCCCCCTTGTGGGGAGGGGTTGGGGGTGGGGGTCACGACCGCCGCGATGAAGACCGCCCCCACCCACCGTCCCGTTCCTTGATCCTGATCAACGAACGGTCCGGGCCTGCGCGCGACAGTGCGCGCATGAACGCTCCCCTGTCCCCCCTCGTCCTCGCCGAGAAGTCGGTTCCTCGCTACACGAGCTACCCGACCGCTCCCCATTTCAACGCCGAAGTCGATGCTGCCGTGGCCGCCGGCTGGATGGCCGGGCTGCCGGAGGACGCGAGCCTCTCGCTGTACCTCCACGTCCCGTACTGTCGCTCGATCTGCACCTATTGCGGCTGCCACACCAAGGCCGCCCGCCGCGACGACCCGCTGGACACGTACACCGAGACGCTGCTGCAGGAGATCGACGGGCTGGCCCGCGCCACCGCGGCACGGCGCGTCACCCACATCCACTGGGGCGGCGGCACGCCGAGCCTGCTGGGGCCCGACCGGCTCAACCGCCTCGTCGGCCGGCTGCGCGAGAGGTTCGACCTCTCCGCCGTGGAGGAGCACGCGATCGAGCTCGACCCGCGTACGGTCGACGCCGCGCTGGTCGAGGGCCTGGCCCGCATGGGCGTCAACCGCGCCAGCCTCGGCGTGCAGGACCTCAACCTGCACGTGCAGGAGGCCATCGGCCGCGTGCAGCCCTTCGAGGTCGTCGCCCAGTGCGTCGGCCTTCTGCGCGCGCAGGGCATCGACGCCATCAACCTCGACCTCATGTACGGCCTGCCGAAGCAGAGCGTCGCCAACGTCATCCACACGGCGGAACTCGCTGCCAGCCTGTCGCCGTCGCGGCTGGCGATTTTCGGCTACGCCCACGTGCCGTGGTTCAAGACGCACCAGCGCCTCATCGACGCCGCCACGCTGCCCGGCGCGGGCGAGCGGCTTGAGCAGGCCGACGCCGCGACCCGCGCCCTGCTGGCCCAGGGTTACGAGGTCATCGGCCTCGACCACTTCGCCCGTCCGGACGATCCCATGGCAGTCGCCGCCCGCGAGGGCACGCTGCGCCGCAACTTCCAGGGCTACACGACCGACGTCGCCGACGCCCTGCTCGGCTTGGGCGCCTCGTCGATTGGCCGGCTGCCGCAGGGCTTCGTCCAGAATGCTCCCGACGTCGGCAACTGGCGCCGCGCCGTCGAGGAAGGCCGCCTCCCCATCGTGCGGGGCATCGCCTTCTCGCCGGACGACCACGTCCGCGCCGGCGTGATCGAGCGCCTGATGTGTGACTTCGCCGTGGACTTCGGCGCCGCCGCCGACGCCGGCTACGGCCATGCCGATGCGCTGGACGATGCCATCCCGGACCTCGAGGCGCTGCAGCGCGACGGCGTCCTCGTGCTGGACGGCCGCCGCCTCCGCCTCACGCCGGCTGGCCGCCCCTTCATGCGCCTCGCCGCCGCCGCCTTCGACAGCTACCTGCGCAAGGGCGCTGCCCGGCACTCCGTGGCGGTGTGACGGGGCTGCGGGCGTCCGGGCCGCTCCCCACGAACCGAAGGCCTCCACCCTCGATCCCTCCCCACAAGCGGGAGGGAGGTCGACAGAGGCCTTCAACTGAATCGCGGCGATGAAAGGCACGCGCGCCGGACACCGGCAGGTCCCGTCCGCGTCAGGCTGCACCGCCCGCCGCCTTATGGGGAGGGGCTGGGGCGTGCCGGTCGCGCCAACGCACGCAGGGTGACTTGGGTGAAGGGCTGCACTACCCCTACCCGCGCCGCCGTTCCAGCGACAGCAGATAGAGCCCGGACGCCACGACGATGATCCCGCCCGCGAGCGTGAACGCGTCCGGGATGTCGCCGAAGACGACGTAGCCCAGCGCCACCATCCACAGCAGCTGCGAGTACATGAACGGCGAGAGGATGCCTGCCGGGGCCCGCTGGTGCGCGAGGATGAGGAAGTAGTGGCCGACGGCTGCGTAGACGCCCATCGAAGCCATGAAGGCCCAGGTGCGCCACGAGGGCGGGTCGACCCAGAACAGAGGCAGCAGCGGCGTCAGCACGAGCACGCCGGCGAGCCCCGAATACACCAGCGTCGTCTGCGGTTTGTCTGCGTGCGCCAGCATCCGCGTGGTGATGGCGTAGGTCGCGTAGGCGAAACAGCCCAGCACGGAGAAGAGCGCGGCAGGATGCATCCCGCCGACGAAGGGCCGCGTCACCACGAGCACGCCGACGAACCCGACGACGATCGCCCCCAGCCGCCGCGCGCCGATCTTCTCGCCCAGGATCGGCGCTGCCAGCAGCACGACGAGGAGCGGCGTCATGAAGGTGATGGCCGTCGTCTCGGCGAGTTGCAGGTAGCGCAGCGCGATGAAGTTCAGCCCCGTGGAGCTCAGCAGCAGAGCCGACCGCACGATCTGCAGCCCGAGGCGCGACGAGCGCAGCACGCCGGGTTGGGTGACGGGGTTCAGCACGGCGAGCACGATCATGACGTTGGCGAAGTAGCGCGCCCAAACCACCTGCGCCGTCGGCAACTCGCGGCTGAGGAACTTCGCCGTCGTGTCGAGTCCGGAGAAGCACAGCACGGCGCTGCACATCAGCAGGATGCCGATGAGCCGCTCGCGCCGCGCAGCCGCGTCACCCGTTACCGTGGTCCCTACCGTCATCCACCCGCCCGTCCGAAACGCCGGCACCGTAAAGCATGCGGCGGCGCCCCGGTATCCCGCGTTCGGCACCGCGTCATGCACCCACCGCGACGCTGGACCCGCCACATCTCGGGATCCGGCTCCCCTCCCCCGTGCGGGGAAAGTATGGTGCGGGGGTGCTCCGCGTTCAGCGTCAGCCCGGCCGCCACCGCCGCAGGACCATCCGCGACACGAGGCCGACCGCCCCGTAGATGGCGACCCCCGCAAGCCCGATGAGCACCGCGGCGGCGAACAGCCGCGGCACGTTGAGCCGGTAGCTCGCCTCGACCAGCCGGTAGGCGAGGCCCGCCCGCGCGCCCCCGGTGCCCGCGACGAACTCGGCCACCACGGCACCGATCAGCGACAGGCCGGCCGCAGTGCGGACGCCCGCGACGACGAAGGGCACGGCGGTGGGCAGCTCCAGCCACAGGAGCCGCTGCCACGGTTTCGCCCGGTGCAGCCGGAACAGGTCGCGCAGGCCGCGGTCCGCCGACTGCAGCCCCACCATGGTTCCCGCCAGCACCGGGAAGAACGCGACGAGGAAGGCGCTGATCGCCACAGTGCCCTCGGTGCCGGCGTAGATGACGAGCACCGGCGCCAGCGCCACCAGCGGCGTCACCTGGAGGATCACGGCGAACGGCGCGAAGGCCGCCTCTGCCCAGGGCGAGCGGGTGAGCGCGATGCCGAGCAGCAGCCCGCCCGCCAGCGCCGAAGCGAAGGCCAGCGCCGTGATGCCGAGCGTGACGCCCAGCGCCGGCAGAAGGATCGCCCGGTCGGTCCACAGCGCCGCGAGGACCGCCGACGGAGCCGGCAGCACGTAGGGCGGGATGCCCGCGAGCCGCACCGCCGCTTCCCAGCCCGCCACCGCCAGTCCCAGCACGGCCACAGGCAAGCCGACCGCGACGCCGCGCGGAAGGGTGGACGCGCTCACGCCGCCCGCTCCGCTTCGTCGGCCATCGCCGCATGCAGGGCCCCCGACACGGCGGCGACCGCGGCGAGGTAGCGTGGATCGCCGCGCAGCGCCGCGTCCCGCCCGTGCGGCAGGGCGACAGGAATCTCGGCGGCGATGCGGCCCGGGCGCGGGGTCATGACCGCGATGCGGGTGGACAGGTAGACGCTCTCGTAGACCGAGTGCGTGACGAAGACCACGGTGCAACCCGTGGCGGCGACGCTGCGCAGCAGGTCGTCGTTCAGCCGGAACCGGGTGATCTCGTCGAGCGCCGCGAAGGGCTCGTCCATCAGCAAAATCTTGGGTTGCGTAACCAAGGCGCGCGCTATCGAAACGCGCATCCGCATGCCTCCGGAGAGCTGGTGCGGGAGGGCATCCGCGAAGCCGGCGAGACCGACGAAGTCGAGCGTCGCCGCGACGCGGTCGGCGGCGGCCTGCCGTCCCGCTCCTGCAATCCTCAGGGGCAGGAATACGTTGTCCCACGCGCTCGCCCACGGCATCAGCGTCGGATCCTGGAAGACATAGCCGATGGGGACGGTGTCCGCCGCGGACGCCGGGGAGACCATGCCGTGGATCGTGCCGGCGGTAGGCTCGTCCAGCCCGGCCATGATCCGCAGCAGCGTCGTCTTTCCGCAGCCGGACGGGCCGAGGATCGACAGGAATTCGCCCGGGCGAAGGGTGAGGGAGACGCCGGAGAGGGCCTCGGCGCCGCCGGGAAAGCTCTTTCCGACGCTCGAGAGAGCGAGAATGGACCGAGTGTCCGCCCCCTCGCTCACGGTTTCGGCCTCAGGTCGCGCCCGATGCCGCGGTTGACGAAGGAGAGAGTGTACGCGCGGGAGATGTCGAGCCCGGGCTTAACGACCCCCGATTTCACCATCCGGTCGTAGAAGCTGCGGAAACGGGCGTCGTTCATCGCCCCGATCCCCTTCTCCAGCGTCTCGCCGGAATCGACGATGCCGTAGTCCTTCATCGCCTTCACCGAGTAGGCGATGAGCTCGTCGGTGATGTCGGGGTTTTCGCGCTTGATCAGCGCGTTGCCGCGCGTGTTGTCGCCGTAGAGGTACGTGTACCAGCCGACGATGGAGGCCTCGACGAACCGCCGGACGAGGTCGGGATTGCGATCGACGAGCTCCCGGCGCGTCTCGATGGTCGTCGAGTACGTGTCGAAGCCGTAGTCGGCGAGCAGGAAGACCTTCGGCTCGAAGCCGCCCGCCTTGCGGATCGCCAGCGGCTCCGACGTCACGTATCCCTGTTGCGCCGACCGCTTGTCCGCCAGGAACGGCGCCACCGAGAACGCGTAGGGTTTCACCTGCTCGTCCCGGAACCCCCACTCCGCCTTCATCCATTGAAAGGTGGACGCCACGGTCTGCTTGGACAGGAACAGCGTCGCCGTCCTGAGATCCTCGAAGCGCTCGAAGTTCTGCCCCGGATGGGCGAGGATCACCTGCGGTTCCTTCTGGAACATCGCCGCGACGACGAGAGTCGGGATGCCCTGCTCCACCGCCGAAAAGGCCTGGATCAGGTTGCCACCCATGTAGAAGTCGATCTTCCCCGTCGGCAGCAGCAGGCGGTTGTTCACCTGCGGCCCCCCCGGCACGATCGTCACGTCGAGCCCGTAGCGGGCATAGGTGCCGTCGGCCACAGCCTGGTAGAATCCGCCGTGCTCGGGCTGCGCCACCCAGTTCGTGCCGAACGTCACCTTGTCGAGCGCCGCGGCCGCGGTCACGGAACCGACCAGCGCGAAAGTTGCGAAGGCAAGGTTTTTCAGACAGTCGGCGACAGGAAGCGGCATCGGGACCCTCGACTCGCCGCGGCGGGACCGAAGAGGGCTCGGCGTCGCGCGGCGCTCCCCATATAGTGCGTCCTGCACGCCATCGGCACCCGCCCTTGCGACGCACCGTGACCTCGAAGCGCCCTGCCGGACGGCCGATGCTGCCACGCCACTGGACTGAACTCTCCCGCTCCGACCTCGACTCCGGCGCCCTCTTCGCAGCGGTCGCCGTGCTCCCCCTCGCCGCCGTCGAGCAGCACGGCCCTCACCTCCCGCTGGGCGTCGATCGCTTCATCATGGACGCGCATCTGCAACAGGTGCTGGCAACTGCCCCATCTGAACTGCCTCTGGTGGTACTGCCGGTGCAATCCGTAGGCGCGTCGGACGAGCATCTCGCGTTTCCCGGGACTCTGAACCTCACCCCGACCCTCGCCATCCCCGCCTGGACGGCCCTCGGCGAGGCGGTGCATCGCGCCGGATGCGGCCGGATCGTCCTCGTCAGCTCCCACGGCGGCAACAGCGCCGCCATGGAGATCGTCGCCCAGGCCCTGCGCGTCCGCTGCGGGATGGTGGCCGTCACCACCTCGTGGTCACGCCTCGGCGCGCCGCCGGGCGTCGTGGCGGAGGTGGACCTTCAGCACGACTGGCACGGCGGACTCGTCGAGACATCGATCATGCTGGCCCACCGCCCCGACCTCGTGCGGATGGACCGCGCGGCGGATTTTGCCTCGCGCGGCAGGGAGATGGAGGCGGCCTTTTCGGTCCTTCGCGCCACCCGCCCCGCCGGCTTCGCGTGGATGGCGCAGGACCTTCACCCCGCAGGCGCCCTCGGCGACGCTTCCGCGGCAAGCGCCGAGATCGGCCGCGCCTTCGTCGACCACGCGGCAGCACGCTTCATCGCGCTGGTTGAAGACGTCCGGCGGTTCTCGCTGCAGGCAAGACCTTCCGCCGCGGCAGGCGGGACCACCTAGTCGTCCAGCCCCGCGAGCTGCCGGTAGACCTCGATCACCTGGCTGTCGTCCTCGTGGCCGAGGCCCTGGGCCGAGGCCGCGAGGAACATCTGGTGCGCGACCGCGGCGAGCGGCGTGGCCACCTTTCCTGCCCGCCCGGCGTCGAGCACGATCGACAGGTCCTTGACGAAGATGTCGACCGCACTTGTGACCCGCGGCTGGTCCTCCAGCATGCGCGGGCCGCGGTCATTCAGCATCCAGCTGCCGGCGGCCGAGCCCTGCAGGATCGGCAAGGCCATGGCCGGGTCGACGCCCGCCTTCTCGGCCAGCGCCAGCCCCTCCGCCGCGGCCGCGATGTGCACGCCGCACAACAGCTGATTGACGGTCTTCACGGCCGCACCCTGGCCGGGTGTCTCGCCGACGTGGAAGACCTTGTCGCCGAGCGCGTCGAGCACCGGTCGCACCCGCTCCACCTGGGCCTTCGGCGCGCCCACCATGATCGTCAGCGTACCCTTCGTCGCGCCGACCACGCCGCCGGAGACGGGCGCGTCGACAAGCGCGCGGCCGGTCGCAGCCACCCGTCCCGCGAGTGCCGCGACCGCATTGGGAGGGCAGGTCGCCATCAGGACGACACTCGCTCCGGCGGCGAGCGCATCGAGCGCGCCGGCGCCGAACAGCACGTCCTCGGCCTGCGCGGCATTGACCACCATGAGGACCAGCACCTCGGCCCCGGCCGCCGCCTCGGCGGCGGAAGCGGCGCCGCTGCCGCCTGCGGCCACGAGCGCGTCCATCGCCTCGCGGCGCATGTCGAAGCCACGCACGCGGAACTGCCGCCGCGCGAGGTTGGTCGCCATCGGCAGGCCCATGGCGCCGAGCCCCACGAAACCGACGAGCGTGGACATCGTGCTTACTCCTTCACGGCGCCCGTCATGGCGGAGACGTAATGCTCCACGAAGAACGAGTAGAGGATGACGAGGGGCAGTGACCCGACGAGGGCGCCGGCCATCAGCGAGCCCCAGCGATAGATGTCGCCGTCCACGAACTCGCTGACGATCGCCACGGGAACGGTCTTGTTCTCGGTCGAGGAGAGGAACGTCAGCGCGTAGATGAACTCGTTCCAGCACAGCGTGAGCGAGAAGATCGACGCCGAGATCAGCCCGGGCACGGCCAGCGGCAGGATGATCTTGGTGAGGATCTGCCACCGCGAGGCACCGTCGATCAGGGCGCACTCCTCGAGCTCGTAGGGGATCGTCTTGAAGTAGCCCATCAGGAGCCACGTCGAGAACGGGATCAGGATCGTCGGATAGACGAGGATCAGCGACAGGGGGCTGTCGAACAGGCCGTACCACTGGATGATGGTCGCCAGCGGGATGAACAGGATCGACGGGGGCACGAGGTAGGCGAGGAAGATCGCGGCGCCGACCCACTGCGCGCCCCTGTAGCGGATGCGAACGATGGCGTAGGCGGCCAGCACGCTGGCGAAGAGCGACAGCAGCGTCGCGATCACCGAGACGTACATCGTGTTCCAGAGCCACCGCGGATAGTTGCTCTCGAACAGCAGCTTGTTGATGTGCTTGAACGTCGGCCCCACCACCCAGAACGGGTTGTAGGTATCCATGTCGATCAGCTGCTCGTCCGGTTTGATGGCCGTGAGGACCATCCAGTAGAACGGGAAGATCAGCACGGCCATGATGACGAAGAGGGGCAGGTAGACCGTCACGATCCGCCGCGGCAGCGTGTCGAGATAGGCCATGCCCTCCGACGTGTCGGTGAGGGTCGCGCGGCCCTGGACGGTGGCCTCACTCATCGCTGCCTCCCTGCTGCCACTTGCGGCGCTGCAGCCCGAACCACGACACCATGATCGCGAAGAGCAGGAACGGCACCATCGCCGTGGCGATGGCGGCCCCCTCCCCGAGGTTTCCGGCCAGGATCGCGCGCTGGTAGGACAGCGTCGCCATGAGGTGGGTGGCGTTGACCGGCCCGCCGCGCGTCATCGCCCAGACGAGCTGGAAGTCGGTGAAGGTGAAGAGCACCGAGAAGGTCATCACCACCGCGATGATCGGCGTCAGCAGCGGGAAGGTGATGTGCCGGAAGATCTGCCACTTCGACGCGCCGTCCAGCGTCGCCGCCTCGTAGAGCGAGGGCGACACGGTCTGCAGGCCCGCGAGCAGCGTGATGGCGATGAACGGCACGCCGCGCCAGATGTTGGCGAAGATGAGCGAGGCGCGCGCGTTGTTGGGGTCGCCGAGGAAGTTGATGTTGTGGTCGATGAGGCCCATCTGGCGCAGCGACCACGAGATGATCGAGAACTGGCTGTCGTAGATCCACCAGAAGGCGATGGCCGACAGCACCGTCGGCACCACGAAGGGGATCAGCACGATGGAGCGGATGATCGCCTTGAACGGCAAGTGCTGGTTGAGCAGCAGCGCAAGGTACAGGCCCACCACGAACTTCACGATGGACGCGACGATCGTGTAGACGAGCGTGTTGAAGACCGACAGCCAGAAGATGCCGTCGCGGTCCTTCCACCACGGCAACCCGAGCCACTCGTAGTTCTCCAGCCCGATCCACTGGCCGTCCCGACCGATCTTGGCGTCCGTGAAAGAGAGCCAGACTCCCTTCGCCAGCGGATAGCCGAGGAACAGGATGAGGATCAGCGCCGCCGGGACCATGAACCAGAACCCGAGCCAGTTCCGGTTGACGCGCAGGCGGTCGTAGGCAGAGGGTCGGCGCGCCGCAGCGGCGAGGCTGCCCGCAGTTCGGTCGGTCATCGTGCTCACCCCGGGCAGAGGGCGTCCGCGCGGCGGACGAGGAACGCGGCCGCGCGGCAGCGCCGCGCGGCCGGTTCAGCGAGTGTCAGCGGAACAGGCGCTTGGCCTGCCGCTCCGCCACGGCCATGGCACCCTTCACGTCCTCGCGGCCCGTGCAGACGTTGGCGACCATGTCGACGAGGATGAAGTCGGCGATGGCAGCGGCCGCCTTCTCGCTCACCGGGCCGATGCCGCTGGCCGGCAGCGTGCGCTTGCCGGCGTCGCGGAAGACGGTGTTCTTCGGGTCCTTCGTCCAGACCGGGTTGCTGTCGAAGGCGTTGAGCGGCCCCGTCAGGTAGCCTGCGGCGGCCTCCAGCCACGGGTTGTAGTTCTCCGCCTCCATCATGAAGGCCACGAACGCCTTGCAGGCCTTCGGGTTCTTCGTGAACTTGAAGGTGAGGAGCGGGAACAGCAGCTGCAGCTCCTGCGGCTTGCCGACCGGGCCGACCGGCCACAGCGCGTGGTTCATGTCGTCGGCGATGGCGGTCATGTTCTGCGCCTTGGCCGTGGCGTAGATCGAGATGCCGTTCGCGGTCAGCGACAGTTCGCCGGCGAGGAACGCCTTGTTGTTCGACGAGTCGTTCCACGACGCGGTGCCGGGCACGAAGGTCTCGTAGAGCTGCTTGCCGTACTCCAGCGCCTTGGCGGTCTCGGGCGAGTTGATGATGACCTTCTCGTCCTTGTCGATGAGGTACGAGCCGTGCGACCAGAGCAGCCAGTGGACCCAGCCGTTGCCGTCGCCCGTCGCATGGCCAAGGGCGAAGCCGCCAGGCGTGCCGTTCTTCTTCAGGGCCCGCATCAGCTCGAGGAAGCCCGCGGTATCTCCGGGGACGGCCTTGAAGCCGGCCTTCTCGACCATCGAGATGCGATAGTTGATGTAGCCGCCGTTGAAGGCGACCGGGATCGCGATCCACTTGCCCTTGTGCTGGGCCGTCGCCACCGCGGCAGGCACCCATCCGCCGTACTTCTTGCCGAGGTAGTCGGCGACGTCGCCCACCTCGAGGCACTTGTCGGGGAAGAGCTGCGGCAGCGAGTGGAGGCCCCACACCATGTCGGGGCCGGTGCCCGTGTTGGCCGCGACGGACGCCTTCGGCTGGATGTCGTCGAAGGACTCGTTGGAGACGGCGACCTGGACGCCGGTCGCCTTCGAGAAGGCGTCGACCAGCTTCATGAACTGCGCGTCCTCGGCTTCGACGAAGCGCTTCCAGCGCAGGATGCTGATCTTGGCGTTCGCCTCCGGCTTGAACGGCGAGGCCTGCGCCCAGGCCTTCGCGTAGTCGAGCAGGCCGGTGGCGCCGGCGATGCCCAGCGTTGCGCCAGCCTTGATCACGGAACGACGATCGAAGTTCGTCATGGCATGTCCTTCCCTGGAGTGGGCCTCCCGGCCCTGTTTGAACGACCCGGCTTCGAGGCCGGGACGGAGGCGTTGCAGGGGCGTCCGGCCTCGCCGGGCGCCCCCGCGGAGGATCTCAGTTCAGGCGGGCGCCGCTCTCGCCGTCGAACAGATGCACGAGATTCGGATCGGGCGCGATGCCGATGGACTCGCCGGGCTTCGCCGTGATTCGCTCGCGGAAGACGCAGACCAGTTCCTGACCGCCCACCTTGGCGACCACCT